>JBGATE010000100.1:0-6469 GCA_044229375.1 Chitinophagaceae bacterium
TCCACCCGCGGCACGGTATTCTTTTTCCCTGCCCAGAATATTATTACGGAAATGCCAGGGTAAAACAAACAGGTAATCCGGCTTCATGGCCCTGGCTTCCGCCTCGGAAACGATGGGGATAAGCGTGCCGGGGGTAAAGGAACCGAATTTCTGTTCATTCACCTCCGCGATGCAATCGAGGTATTGGGTGCCGATATTGCAATATTGGAGCAGCACATTTCCCTTCGTGGAGGCACCGTAACCGATGATCCTTTTGCCGTCATTTTTCAACTTGTCGAGCAGGTTCAGCAGGCTCCCGCGGTGTTCGGCCACCCGTTGGGCAAATTCCCGGTAAGGTTTTTCGGTATTCAGTCCCATTTTGATCTCTTCTTCAAGCATCCAGTCGATGACTGCCTGGTTGGCCCGGTGCGATGAATTCTTCCTGGCTGCCGTAACGGCAAAACTGCCGCCGTTAATATCATTCAGTTCCACATCAATGATCCGCAGCCCTGCCTTGCTGAGAATGTATTGTACGGAGATCATCGAATAGTATTCGAGATGCTCCTGGCAGATCGTATCATACGAGTTGGTGCGGAGCATGGAAGGGAGATAGCTCTGCTCGAAATGCCAGATGCCGTTATCTGCCAGTACGGAGGCAATATCGGTGGCAAATTGCACGGGATCCTCCAGGTCGTAGAACATGGCGATGGAGGTCACGATCGTCGCATTTTCTTCCGGGAATATTTTCCTGAAATTAGCGGCCGTGAAAAAATCGGGTACCAGCGAAATATCATCCGTATAATATTCCCTGAATTTATTTCCAGTCGGGTCGATCCCGATCCGGCGGAGATGGGAGGGATAGCATTTAAGGGAGGTCGCGTCATTGCTGCCGATATCCAGGATGATATCCCCGGGCTTTGTCTGTACTTTTCGCAGCAGCATACTTACCTTGTTCTGCAGGTGGTTCACCATGCTCTGGTTCAGCCCGGAGCGGTAGCCATAATTGTCGCCGTACATTTCTTCCAGGCTGTAGGATTGTTTCATCTGCACCAGCCCGCTTTCGGGGCACCAAACCATGTCTACCGGGCCTTTTGTGACAACCTGCTCCCGGGAAGACGGGAACACCCCGGTAAGGTATTGTTCGCCTAATGATAATACATTTACTAAATTGCTGCTTTCGCTGATCCTGCAACGGGTTATTTCCTGGTACATTAATTTTAACTGGGTTTTGAAGCAGCAATATTACGCCATTTTGCACCAATAAGAATGAAGGTATCCGTCATAATCATCAACTACAACAGCTTTGTTTTGACCGGTAACTGCATCCGTTCAGTCATCCGCCAAACGCAAGGGGTCGGTTATGAGATCATACTGGTGGATAATGCCTCAACGGAATGCGATGCCGGGCTTTTTTTAAAGGAGTTCCCGGGTATAAGGCTGATCAAAAGCCCCGTCAATGGCGGATTTGCATGTGGCAATAACCTGGGAATTGAAAAAGCGGAGGGCGACCTGATCCTCCTGTTGAACAGTGATACCATCCTGCAGGAAGACAGCATCAGCAAGGCGGCCATCCGGCTGGAACAGGATCCGGATACCGGGGTGCTGGGTTGCCGTATGACCTTTCCCGATGGAAAAGTCCAGTACACGGCAAGAAGGTTCAGGTCCATAAGCTGGGAGTTACTGGATCTTTTCCGGTTCATCCCATTGCTGATGCCGTATCCCAAAAGGGCCAGGAGAATGCTGGGTAAATATTTCCGGCACGATGAGGATATGCAATGCGACTGGCTAAACGGCGCCTTCTTTTTGTTTCGCCGTAACATACTGGAAAAAATGCCGGGTAAAAAACTGGATGATACCTTTTTCATGTACGGGGAGGACCAGCTCTGGTGTGAACAGATCAAAGCGCTGGGCTACCGGAACCTGTTCTTCGCGGGAACGACCATCATCCATATCAACAGTGGGAGTACCAGCTCTTCGAAGCAACTGGCCCTCCGAAAAATCATGATGCAGCATGAACTGGAAATAATGCGTCTTCGAAAGGGAAGGGGAGTTTATTATTTTTTTTTCAAAATATTCTTTGTATCCAAGGAATCCGCGAGGAACCTGGTCAAATCCATCTGGTTTAAGCTTACCGGTAAAATGATCCGGTAGTGTTAACAACATTACGGATGATATTTTCCCAGTTGTATTTCTGGTAAAATGCGCCGGGAGTGGGTTGTTGCGGCTCATTTGCGGTCTTCAGAACGGCCTCGGCAAATCCCTGCCAGTTATCATCTTTTATTACCTTAAGTTTCCCGTTACAGGCCTGGCGGTCCATACCCGCCGCGCCGCTTTCCGAGGAAACGACGGTAGTGCCATAAGCCAATGCCTCCACCATTTTTGTTTTGATACCACCGCCGCCTTGAACTGGATTCAGAAAGACATCGGCTGCTTTATAATAACTGTCAATTCCTCTTACAAAACCTGCGTAAATGATATTGTCCCGGGTGAATTCCTTAAGCTCATTCATCACAGCGGGTAATCCTTTTCCGCAGATAATTATTTTATACCGGAAGCCTGCTGTTGATCGAAGAACGGGATTGATCCTTTCCAGGATGGCTTCCAGTGCATCCCGGTTGGGTTTATAACTAAGCAGTCCTGTGAACAGGAATATTTTTTCATGGGTCGCGATATGCTGTTCCCGGCAAACCATTTCCCTGCTGCCGGCGCGGTCAGCCGGAGTTTGGCTGATCTCCGTTCCGAACGGGAGGTCAAAACATTTCCCGGAAGGGATATCCCATTCTTTCATCGCGAAGTTTTTATCCTCCGGGGTGATGAAGAAAATGCCATCCGCCTTCCGGAAAGCTCTTTTCTCATACCATTTTAAAAAGGGCCACCACCAACGCCCCGTGCTCCGGAATCGCTGGTATTCGATATTATGGGTGTGGATGAAGGTTCGGATGCCTGTTCTTTTCCGGATACGAAAGGCCAGCCAGGAATAATAAGGATGCTCCCAGATGATGGTATCAAAGCCTTCCTTTTTTACAAGGGCCGTGATCTTGTTGACCAGGCTGAGGTCATAATACCGGGAGAAAGATGATTTCAGTAAGGGAATCGTTTTGTAATTGCCTTCCCGGGATACATCATTTCCCGGGACGCTGATCACGGTCAGGTCGGTTTCTTTTCCAAGATAATGCAGGAACTCCGCAATGAATTTCTGCCCGCCTGAAAAGTACGGCAGGTAGGGGTAGGGCGCTATTGCAAGTACTTTTTTCATGCGGGATCCGCCTATGCTTTCGCTGCAGGCTGAATTTTCTTCCTGAAATGCATGAACAAACCCCCGAGAAATGCCAGCAGTACCGCGATCGAGGCCATGAACATGATCGAGGTACCCTTTTTAACGGACTCCGGCTCAAAAACAAATTTAATACTGTGCTTTCCTGCGGGAACAGACATCCCTCTCAGGATATAATTGACATTGCAGTAATCCGTTTTCTTTCCATCGAGATAAGCGTTCCAGCCCAGCGGGTAGTACACTTCGCTGAACACGGCAAACTGGGGACCGCTGCCAATGACCTCATATTCTACGGCGTCATTATCAAATTTTGTCATTTTGATGGTTGCGGCGGAATCCCATTGCGGCTGTATCACTTTCGCGGCAAATGATTTTTCTACGATGGCTGTGTCTTTCAGGTTCGTGCTGCCGAGCGCGTTAATGGCGGCCACCCTGTCATCCGCCAACTGTACATGTTTCACCAGCCAGCAGGGACCAAAGGCATCGGGGTTGGTGATCAATCCCGGCTGACTTGTCTGGGGATCCTGCACGATCACATATTTTGTATTCAGCATGTTCAATACCCCGGGAGACGTTTTACCCAAAAGGTATTTTTCAATGATATCCTGGTAGATCCGCAGTTTGGCAGGATGATAGCCGCCCACGGATTTATGATAATAGGAAGTACGGGATTCACTGAATGTTCCTGCCGTAGGGGTTCCCACCATATTGAATACCCTGTAATTGGGGTCCTTGTCTTTCAGGATCTCGTCATCAATGGGCGTTTTTCCAAAGTTGGCGCTCTCGTAACTGTCTTTGGCGATGTAATGTTCTTTTTCCTCACTCAGAAAATCCTTGCTCACCCACAGAATGTCAATCGTACTGATCACCAGAAGGAGTATGGCCGCTAACAGGGCGCCGACCCTGTTCTTAAAATAGAAATAGATAATGCCCAGCGCCAGTATTGAAAGCCCGAGCGCACGCAGCAGTTGCCCGCCAAACAGGGCCTTCCTGTCCGCCTTCAGACCGGATATAACGGCGCGGCCGATCGATTCATCCTTCGCCTGCTGGGAAATACTCTCGGCGATCTGCCGGTCATAGGGAGAATTGTAATTAACCATCAGGTACATGATGCCCAGAAGCGCAAACAAACCCGTTGCGGTATAAAGTATCTTTTTGAGATCCTCTTTCTGCAGTTTCTGACCGAACAGCAATTGCTGTATCGTTAACACGGCGCTGATAGCTACGGTGAACTGCGGGATCACCTGTGCAAATGCAGGGGAACGGAATTTATTATACAGGGGAAGATATTCGAATAAAAAAGTGTTGAAACCCGGGAGGTACTTGCCCCATGACATAAGTATACCTAATAAAGTCGCCGCCAGTAACCCCCAGCGCAGAGGTGTTTTCAAAACAACAAACCCGATCAACCCAAACAGGCAGATCAGCACACCGAGATAGGCGGGACCAGATGTGTAGAGTTGTCCCCAGTAAACCGGCAGGCTCTGGGCCACCTGTTCAGCATTGCTGTCCGGAACACCCATGGCTGTTAATTTTTTTACCACATGGGAACCCTCGTCCGCCATTTTGCCACTGTAGCCACCATAGGCATAGGGCATGATAAAACTGACCGTCTCGCCCCGGCCGACACTGTATTCAAATGCGTATGCAGTATCAAGGCCTTTAGTACTGGCAGCCTTTACCGTGTCGCCGGTGATCTCGATGTCCTTGCCTCCCCGCATCGTGAACTGGCTGTATTCCGAAGTTGTTTTCAGTACCAGGGCATTTCCGGCCAGCCCGATAATAGCGGAAAGGATCGTAATGCCTCCCGCGATACCGATATGTTTCCAGTCTTTTTCTTTCAGCCATTTTACCAGGTAGGCAATGGTGATAATAAAGGCAATGATGACGAAATAATAGGTAACCTGCAGGTGATTGACGCCCATCTGCTGGTACGCGCCGAAAGTGGTCAGTGCAAGACCCAGCCAGTAATTCTTTTCATAAATATTGATGAGACCCGCGAGCAATAAAGGCATATACGCCGTGGCCAGCATTTGTGTGTCATGTCCCGCCGCAACGATCACCGGGTTATACGTGGAGAAAGCATAGGCGAGTGCTCCCAGCATAGCCACCACGGGTTTTACCCTTAGGGAAAGGCATAGGATATAGAAACAAATACAGGCAAGAAAGAAAAAATTGATCGGTTTGGGCATCCCGAGTGAAAAGATCTTAACCGTATCCGGCAAAATGCTTTTTCCTTCCATGGCCACCTGGTAATTGGGCATACCGCTGAAAAGATTGGGGTTCCACAAGGGGAAATGCCCGGTCTTCTCCTTGTATTCAAAAGCGTTCTGCGCCATGCCTTTCCAGCCCACATTGTCGTGCTGGTTCAGCACATTCCCGTCGAGCACAGGCTTGCAGAACAAGACGGCGACCAGCAGGAAAATAACGATGGCGAGAAGGTGGGGAAGTGCGTTTTTCAGCAGGGAATTTTTCATTCGTGACCGCGTTAATTAAGGTGACAAAATAATGCTATTTTAGACTAAAATCCCCGATGCGCTGGCTTTTATTTTTATCGCGACTGGCATTCATTTGCGGCCTGTTTTTTTTGCTTACCCTCTCACTCCTGGTGAAAGACTGGATCAGGGATGAGAGCCTGGTGTCGACGATCATCACCATTGGATTTTTCATGGGCATGATCATCGTGCCCGTCACACTGCTCTGTTACCTTGTATTGTGGCTGGCGGGTAAGAGACCCGCGTCCGTGGTTTCCCGCTGGCTGATCATCGGGAATATCCTTGTGATGATCCTGTTGCTGGCCTATATCGTTTATATCAACTATCTCTACGCACAATCTGAAATATGATCAAAACCATCATTCATAATAAACCAACCCGTCTTTTCCTGATTCTCTCCGGGATATTCATCACCAATGCGCTGATCGCCGAATTCATCGGGGTGAAGATATTCTCGCTCGAATCCACGCTCGGGTGGAAGCCGGCCGGGATCCACCTGTTTGGGGGCGAATATTCGTTTAACCTCACCTGCGGCGTTCTGTTGTGGCCGGTGGTGTTCGTGATGACGGATATCATCAATGAGTATTACGGTGTGAAGGGCGTGCGCTTCCTGAGCTGGCTGACGATCGCCCTGATCGCATTTGGATTTTTAATGGTATTCGGCGCCCTTCAGACCGTACCGAACGCCTGGTGGATCACCAGTAAAAAAGAAGCGGGTATC
>JBGATE010000100.1:6479-10200 GCA_044229375.1 Chitinophagaceae bacterium
GTATCGATAATATGAATACGGCCTTTAATGGCATTTACGGGCAGGGGCTGGGGATCATCCTTGCTTCCATGACGGCATTCCTGGTCGCCCAGTTGATCGATGTATTTGTATTTCACCGGATCAAAAAATGGACGGGAGAAAAAAAGATCTGGCTGAGGGCAACCGGTTCCACGGTGATCTCACAACTGATCGACAGTTTTGTGGTACTGATCATCGCTTTTTACCTTTATCCAAAACTGGTGAAGGGACAGGGCCAGCCATGGCCGTTTGACCAGCTGATCGCGATCTGTATCGTAAATTATATCTACAAGTTCATCGTGGCCATATTGCTCACACCGGTCATTTACTTTGTACACGGGTGGATAGAGCGGTACCTGGGACATGATCAGGCAGCGGTGATGAAAAAAGCGGCGATGGGGGAGTGAGGCAGTTGGCAGCCCGCAGTCGGCAGTCCCCAGTCGGCAGTCCGCAGTCGGCAGTCCGCAGTCTTACAGTCATGTAGCCATCCCACCTAACGAACTTATCATCTGTTGACTGTATGTCTGCCAGGCTGCCGGCTGCGGGCTGCAGACTGTTAACTGTATCAGTACTTGTTCTTCACCATCTCCGCAACGATCTTATCGATCGGTAAGGTTACACTTTCAGGTGAAAAATCATCCCAGTTGATAAAACGGAAAGTTTCCGTTTCATTCGTGGCTTGGTACACTTTTAGTTGCTGTTCATCAAAATCGAATGGTTTTGTGCGAAGCGGGGCTTTGATCGGCTCCAGCGGATGCGCGAAGTAGTAGATGGAAATGATCTGGTGAGCGGGATTAAAGGCAGAGAGCTGGAAATAATCCGTAGTATAAATATGGTTGCCCACGTCAACGTTTAGTTCCATTTCTTCCAGGAACTCCCTTCTCAGGCAGTCCCTGGTTCCCTCTCCGAATTCCAGTCCGCCGCCGGGAAATTTTGTATAATACCCGCCGCGGATGAACTCATCGGCGACCAGCACCTGCCGCTCATCGTTGATCAGTACACCGTACACGCGCAGGTTGAACATGGGCTCAGAATATTTTTTTCCGGAAAAAATACCAGCCAATTACCAGGGCGATGCCCAGGGAGAGAAAGGCAACGATATAAAAGGCGTATTTCGATTCTTCGAATCCGCTGGGCACATTCATCCCGAACAAACTGGCGATCAGCACCGGGAAGGTCAGCACGATCGTGATCACGGCCAGCCGCTTCAGTACCTGGTTCTGGTTATTGGCAATGATACTGGCGAAGGCATCCAGCGTGCTGCTAAGGATGTTCGTGTAGATATTGGCCATCTCCAGGGCCTGTGAATTATCTACGATCAGGTCATTGAGTAATTCCTTCTCATCTTCGGTCAGCCCCAGGAAATTGGTGCGCTCCAGTTTCATCATCAGCATTTCATTGGAGCGCAGCGCCGTTACAAAATATACCAGGCTCTTCTGGATGCGCATCAGTTCAAGGAGGTATTCATTCCGGCTGGCATGATAGAGTTTTTGTTCAAAGGTGTTCCGGCGCTGGTTGATCTCCTTCAGATGCTCCATAAAGGTTTGCACCACTTTTTCAAAGACCTTCAGCACCATCGTGTTCCTTTTGTCGGGATGGCGGTTCTGAAACGTATTCAGGAACTTCTTGATTGCCGTATTCTCAAAAGAGTTCACCGTAACGATCTGGTTATGGGTCAGGATGATGCAGATGGGAATGGTAATATAATAGGCATCACTCTCGTTAAATGAATTATTCTCCGTGGGCGTTTTGATGACGATCAGTTTTACATTATCGTCTTCTTCAAAACGGCTTCTTTCGTCAATGTCCAGTGAGTCGGTAAGGAAGTCGATCGGGATGTCCAGTGAAGTGGATAATTCGGAGAATTCCTCCTGTTTCAACGGTGGCAATACATTCACCCAGGCGCCGATCTCCGGTTTACCGATGGCAATGGTTTGCTGGTTGATATTTTTAAAGTACTGGATCACGGCGGCAAAGGTAAGGGAAGAATGTTAGGAGTTAGGAGTTAGGAGTTAGGAGTGGGACTTGTCTTCCGGAGCTTTCAAGAAGGCGGGAGTCATTTTTTGAATGGAGCCCAAATGATGGTACGTGTGGTGAATAGTAAAATAACATAGTTCCCGCAGGGTGATCTTTCCCAGCAGGGGATGCGGAGCCAGGTACTGGTCAAGCCGGGGGTCATCCCAGTTTTTTAGAAGGGCATTGGTGAACCGCTGCATGGAACGGGTAAATTGCTGCAGGACCTTTTCTTTTCCATAGGATGCAGGGATGGGCTTTGGGATGTACCGCCCGCTGGCCTTTCCGCCTTCCTGCAGTTTCAGATTATACTTTTCTACCAGTTGATCATAGGTCCGGGAGTTGCGGTTGGGTCTGCCTCCGAGGAATCGAACAATGAATTTGGGCAGAGAATATGCAAGTCGTGACATGTCGGTGGACCTGGCCAGGTGTTTCACCTGCTGTGCGGCCGACCATTTGTCACCGGGCTGATGAAAAAAAAGCTCCGGCGATATGGATCCGCAATAACTGCAGAGATCAGTGGCGGCACGTGGCAACCGTTCCGCTAATTCCTGTATGCTGAGCGAGCCGGTCATTTCACCTCCACGGTTCCTTCAAATACTATTTCAGCCGGGCCGCAGAGCCAGATATTCTCATAGCGGTTATCGTCCACCCGGTCGAATTTAACATTGAGAACCCCACCCAGTGTCTTTACCTCCACATCATTGTATCCGTTCTCATTATGATAACATACAAGGGCAGCCGCAGTTACGCCGGTGCCGCAGGAAAAGGTCTCATCTTCCACGCCTCTTTCATAGGTGCGGACGATGATCTTGTCAGCATCCTCCTGTTGTTCCACAAAATTCACATTGATGCCTTCCTCTTCAAATTCCCGGCTGTGCCGGATCTCGTAACCTTTCTTGTAAACATCCAGGTCCATTACATGGGTTACCATTTTCACATAATGGGGGGATCCCGTGTCCATGACAAAATCATTCATGAATTTGCGGATATTCTTCACGTCCTTCATTTTCAGTGAAACAATACCGTCAGGGTCTATTTCCGCCTCATGCGAGCCGTCTGATGCCAGGAACCGGTATTTTTCCCGGTGGATGCCAAGCTGGTAAGCGAACCTGACCATACAGCGACCGCCATTACCGCACATGCTGCCTTCCTTCCCGTCCGAGTTGTAGTATTTCATTTCAAAATCAAAACCCGGTTTTTCATTCAACAGCATGAGCCCGTCTGCGCCAATGCCAAAACGACGGTCGCATAATCGATGGATCTGGAGATCATCCAAAGCGCTGTATTCGTTCTTCCGGTTGTCAACAAGTATGAAATCGTTGCCGGTACCCTGGTATTTCTGGAATTTAACAGTCATCCTTTTGCGACGAGTGGTTTTTAAATTAATTAGTCGATGTGCCGATTAGCCAATTAGCCGATTTTGTCCGCAAATATCTGCACAAACTTTTTAATCAGGTTCTCTACCGCCGCCAGCCCGTCTTTTGAGAATTCTTTTTTCACCCGGTTGGCCACGATAGCATTCAGGGCAAGACAATTATGTCCCAGTAATTTTCCAAGCCCGTAGATCGCGGAGGTTTCCATCTCAAAATTGGTGATGCGATGCGGGCCGAACCGGAACTCAGTCAGCCGGTTCACGAATTCCGGGTTTCTGATCCCCAATCGCAGGATCCTTCCCTGCGGTCCGTAA
>JBGATE010000101.1:0-10169 GCA_044229375.1 Chitinophagaceae bacterium
CCAGGTTGCCCTGCGCAACGTGGTGTTCTTTATCCTCCCCGCATGGGGACTGAGCAATGCCGCCGCCACACTGGTGGGACAGAACCTGGGTGCCAAACAACCCGACCGCGCAGAGAAAAGTGTGATGCTGACAACAAAGTACAATGCCATCTTTATGTCGGGTGTGATGCTGCTGTTCATCTTTTTTGCCAAGCCGATCATCGGTATCTTCACATCTGTACCGGAGGATCTTTACTACGGTGCACAGTCATTGCAAATCATCGGAACGGGTTATATTTTCTATGGCATAGGTATGGTGATGATACAGGCATTGAACGGAGCGGGAGATACCAAAACACCCACCTGGATCAATTTCTTCTGCTTCTGGTTGTTCCAGATACCCCTGGCCTACCTGCTGGTGGATGTACTGAAGATGGGTGTGGCGGGAGCCTTTATAGCCATCCCCGTGGCGGAAACCCTGCTGGCACTGGTGGCCCTCTATTTTTTTAAGAAGGGCCGGTGGAAGACAATCAGTGTTTAGTAAAGACATTCCTTATACGAAGTACGGATCGCTGTCCCGCGTGGGACAGCAAAAAGGGGAAACCATTTTTGAATTCGTACTTCGTATTTTACTATTTTTAATCTACCATGAACGATGTCATCAGCCAGAACCGGGTACGGCAGTTTTTTTTCATCCTGGTCATCCTGCTGCTTTTCATACTGCTGTTCCTTGAATTGTATTCCTTCCTGCCGGCCCTGCTGGGTTCGATCACATTATACATCCTGCTCAATCGCTGGATGTTTTATCTCACGGAAAAAAAGAAATGGCCAAAGGGCTGGACGGCGGTGCTGCTGATGCTTTTTTCGCTCGTGGTGATCCTGCTGCCGGTGGGGCTCCTGGTCAATATGCTTTCTTCGAAAGTGAACTATGCCATTCAGCATTCGGCCGAACTGACGGTGGCCCTGAAAAAAGTGGTGGCCAATATCGAGTTGAAGTATGACGTCACGCTCGCCAGTGAAGAGAACATCAACAAACTGGGGGCCGGCATCGCCAACAGCCTGCCCAAGATCCTGGGTGCCACTTTCAACACCATCACCAATATCTTCTTCATGTACTTCATCCTTTACTTCATGCTGGTGAATGGCAGGAAAATGGATGCCGCCCTTTATGAACACCTCCCGATGATGGATGAGAATGTATCGCGAATAGGTAATGAGATACATACCATGGTGATGTCGAATGCCATCGGTATTCCCCTGATCGCTTTTGTGCAGGGGGTGGTGGGACTGGTCGGATACCTGATCCTCGGTGTCAACGAACCCTTTTTCTGGTTTGGGGTCACCTGTATCGCGGCCATGCTGCCCGTGGTGGGCGCCGCGCTGGCCTATGTGCCGCTGGCCATCATCTTTTTCGCCAACGACCAGACCTGGCAGGGCGTTGCCATGCTGATCTTTGGATTTGGCCTGATCGGTACCATAGATAATGTTTTACGTTTCACCCTCCTGAAAAAAATGGGCAACGTGCACCCGCTCACAACCGTCTTCGGTGTCATCATCGGTTTAAAACTGTTTGGATTCATCGGCCTCATCTTCGGCCCCCTGCTTATCTCCCTTTTCATCCTTATGCTGAAGATCTACAGCAGCGAATTTGTTACGAGGAATAAGAATTCGAGTAAGATCATGGAGAACTGAGGTGGTGAATGATTTGTGGTGAATGGTGAATGGAAAATAACTAAAGTATAATGTGTCCTTTGCCTATTGCCCAACTACGCAAAAGCTAAAAAGTACACGCCGATTCACTATTCACCATTCACTATTCACTATTCACCATTCACTACTCACCATTCACCTTGTAGTGATACCACTACCACGTCGGGCCATAAACGCAGTTTAGTTATGACAATTCTTCGCTGATTGTATTATCGCCTCGTATAATTCCCTGTACATGATCAGTGATCATTCGTAATTCTTCGTAAAGAACTTAAAAACAAATAATTATTCCTTGCAATGTTACCATCCTGATAATATTTTGTCAACGGATTTCGTTTTAAAATCCTCCGTGACAAACACTGAAAAGTGTAAAGCGGAGAAAATCCGTACCCAACTTGAGAAAGACCCTGCTTCCAATATCCGTGGGGATCATGTGTACTTCCTTTACCATGATCCCGTCCAGCCCGTCGCGCATTCCGCACGGAGCGGCAATTCCTGTCCCTTCTGCCCATAACCTTTACACACATAACAGCAGCAGCGCTGCAGATATTATATATACTACCACTAACCTGCAGCAGTTCGGTTTATCCAGGGAAGCCTTTGATCTCGCCTGGAAAGGATATCAATACCTGCTGAACAATCATTCCGTTTCGCGAGGCACCTACCTGACGATCTGTGATTTCAGCCAATCGTCCAAACAAAAGCGTTTGTATATCATAGATGTGGAGAATCACCAACTGGTAACTCACACCTATGTGGCACACGGGAAGAATTCCGGCGGTGAATATGCCACCCGTTTTTCCAATACCAATGAATCGCTGCAGAGCAGTCTTGGATTCTATGTTACTTCCAACACCTATATGGGCAAACACGGGCTCTCGCTGAAACTGCAGGGTGTGGACCCGGGTTTTAATGATAAAGCAATGCAGCGGACGATCGTGATACACGGCGCGGCTTATGTAGATGAGGCAAGGCTGAAAGCCGGCATGTATATGGGCAGGAGCTGGGGTTGCCCGGCGGTGCCGCAGAAAGAATCGGCGGGTATTATCCAAACGATTAAGAACGGGACCTGCCTGTTCGTTTACCACCCCACGAAGAACTACTTAAATAACTCAAGAATATTGAACGATTGATTGGACACAATAACAAGGATGGATGATACAAAAGGCCTGACCAGTAATGGTTGGGCTTTTGTTTTTTTGCCACGAAAGCATACGAAAAATTCACTTCTTGAAAACATTTTGCCACAGATTAACACGAATTAATACAAGGGGCCACGAAAACACACGAACAAACACGAAAGCTTTCTTTGATGTTCTGATCTTTTCGTGTGATTTCGTGTGATTTCGTGGCCAATTTGTTTTACAGCACAAGGCACATTGGCCGCAAAACAGTTGATGCTGTACCTTTGGTGGTAATGGGAAGATTTAACCGCAGGGACAGTTTGAACCTTCTGTCCAAGCTTACGCCGCGCCGCGCCTGGAACGGGATAAAAGTGCTGAGCAGCTTTTACTGGAGCAAGTGGACCCGGCGGCCGGTGCAATGGGGCTACCCGGTATCCATTTCCTTCGAGCCCACCACTTCCTGCAACCTGCGTTGTCCTGAATGCCCCAGCGGACTGAGGGCCTTTACCCGGCCCACCGGAATGCTGCAAAAAGATTTTTTCAGCGAAACCATTGACCAGTTGCACAAGGAGCTTCTGTACCTGGTCTTTTATTTCCAGGGTGAACCCTATCTCAATCCCTCCTTCCTGGATATGGTGGAATACGCTTCAAAGAAAAATATCTATACCGCTACCTCCACCAATGCGCATTACCTGGATGAGGAGAATGCAAAACGTACCATTGAGAGCGGTCTTGACCGGCTCATCATTTCCATTGATGGAACGACACAGGATGTGTACCGGCAGTACCGTGTGGGCGGGCAGTTGCAAAAAGTGATCGATGGCGCGAAGAATATCGTGAAGTGGAAAAAAGAACTGAAGAGCAAAACCCCCTTTGTGGTATTTCAGTTCCTGGTGGTAAAACCCAATGAGCACCAGGTAGAAGAAGTAAAAAAGCTTGCCCGGGAGGTTGGAGTGGATGATGTGTGGTTCAAAACGGCGCAGGTATATGATTTTGAGAAAGATCCCAACAACCTGATCCCGACCATTGATAAATACAGCCGGTACCGCAAAACGGAAAACGGGTATGCCTTCAAGGGTAAACTGGCCAATCATTGCTGGCGGCTCTGGCACGACCCGGTGATCACCTGGGACGGGCTGGTGGCCCCCTGTTGTTTTGACAAGGATGCGCAGCACCAGTTGGGTGATCTGAAGAAAAAGCCGTTTAAAGAAATCTGGAAGAACGGGGAATACAGTAAATTCAGGCAACAGATCCTCAAGGGAAGAAAGAACATTGACATCTGTTCTAATTGCAGTGAAGGAACGAAAGTGTGGGAGCGGTAAGGGGTTGAAATTTTTGAATATAGTTTAATGTGGTTTAATTTTGGTTAATAGACACAACCGTTTAAACAACCTTTCAACAACTGTTCAGCAACTCCCTTTGGCAGCCTTTCTGCAAAGAATGAATATAAAGAATGCAAATTCCATCTTCCTTATCAACCCGCCTGCAGTACCAGCACAAATCGCTGGTAGACATGATCGACGGTTTATCCGAAGAGCAGATCCGGCGACAGGTGGTAGCGGGCAAATGGTCCGTATTTGAAAATATCGTACACCTGCAGACCTACCAGCATATATTTGTTGGCCGCGTCAGGCAGATCCTTGAAGGAAACAACCCCGCTTTTGATCGCTATACGGCAGAGGCCGATCCGCTTTTCCTGGACAACTGTCATAAGACCTTCCGGGAGATCATGCAGGATTTCATTGCGCTCCGTAAAGAAATGGCAGCGGAAATTCTTTCCTTCCCGGAAACGGATCATCCTAAAACGGGCACGCACCCGGTCTATGGTCAACTTAGTTTGCTGCAATGGATTAACTTCTTCCTGCTTCACGAGGCGCATCATTTGTTCACGATCTTTAAGCTGAGCGCTGAGTTGAAGAAGGTTTTATAGTTAATTAGTTAACTGGTTAATTGGTTAAATGGGCCCCCAATGCCAGAATTTCCTACAGTATAAAAATTTCTGAAACTGATTTTGTGTACCCTGCAATAACGAGAATCCAAACAAATAGAATAATACGATTATCATTCCCCGGAAAACGAGAACTTTTACAAATAAGAGGAACACCTGCTCTGAGGACCTAATTAACCAGTTAACTAATTAACCAATCACCACTTCTTCATCTCATCGAAGATCGAAGTATAGAACGAAGTGAAGCCCTCAAAAAAATGGCGGATTGAGTCAGAAAGTAGTTTCATGGTTCGGTGGGGTTTAAATGGTACCGTAAAGCAACGATTTTTTTATTTGCCGGCAATACCACAAAGAGGGGATTTTCCGGGCCTTTGCTGCCGGGCATATGTTAAGAATTGGCTAATCCGGGAAAATAAGCAGCTTGTTTTTTGGCGGTTCAATGTTGCAACATTAATTTTGCTGTTCAAACATTGAATCACCTAAAAAAACATTATTATGAGCGACTTAAGAACAAACGTGGATCAGCTTAACCAGATGATCCTGGAAGGAAAGATCCTGGATGCCTTTGACAAATTCTACGCAGATGACGTTGTGATGCAGGACAACAATTACCCCCAGCGGGAAGGAAAGGCGATCAACCGCCAGTATGAAGAGGCTTTTGTGAACGGGCTGACCGAATTCCGCGGTGCCAAAGTAGTGAACTCCCTGATCAGCGACGACCTGGCCGTTACCGAATGGTGGTTCGACTACACGCATAAGGATTACGGGGAACGCAACTACCGCCAGCTGGCCGTACAGCGCTGGAAGAACGGTAAGATCGTCGAAGAGAAGTTTTACTATAACAATTAATCCGGCCAAACCGTCAATTTGTTTTAAAAGTTTCAGGCCGGGGCTCTGGCTTCGCCTGAAACTTTTTACTTTTAGGATCAGATACATGATCATGGGAATAGAAAACGATATTCAGCAAAGCCGGTTCCGGAACGCGCACCAGAAAGCAGCGATCAATCTTATTTATACACTGGGATGGATAAAGGACCGGACGAAATGCATTTTTGAAGCGGAGGATATTACCTCCCAGCAATTCAATATACTCCGTATCCTGCGCGGCAGTTTTCCCCAGCCCCTTTCCACCCTGCAGATACGGGAACGGATGCTCGAAAAGATGAGCGACACGAGCCGTATCGTGGACCGGCTGATCGCCAAGGGCCTGGTTAAAAAAGTGACCTGCAAATCAGACCGGCGCCTGGTAGATGTCATCATCACCGATAAGGGTAAAAAACTCCTGGAGCGGCTGGACGCCAAACAGGATGAGATCGATGCTGTTTTATCGAATCTTTCAGAAAAAGATGCTAATATTCTGAGTGACCTGCTGGATAAGATACGGGAAGGCGGCGAATGACGTATTTTCGCGCTTAATCTCCACCAAATGAAAATAAAATACCTCTTGCTTGCGGCTATCGCAATGCTTGCCACAACACTGATCAATGCCCAGCCCAAATACGAATTCCGCGGCGTATGGATCGCCACCGTTGACAATATAGACTGGCCCCCCCGCAATTCAACCACCGAAGCACAGAAGGCAGATTTTATCCGTCAACTGGAACTACATAAAAAGAACGGGATGAATGCCATCGTCGCCCAGGTAAGACCTGCGGCTGATGCCTTCTATCCTTCGGAAAATGAACCCTGGAGCCAGTGGCTTACCGGTGTGCAGGGCCAGGCACCTTCCCCTTACTACGATCCCCTCCAGTTCATGATCGAGGAAACACATAAGCGGGGAATGGAATTCCATGCATGGCTGAACCCCTATCGCGCCAATTTCAATGTCAACACGGCCAGTATCGCCGCCAATCATATCACCCGGCAAAGACCGGAATGGTTCCTCACCTACGGCGATAAAAAATATTTCGATCCGGGTAACCGGGAGGCGCAGCTCTTCGTGGTGAACGTGGTGAAGGATATCGTAAGGCGTTATAATGTCGATGCCATCCACATGGACGATTATTTCTATCCCTACCGGATTCCCGGTAAGGAATTTCCGGATGAACTCTCTTATAAGAACTCGGGCAGCAAACTCAAAAAAGACGACTGGAGAAGAAGCAATGTGGATACCATCATCCACATGCTCAGCCAAATCATCAAAATTGAAAAAAGAGCCGTGCGTTTCGGTATTTCCCCTTTTAGCGTTTGGAGAAATATAAAAGATGATCCTGAGGGCAGTGACAGCAAGGCGGGGCAGACCAATTATGATGATCTCTATGCCGATATCCTGCTCTGGCTGAAAAAAGGCTGGATCGACTATGTGACACCCCAGTTATACCTGGAGATCGGGCACGATAAGATCGCCTATGAAAAATTGCTGGACTGGTGGAGCCGTCACAGTTACGGGAAACATATTTATATCGGTCATGGTATCTACCGGGCCGGCGGCAAGGAAGCCGCCTGGAATAATCCCAACGAGATCCCCAACCAGATCAAACTGCTTCGCCGGTATCCCAATGTGCAGGGCAGCATATATTTCAGCAGCAAATCATTTAACAATAACCCGCTGGGCTGGAACGACAGTCTTCGCAATAATTATTACAGGTACCCGGCCCTCCTGCCCCCGATGCGCTGGATCGACAACGAAAAACCCTGGCCGCCGATCGTGGAGCGTACGATCTCAGAGGATTCGGTCATCCAGCTCAATGTTCGTCCCGACCCCAGGAACCGCGTGGAAATCAAATACTACGTGGTGTACCAGTATGCGGCGGATTCGCATAATGAGACCTTTGGTAACCAGCCCAAATATCTTTCCAAGATCGTGACCATGCCCGAAGGGTTCCAGTTAAAAGAATCGCTTTCCTCCAATCACTTTTCATACCGGTATGTGATAACAGCCGTTGGGAAGAACAATAATGAAAGTGAGTTGAGCGAGATCGCGATCCTGGTGCAGCCGGACGGGAAATGGCAGTTCTATAATCCTTGATAACGTAAATTGTTTTTACGCTTAATACATACTGTTTCCCTTTTGTATTATTAATTATTGATTACTTATTATTGAGGTCGATGTATCGGAGATCGAAATAATTATTAATAAATAAGCAATAATCCAATTGCTTAAAGCGACGCCGTTACTTTCAGCTTTTCCTCCGCCCTTTTTTTCCCCTGCAGCGACAACGTTTTATTGGGCATCCATTTCAGGCTTTGTTCAAACTGGGTAAGCGCCTCGTCCGGGCGATTGTTTTCCAGCAACCATTCACCGTACATTTCAAAGGAAGGTTTTACGATGGCCGGCGGACCATAGGAATAGCCACTTTCTGTTTGCAGGACCGTAGCTTCCTTTAACAGTTTTTCCGTAAGAGCAGCATCTTTCTTCATCCAGGCCTGCATGGCTTTTAACTGAAGTTCCATTGTACCCGCTTCCAGCAGGTCCGTTTTGGTGGGCAATGACCGGTTGATATTCCCGCAAAGCCGGATCCCCTTGTCGGCAGCTTTTTCTTCTTCTATCAGGCGCTCACCATTCATTTTCATAATGACCGCATCCAGCCCGGAAGCATCATTATTGGAATATGCGTTCATGCCGGTCACAAAATAATTCCTCGAACGGGCCGAAATGTTCAGGTCTTTCTGATCAACGGTAATGGCGGCCACTGCGTTTTTATAATCGCCGGTCTCTGCGAGCCAGGTCGATTTTAGAAAGATCATATGCGCCCTCGCCCTGGGGCTTGGTTTTTCCGTGCAGAAGATCCGCATGCTGTCGATCATCATCCGGGCTTTTGCCGTATTGCCTTTCTGCAGGTAGCCGTATTGCAGCCAGTGGTAGGCGTGGTAACCCAATGCATCATTGTCCAGCCCCTTTCTTTTTTTTCTTGCTATTTCAGCGGCCCAGGAAACTTCGTTGCTGCTGACAACCTTATCCCATAGCCCCAGTGCGAGGTAGGTATGGGTAGGCATATGCAGGGCGTGTCCCGCATCGGGCGCAACCCTGGCATATTTATCTGCCGTTTCCAGCGCTTTAGCGGCATAGTCGGGATTGTCATAAGCATGGATCACATAATGCAAGGCCCCCGGGTGTTTGGGGTTGCGTTGCAGCACTTCAAAACCGATGTCCGCCGCCTTTTTCAGCGTATTCAGATCCAGATCGGTGGTGCCCCAGCCGTTCAGAGCAAGGCTGTAGAAGGAGGCCACTTCGTCATTGCCAGGGTATTTCTTATACAGGGATTCCATAAAAACGGCATAGCTGCTGTCCCGCTCGGCCTTATTGCCTGCACCATATAAGATATTTATCCCGCGTATGAAATCCTGCTCAATGGGTTTTTGGGCCCTGGCCACTCTTTCCTCTGCTGAAGTGGCAAGTAGTCCCAAAATTTTATTACCCTCGTCATAATCCTGTTCCTGCCATAAAGGATGATTTTTTGTCATGGCTTCGCCCCAGTAGGCCATTACGAATGCAGGATCCTGTTCGCGTGCTTTTTGGAAGGCCTCCGCCGCGTCGGCGTATTCAAAACTGTGGAGCAGCAGCAGGCCTTTTTTAAAGAAAGGCTGCGCCGGCTCTTTCCCGGTTACTTCAAACCGGATTTCTCCCAGGCGGTCGTCAGCAGTTGATGTTGTTTTTGATCTGCAGCCCGCAAGTACTAACAGGCTGATGAGACCCGCAAAGAAAAAAGTGCGGGTTATGGCAGGGGAAGTCATGATTGTTGGTTTTGGTTTCCTAAGATAACTTTTTTTCATTAACCCGGCTTCACCGCGCTAACCGATGGTCCGGGCGGAAATGTCCCGGGGATGGTTAGATTCCAGGCCGATGAGAAGGGGGCCCCGCCTCATAAAAAGTCATTTGATCCGGTACTCCTTGCGTAACAGCGCCAGCAACCGCGTGTTTATCTCCCTGTATTTTTTAAAATGGAATGTACGTGTTGAATTGAGCGCGTTAAAACAATAAAAGCCCAGCGCGTTGATGGTGCCCTGCTTGTCAAATTTCTCCGGGGATTTAAACTGGAAAGGGATCAACTCGATGTTTTTTTCATACTCATCTGTAGCGTTGATTACGGATACTTTTCCATCCTGGCTCAAACGGGAATTAAAGTCAAAATCATAATGACGGACGATCAGCGGGTTGATATATTCAATACGCACCGAACTCTCCAGCGCCTGCCGGTCGTTGATGTTATGAATGGCAACCGACAATTCACCGATCAGCGTTTGCAGCTCCTCGTTTTTAAAATAGCGCAGGGAACCGGAGTTTTTCAACTGATCCAGCACCACCGTCCGCGGCTCGAAAAGCGAGGGAGAACGAAAATTAATGCCGTACTGGAAATTCAGTACGAAGGCTTTGGAAACATTCGTCAGGCTGCTGTCCTTAAAGTATTTCATCAGGTATTTCAGTGCGTCTTCCTGTTTCACCCGGTTTTCAGTTCTTATGATCACAT
>JBGATE010000102.1:0-10064 GCA_044229375.1 Chitinophagaceae bacterium
AAGTAAACAGTCTCTCCCAGTTTCACGCCTTCGATATTATCAGGAGTGAAATGCGAACGGATGGAGGTCATGTAAACATGGATATCGTTGCCTTTGCGTTCCACCCTTGCAAAATTATCACCCAACGCGGCATAGGGGTTCTTGTTTTCTTCGATCTTGAAGATCTTGGTAGAATTCTTCATGATCAACTCAGCCGGTATGGCTTCCGCGTAGTGCGGTTCACCGATCGTGGGGAAGTCGAGGAGTAATTTCATCTTTTCGCCGCTGATATCGTACAACTGGGCGCTTTGTGAAAGCTCGGGCCCGGTTGGGAGATAGCGGTCCTTGGTGATCTTGTTGTAGGCGATCACATACTTGCCGTGCGGTTTTTTAGTGGGGCCGCCGGGAACACTTAAGTGACCGATCGAATAATAGGTCGGAACGCGGTCAACCACTTTCAAATCCTTTACATTCCATTTTACGATCTCAGAGGAAACAAAGAAAGAGGTATAGGCAAATCCGTTACCGTCAAACTCTGTGTGCAGGGGGCCGAGACCGGGTTTTTGCACTTCTCCGTGCAATACGGCTTCATATTTCAAAACGGGGATACCATCATATTCACCGTCATAATTCTTCGCAGCAATGGCGGCCTGGATCTTGGTGAAGGAGAAAACGGGAATTGTAGCCGCGAGTTTACCGCTGCCTACAATGTATTCGCCGGTAGGATCGGTATCGCAACCATGCGGCGATTTGGGACAGGGCATGAAATAGATCATATCGGGACAATCTTTCGGATCCAGCATCAGTACTTCATTCATGATGGTGGAAGTGGCGCTGTGCGTGCTTTCATCCCATTTGTTATGTGCGTAACGAACAGATTTTTTAACTCCCTTTCCCGCTTTCACATACTCTTCCGCTTTTTTCCAGTTTACGGCCATGATGAAGTCCTTGTCCTTCTGGGAGGCATTTACTTCCAGGAGGGTATTGGCTTTTTCGGAATTATAGCAACTGAAGAAGAACCAGCCGGCGGATGCGCCCTTACCGGCCCTGGCCAGGTCAAAATTGATACCGGGTGTGAGTATCTGGAAAGCGATATTCATGTTGCCGGATGTTTTGTCAACTGAAATAAAACTTACCGTGCCTTTGAAATTCTCCTTATATGAATCAATCGGCACATCCTGTTTGTCGCCAAGGGGGATGCTGAAACGGGTACCGGCTACTACGTACTCTGAATTCTCCGTAATAAACGGTGAAGAGTGGTTGCCGGCGCTGTTGGGGATCTCAATGATCTCCGCGGTGCGGAAAGTTTTCAGATCGATCCGGGCGATCCGGGGTGTATTGTTGGCATTACCGAATACCCAGCGTCCATCATGCTCGCTGTTGGTCACCGAAAGGGCAATATGGTGAAGATCATCCCAGGGAATAAATCCGTTGGACGTATTCAGCATGGGTTTTGATTCTTCACTATAACCATATCCTTTTTCTGGGTCAACCGAAAAAACAGGCATCACACGCAGCAAACGCCCGGAGGGAATACCGTACACCGACATTTGTCCGCTGAAACCACCGGACACGAAATTGTAAAACTCGTCATATTTGCCGGGCGCCACGTAAACTTTGCCCGCGGCATCGCCGCTTACGGCCGATTGCGTTCCCTTGGGTTTACAGCCCTGTAAAAAAAGCAAACCAACCACCACAGTACTGGTTACCAGTAACGACTTTAAAGATGGATGTTTCATATTTTAGTATTTAACAGTTAAGAGAAAATTGATTTTGTAGAGGTGGTTGGTTGTTGTATCTGTGGTAGTTATTTTTCCTTATTTCTCACCATCGTTGCTGCGCATGAATTCAATGACTTTGCGGGCTTCATCCTGGGTGATATTCTGGTTTGGCATTCTGACCATACACTGCTCCAGTAGTTTCTGGGCCTCGGGGTCGGATTCCAGCATCATGTCCACATTGGTGATCATGTTCATGATCCAAACCGGTTGCCTTCTTTTCGTAACATCTTTCCAGCCCGGTCCAACCAGTTTTTCTTCGGTAAGCCGGTGACAGGACTGGCACTTTAATGAATAAGTAGCATGGCCGGCACTTACCATCGCGGTGTCTAAGGGATTGCCCAGTTTAATATCTCCTTCTTTAACTTCTGTACCGTGCGTTTCCGGTTGTTCTTTTATAATCTCCTGTACATCAACTGGTTTTGGCTCTTTTTTTACGCCTTCTTTGCAGGAAACGAAGAAGGTGATGCCGAGGAGAATAGTAAATGACGAAAGTAATTTCAGTAGTTTCATCGTTAGAGGGTTTTAGTTATATAATACATAAAGTTAAGAAGAATAAGTATTTAAGACGTCTGTGTCTTTAATCGGCCAAAAGTATTGGGGAAGCTTCAGGACAGGCATGATAAGCATCAAAAAATAGACTGATATTTATCATCCGGCACGGCTTCCCTTCCGGCTAGGTTTGCAAACATGATTTTTTCAAAATCTTTTGGTTACGCGATACGAAGTATCCTTTTCGTGATTTCGGTGCAATCGGAACAGCAGTGGGTTCAATTGAATGAAATAGCAACGAAGCTGAATATCCCACGCCATTTCCTGGCAAAAGTGATGAAGCGCCTTGTAAAGGAAGGGGTGCTGGATTCACAGCGGGGTCCCGCCGGCGGGTTTGGGATCAATGAAAGTACGCTCCGCACCCATTTGATCCGGATACTGGAAGTAACCGGTGAAGCGATCAGCTTTGAGACCTGCGTTCTCGGGCTGAGCAGATGCAATGCAAAAAATCCCTGTCCGATGCACCAGCGTGCCCAGCAACTAAGGGATGACTGGGTCCGTTTACTTTCCTCCACTACCATCGGTGACCTTTTCGGAAAAACAGAATCCGGGCTTGTTAAAAGTTTTACCACTTTCTGATTATCAGTACAAAGGCTGATGAAAATCATCCTTTTTCTTTGGCACCCCCGTTTAATTTGCTTTCTAAAGTCATTTTTTTCAATTTCTAACATGAAACTGAGCAGGAGTCATATTAACCGGAATTCAACTGTTTCGGAAATCGTGAACAAGGATTATCGTACCGCTGACGTGTTCCGCAAGTACAGCATTGAATATTGCTGCGGGGGAAAATTTTCCCTCCATATGGCCTGCGAGATGAACGGGGTGGATGTGGAACTACTGGTAAAGGAACTGGAAGAAGCCACACAGGATATCAATATTTCCAATACCCTGAATTTTAATGAATGGCATATTGATTTTTTAACGGATTATATCATCAATGTGCATCACGGGTACATGCGGAAGGCCCTCCCCATTCTTCAGGATCATGTAGGAAGGTTTGCCGAAGGCCACCGCAAGAAATTCCCCTACCTTGATGAATTGCAAAAAACGGTATCCCAGCTGATCCGCAGTTTCATTCCGCATTTGCAGCAGGAAGAGGAGATCATATTTCCTTACATACGCCAGATCGGGCATGCTTATTACAGCCGCGAATCCTATGCCAGCCTGCTGGTGCGTACGCTCCGCAAACCCGTGGAGCAGATCATGGCACATGAACATGAAACCACCCTTCGCCTGCTGCAACGGATGCGGGAGCTCACCGGTGATTATACAACACCGGAAAATGCCTGCATTAGCCATAAGGTCACTTTCCGGAAACTGGAAGAAGTGGATAACGATCTTGTAAAGCACCTTCACCTGGAGAACGATATCCTTTTTCCAAGGGCCATTGCCATGGAAAAAGAATTACTGCAGCTGAAAGATTAATCCGGCGAAGGCGCCGGGATGGCTTTGTTTTTATAAATTTGGGGCTTTAAAGTACTGGTTTAAAGCCTTTTCATGATCACGAATACCGCTCACCTTGTTTCACTTTTTGAGAATGCCACCGAAGGGATCATTATCACCAATGGTTCAGGGAATATCATGCTGATGAATCCTTCCGCTGAACGGATGTTTGGCTACTCGGGGAAGGAACTGGCCGGTAAACCGGTGGAAATGCTGATCCCCGACCGTTTCCGGCCGCACCACCATGATCTCAGGGCCGGGTTTTACCAACAGCCTTCCAACCGTTCGATGGGATATAACAGGGACCTGAGCGGCAGGAGAAAGGACGGCTCAGATATCCCGATGGAAGTGAGTCTCAGCCATTATATGTTCGAGGGTGAATTGTTTGTGATCGCTTTTATCGTGGACATAACCCGCCGGAAAGAGATTGAAGCGAATATGCTGCAACAACAAAAGGAATTGCAGAAGATCAGCAGCGAGATCCGCAAACTGAACACCGAGCTGGAAGCTAAAGTGGAGGAAAGGACCATTATCCTGAGAGAAGCGCTTCTGAAGCTGGAAGAATCGCAGATGGAATTAAGCGAAGCGCTGGATAAGGAAAAACAACTGAGCGAGATTAAAAGCCGTTTTGTTTCCATGGCTTCCCATGAATTCCGCACACCGCTTAGCACGGTCTTGTCATCGGCCTCTCTTTTATCGAAATATACCGGCCCTGATGAACAGGATAAAAGGGACCGGCATATTTATAAGATCAAAAATTCGGTCAAGCACCTGAATGATATCCTAGAAGATTTTCTGAGCCTGGGCAAACTGGATGAAGGGAAAGTGGAGGCGAATACCAGCGGGTTCAACCTGGAAGAATTCATTGATGAAACGGCCGAGGAAGTGAAAGGCCTGCTGAAACCGGGTCAGCAGATCCGGCATGAACATACCGGGCCCGCAGCGGTAGATTCCGACAAAAAACTATTGAAGAATATTCTGTTCAACCTGATTTCCAATGCCATCAAGTTCTCAGATGAAGGGTCGGTGATCGAACTGCAAAGCACCGTCCGTCCGGATGGATTCAGTATTGGTGTCAGGGATCATGGTATCGGCATTTCGGAGAAGGACCAGGAACACCTGTTTTCCAGCTTTTTCAGGGCCGCCAATGCCACTAATATTCAGGGCACGGGATTGGGTCTGCACCTGGTAAAAAGATATGCCGACCTTATGCAGGGAACCATAAATTTGCAAAGCGAACTTAATAAAGGCACTTTGGTCACTATCTTTATACCTGCCACCGGCTGATCGGGCAGGTAGTGCAAACAAAAACAATAACAACAACGCATGAAATCTGTCCTGGTAATAGATGATAACCCGGATATCCGGGAGAACACTTCTGAGATATTGGACCTGGCCGGTTACAAGACCTTTACCGCGGAAAACGGGAAAAAAGGGGTTGACATCGCCCTCCGGGAGAAACCGGATGTGATCGTCTGTGATATCATGATGCCGGATCTCGACGGGTACGGTGTGTTGCACCTGCTCCGCAAGAATGAAAGCACCCAGCATACACCCTTTATCTTTCTCACCGCCAAAACAGAACGCAGTGATTTTCGGAAAGGGATGGAAATGGGGGCGGATGACTATATCACCAAGCCCTTTGAAGATGTGGAACTGCTGAATGCCATCGAGACCCGGCTGAAAAAATCCGCCGTTCTCGAAAATTTGTATGCCGCTTCCCCTCAGGGCGTGAGCCAGTTCATCAAGGACGTGAAAGACACCGGGCTGATGTCACAGTTAGCCGATCAGTACGAAGTCCTCACCCTGAGCAAGAAACAGCATCTTTACCAGGAAGGGAAACGCCCGCGGTTCCTTTATTACCTGGCCAAGGGTAAGATCAAGGGATTCAAGGTCCACGAAGACGGTAAAGAATATATCACGGACCTGTACAGCGAAGGGGATTTTATCGGTTACCCGGCACTGATAGAAGACAAGAATTACGATGACTCCACCGTGGTACTCGAGGAAGCTGAAGTGATGCAGATCCCCAAAGAGGATTTCACACATATGATCTACGGCGATATCTCCATCGCCGCGAAATTCATCCGCATCATCACCCAGAATGTAAAGGAAAAGGAAGACAGGCTCATGAGCCTGGCCTACAGTTCACTCCGGAAAAGGGTGGCCAAGGCCCTGGTGGACATCCACGCCAAATTCAACAGCACCGGCGAGAACAAACCCATCGAGATATCCCGGGAAGATATTGCGCATTATGTGGGCACCGCCACGGAATCGCTGATTCGCACCCTGAGTGATTTCAAGGCCGAAAAACTGATCGAGATAAAAGAAGGCAAGATCAATATCAGTAATATTGAAAAGCTGAAGAACCTGTTATTTTAACCGGGCCCGAACCCATCACGGTCAATACACAAAAACCTCCACCGGGGAAACCGAACTATCTTTTTTTCCCTTCGGGATATGGATCTCCAGTTCCCCGTTCCTGTACACCGCCGCGGTCATCATCGTATCTGCATCCCCGGGAAGCGTATAGGTTTCTTTCCATTCCGGGAAAGCCTGCTGCCCGCAGGGTGTTGCCATATGCAGCGCCTCCCTTTTGGCGGCCGCTACCATGAGTTTTCCGTGGCAGATGCTGACTGAAAAATCCTTTCTCTCCATTCCCGGTACGGCCAGGTAAACCACGTATTCCGCTTGCTGGTCATCAATGTTCAGGGCAGGGGAGAGATCCCTGGCTTGTTTTGAGGTTTTGCCGCCCTGGCTTTTTACCGCTGTGGTACGGGCTTTTGAGAATTTGTTTGTATGTGTTGTTTTAATTGACATGATGATCTTGCTTGACTGCCGTAAAAATGCCCCCGCCTTCCGATCGATGACGGGGGCCACCCTTCCGGGCACATCCTGCTAATTCACAGAAATGTTTTTTACTTTTTTAAACTCTTTGATCTCCTTTTTGGGGATCATGATCTTCAATTCACCGTTCAGGTAATTGGCTTCGATCTTTGTTGCATCGCAATTTTCCGGCAGGGTAAAACTGCGGGTCCAGCTGCTGTAATTGTATTCACGGCGGTTGAACCGGCCATTTAATTCTTCTTTTTCCTCTTTCTCATGTTCTGCACTGATGGTCAGTACCTCATCGAATGCTTCCACTTTGAAATCTTTCTTTTCCATCCCGGGGGCGGCAACACATAGCCTGAAATCCTTATCTGTTTCGGTAACATTTACAGCCGGTACATTCATTACTTTTCCCATGGTAAAGAATTCATCCAGCGGCGCATTGAAGAATTTTTCCATCCAGCCACTGTCGAAAAAGGTGGGTAGGAAGGTCCTGGGTTTGTCAACAGCTTTGGTTTCCATATACTGCATTTTAATGGTGAATAATTAATTATCGTTTGCAATATAGGATCACGGTAAGGCCATACCAATGACTGCCATGCGGATGCATGATGATTTTCATCAATCCTCCAGGAACCCGTCCAGGTCCCTGCGTTCTTTTTTGGTGGGCCGGCCGATCTTGCTCTTCCGTTTACCGGTATGAAAACTGGCGGCCATGTACTGTAGCCGCTGGATTTCCTCTTCCGGAGTAATGTCGAGGTAATAGTTGACGGCCTCCGTAAAAGCCACCCGCTTTTGCAGCAGCCCTGTCACTTTGATACGCCAGCGTTTTTCGCCGGCCTTTACTTCATATTCCTCGCCGGTCTTCACATTTCTGGATGCTTTGGCCGGTGATCCGTCAAATTTCACTTTTCCGGAATCACATGCGGTGGTGGCCATTGTTCTGGTTTTGAAAAGCCGGATGGCCCAGAGGTATTTATCGAGACGGAGTTTTTCCTTTTCTGCCATTAATGGAATATATCGGGTTTGAATTACTATTTTTTATACTTTCCTTTTCCAAATTAAACAAATTATGAAGACTTCATTTGCCAGGATGATCGGGATCCTGTTCTTTTGGGTACTGCCGTTTCTCGTATCCGCCCAGGGCGGGATCAATTGGAGCGCAGATGGTAACTCCTATTTCAGGACCGAAGGGGGGGATATTGTGCAATACGAACTTCCGAAAAACAATAAGTCAGTATTTATTAAAAAAGAGGTTCTGCAGCCGGCCGGAGCAGCCAAACCACTGGCCGTGCGGAGTTTTCGTTTCTCCGGCGATCAATCAAAAGCGCTCATCTATACCAATACCAAAAAGGTATGGCGGCTAGATACCCGGGGAGATTACTGGTTGTATGACCTGAAATCCGGAAAGCTCAGGCAATTGGGTAAGGGCCGGCTGGCATCTTCCCTGATGTTCGCCAAACTTTCGCCGGACGGTAAGAAAGTGGCCTTTGTAAGTGAGTACAACCTGTACGTGGAAGATCTTGCAACCGGGATCATAAAGCCACTCACCAAAAACGGGAACCGTAAACTTATCAACGGCACTTTTGACTGGGCCTACGAGGAAGAATTCTTCTGCAGGGATGGTTTCCGCTGGAGTCCCGACAGCAAACAGATCGCTTTCTGGCAGATCGACGCGAAGGGTACGAAGGACTACCTGATGATCAATAATACAGATTCCATTTACCCGCAGGCGGTACCCGTTGAATACCCCGTGGCCGGGGAACCTCCTTCCAAATATAAGATCGGGGTGATCGAGGTGCAGAGCGGCAGGACAAACTGGATGAAGATCCCGGACGATACCGTATGGAGAACCTATGTACCGCGTATGGAGTGGGCTGCGAACAATACGGAACTGATCATCCAGCACCTGAACCGGAAGCAAAATGAATCGAACGTCATGCTCTGCGATGTAAAAACAGGTGTTTCAAAGGTCATTTATCATGAAAAGGACCCTGCCTGGATCGACATTCTTCCGCTCTGGGACGCCGATTATTCCTACGGGGGCTGGGATTGGCTGAACGACGGAAAGGAATTTTTGTGGGCCAGTGAAAAGGACGGGTGGAGACATCTTTACCGTATCAGCCGTGACGGTAAAAAGGAAACACTGGTCACCAACGGCAAATACGATGTAATGGATATCAGCTGCATTGACGAAAAAGGCGGATATGTATATTTTCACGCGTCACCCGACAATGCCACGCAGAAATATTTATACCGGACCAAACTGGATGGCAGCGGTACGCCGGAAAGAGTTACCCCATCCAACCAGGAAGGCACGCATACGTACAGGCTATCCCCCAATGCAAGATTCGCGATGCATAGCTTCTCCAATTATTACACGAAGCCGGTCAATGAATGGATAACCCTTCCCGGCCACCTGGGTATCAACGGCGAGAACAAGGTAAATGATTCGCTGGCAAAGGCCGATAAATCAAAATCCAATATTGTATTCTTTAAGGTCAAAACGGAAGAAGGCGTGGAAATGGATGCTTGGATGGTAAAGCCGGCTAATTTCGACAGCACCAAAAAGTACCCGGTTGTCTTTTATGTGTATACGGAACCCTGGGGGCAAAATGTGATCGATGCATACGGCTCGACCGGTAATTTTTTGTACCAGGGCGATATGAGCAAGGACGGGTACATCTATATCTCTATCGATAACCGGGGTACACCGGTTCCAAAAGGAAGGGAATGGAGAAAATCGGTTTACCGAAAGATCGGGCTGGTGAATATAAGCGACCAGGCCCTTGCCGCCCGGGAGATCCTGAAATGGCCTTACGTGGACAGCAACCGGGTTGGGGTATGGGGCTGGAGCGGCGGCGGATCCGCGACACTGAACCTGATGTTCCAGTTCCCGGGGATCTACAAGACCGGGGTTGCCATAGCACCGGTGGCGAACCAGCTTACCTATGATAATATCTACCAGGAACGCTACATGGGACTTCCGCAGGAAAATAAACAGGATTTTATCAATGGGTCACCCATGACCTATGCAAAGAACCTCCAGGGAGAATTGCTGTATATACACGGCACCGGGGATGACAATGTGCATTATAACAACGCCGATATGCTGATCAACGAACTGGTAAAATATAACAAACAGTTCCAGCTCATGTCCTATCCCAACCGCACCCACAATATTTCGGAAGGGGAGGGGACCGGCTCTCACCTTTCCGCACTTTATACAAAGTTCTTAAAGGAACATTGTCCCCCGGGACCAGTCGACAGGGATGCGCCGGCAAAACCCGTAAAAGGATTTTAAACCATAAAAAAACCTCAGAAGTATCGCTGAGGTTTTTTTACGGGTTGGAAAGTAAGGGATCAGGCGTTCTGCAATTCCGTAAAATATTTATGGAAATAAGGGATGGTCTCGATTCCCTTGTAATAATTCTCGATATTATATTTTTCATTGGGACTGTGCATGTTTTCTTTATCGAGACA
>JBGATE010000103.1:0-10025 GCA_044229375.1 Chitinophagaceae bacterium
TCATTTTCCTGGTCAGGAGGAATATCATCAAACTCAAACGTTTTATCAGTAAGGACCTGGATGGCTGGCCGAGAAGTGATGCCAATTATATCCTTATCACCGAAGTGGTGCTAATGTCGCTTTTTCTTTTTCTGAATGCCAGCGATACGCTGTTGCAGACAAGAGGGGTTGAGCATTATGCCGCACACCCGACCGGAAATTTTGTACTATCGCAATACCTGCATCCTGTCCTGAACGGGATGAGCAATGAAGGATTGCAGGTCATTGAAAGAGGCTGCTGGTGGTTGCACATTGCCGGCATCTTTGCCTTCCTGAATTACCTCCCCTACTCCAAACACCTGCACATCATCCTGGCTTTTCCCAATGCCTATTACGCAAGACTGAAGCCAATGGGTGAAATGGAAAACATGGAATCCATTCAAAAGGAAGTGTTGTATGCCATGCAACCGGAACTGGCGCCCACTGAGCCGGGAGCACCGCAGCGTTTCGGCGCCAAAGATGTAATGGATCTCAGTTGGAAGAACCTGATGGATGCTTATAGTTGCACCGAATGCGGCCGTTGTTCCGCTGCCTGTCCCGCCAATGCCACCGGCAAACTACTTTCACCCCGGAAAATCATGATGGATACCCGTGACAGGCTGGAAGAGATCGGCAAAAGCATTAACGCCAACCACGCGTATAAAGAAGACGGTAAGAGCTTACTGCATGATTATATATCGGTGGAAGAACTCAGGGCCTGCACCACCTGCAACGCCTGTGTGCAGGAATGCCCGGTCAGCATCAGCCCGCTCGACATTATTTTACAATTACGCCGTTACCTGGTAATGGAGGAAAGCAATTCACCGCAGGAATGGACAGCCATGTTCAGTAACGTGGAGAACAATTTCGCTCCCTGGAAATTCAGTCCCGATGAAAGGGATAAATGGGCGGAAGAAATGCGGTGATCAGCCCTGCTCATCCGCGCTCGGGCCATACATGCCGGGAACGGGTACATCCAGTAAACGGAGATACACGGATAATTGTCCCCTGTGATGGATCAAATGGCTGAATGCCCATCCCCTTACAGCCACTTTTTTGGGTAATTGAAACATGACCTGCTCCCCGTTTTTTACGGTCCAGATCTTTTCAAAATCCGCGTCCTCCATTTTTGAAAGATCACCCAGGGCCCCTTCCAGGATTGAACCGAATCTGCTGATCAGGTCCTCCGATGACGCTGCGCTTTCCGGCTTGAAGGAATAGTCTTTCTGAAAGTCAAAATTATCTATATGGATGATGTCCGTAACCCAATGAAAGGTTTCGGCAATATGCGTGGCCAGCCGGCCAAGCGACATCGACTTTTCATGCGGTTTCCAATCCTTCTTTTCCATGGGCACCCTTTCCAGTATTTTGCGGGTCAGGGATGACTCAAATTTCAGTTCGGCGATAAATGCATCTTTAACAGACATGGTTCATGATTTTTAGTCAATAAGTTTTTTTTCGAATTCGGGGATATCGTCTTCCGGGTGTTCCAGGTTGTGTATCGGGTCTTTTTTTTTTAGAATGCGCCAGAGCTGGAGAAGGGCAGTGACGGCAAAGATACCACCGATGATCCAGTTCAGGATATCCTGGTTATTACTGATCTTGCTGGCGATGAGCAGCCCGCCGAAGATGAAGACACAGTTACCGATGAAAGTGCCAATGCCAATACCCAGAATATATGAATTGTAGTGGTCCGTACGGGGTAGCAATACTTTCTTCGTGAACAGTACCGTACTCCATCCGAACCAGAAAGGGATCTGTACGGGGTTCACGGCGCACATTACAACACCCAGTAAAAACTTTGGCAGGGGGCTGTCCAGTACAATATTTTTTTCCACCGCCGGGTTCAACGCCGCGTAAAAACTCGAAACCGCCAGTGCTACTACAATCAGGAGCGTGATCCATTCCAGCGCTTTCAATATTCGTTCCTGTTTCCGGATCCAGTCCATCGCTACCAGCGACAATCTTACGTAAACGATCTCCACCAGCAATGAACCGGCGGAAAAAAGCATGGCCTGTGTGACTCCGTCGGATACCGAAATCTGCATCGCGGCGATATTGAGCGTTCCAAGGGGTAAGGATCCCAGGAAACTAACCAGCATACCGGTAAAGAATATTTTTAATAAGGGATGCACAGGACGAAAATAAGAAGGAATAAGTAAGATACCATCAGGCGTGCCGGTGTTAGTCGTATTTCTCCAGTAACCTGAAATGTTTCTTTGCTTCGGCAAGATAGTCCCAGCCTTTCCGGAACGACCAGTAGGGAGTGCCGTTCTTATGGTTGTATCGGCTGATCCGGTAAAGGGCCTTCCAGTGATGAAGTATCACCCCGTAGGCATTCCAGATGCTCATTCCGCAATCATAAATATGATTGGGTTCCGCTCCGCAACCATTAAACTCCAGGATCATGAAATTCTTTCCTTTTTTCAGGTCTTCGATGGAGGTGGTCTTGATATCATATCGGCCATAATAGAACTTGCCGTTAAAGTGGCTGAGCTCGTCAAAGACCCCGTGCAGGTCCTCGTCGATCTCCTTGTGCAGGTTGGTAAAATGCGCGCCGCGGTTATGGTTGCCGGCAAAGGACAGGAAGAATATCTCACCCGCCTCGATCACCCGGTCAAAACGATGCCCATGGCGGTGTTCCATTTCCTCCATCCTGAATTTTGCCCGGGGATGCGCCTGGACCAGTTCCTGAAGGGTAGATCGACCGTCCCCTATGACCTGCAGCAGCTCCTTGTCAATAAAACCGCTCACCACACCTTTCTGTTCCCAGGGATAACGATAGTAGAACACACTCACTTCAACCGGCAGGGAAACCAGGTCCTGGACAATATATTCCACCGGTATCCTTTCATGGTACTTGACCAGTTGTTCCTCGTTTTCGATCTTTCTGAAAAGGATCCCTTTCATTCCCACATCCGGTTTTACAACAAACGGGTAGGTAAACCCGGCTTCCTTTACTTTCTGTAACACGTCACCCGCCGGCCAGTCGTGCATGATGTAGACCGTTTTAGGCACGAGGTGAGGGGGAAGCTGATCATACATTTCCTTCTTACCTTCCCCTTCAAAACCGCCAAAGGTGATGGTGGGATTGGAGGAACTGAAAAACCAGAAATTCCGGCTGCGGAGGCAGTACCAGAGCCAAACCGGGCCGATCGGGAAATAAAGGACATAAAAATTCCAGCGTTCCCAGTTAAATAGTTTTTGAAAAAATCTCTTCATCGTGTTCCGTATGAACAAAAATAGTTATTGAACCAATAATTTGGCAATATATTCATGATGGGTTAGTTTTAATTCAAACTTATCTTATGCGCCAATGGATTTTCACCGCCGTTTTCTTGTTCAGCCCGCTTTTATTTTTACCGGAAGGCCGGGCAGCTACCACTCCTTCTGTGAACGGGGCATCTGTTTTGCAAACGGTAATGGAGAAAATAGCTTCCTTCAAATTAAAGGAGCTGCAAAAACTGGCAGGAAGAAAATTCACTTTTAAAGAAAAAGTATCCTTCTGGCTTTTAAAAGGAAAAATAAAAAATTCCGGAACAAATGGGTTTTCAAAAAGCCTGGCCGGTACACTCCTGAAAAAATCTTTTGCCAGGAAACACAAATCTGCAAAGCCTGCCGAAGCGGGATCACTTGGGCAAACTGCCTTTATTTTCGGATTGGTGGCTGCCGGATTGCTGGTGGCAGGACTATTCCTGCCCTATGTCATCATTGGTTCACTGGTTTCCGCCATCCTTGCCATTGTACTTGGAACTTTGGGCTCGAAGAAAGACCCATCTGACGCTAAAGCCAAAGTTGGAAAACTTTTGGGATGGATCACACTGGGGTTAATCGTAATCCTGTTTACCATTGTGATCCTGGCATTTGCCAGCATCTTTGACTGAAATTAATCCACGGATTTAATTGGATATTTGCACCCATGACGATTAAAACAGTTGCCGAATTAGCTGCCAGCGGGCGGACACCCTCGGTTCTATTCTGGGTGGGCTGTGCCGGTAGTTTTGACCAGCGGGCCCAGAAGATCACAAAAGCCTTTGTAACGATACTCGAAAAAGTGGGCGTTGATTATGCCATCCTCGGCAAGGAAGAAATGTGCACCGGCGACCCGGTGCGGCGTGCCGGAAATGAATTCATGTTCCAGATGATGGCCTACCAGAATATTCAAATCCTGAATAACTATGGTATCAAAAAGATCGTGACCGCCTGTCCCCATTGCTTTAATACCCTGAAAAATGAATACCCGGTGCTGGGCGGGCATTATGATGTCATTCATCATACTACTTTCCTTCAGCATCTGATCGACGAAGGAAAGATCAGGATGAAAGAAGGCGGGGTATTCAGGGGAAAAAAGATCACCTACCACGACAGTTGTTACCTGGGCCGGGCCAATGATATATATGAGGCGCCCCGAAAAGTGCTGGAAGCACTGGATGCGGAACTCGTGGAAATGAAGCGTTGCCGGAGTAACGGGTTATGCTGCGGGGCCGGGGGGGCGCAGATGTTCAAGGAAGAAGAAAAAGGCGACACACGAATCAATATTGAACGCAGCCGGGAAGCGATCGGTACCGGGGCCGGAATCATCGCAGCGGCCTGCCCGTTTTGCAATACCATGATGACGGACGGCGTAAAACTGGCGGAAAAAGAAGACAGTGTACAGGTGCTGGATGTAGCCGAACTCATCGCGGCCAGTTTAGCCGACTGAGCCATTGTCCATCAGCAAACGCTCCTGCACTTCAAATGCCTCCCTTAACTTCCCCCTGGGTATCGGTACCCTTATACCACAGATCCGGTTAGATTGTTCATAACTGATCTCCAGGATATTCACGGAGCCTGCCTCCCGGATATGGATCTCCCGGAACTGCCGGTAACTGTTTTGAAAAGGCTGGTGCTCATCATTGATCCAGATACGGTCGGCCATGATCCTTATTTCCGGTACCTGCTGCGGCTTTACCGGTCGTAACCGGTGGAAAAGGGAAAACAATATGCCCTTTTTTCGGTTCTTCCAGCATAGGAAATGCTGCCATTCTTCCTTTGTATAATTCCAGCGTGTGAGATGCATTGTTCCGTATTAAAGGTTGTCGTTCGGTTTGGAAATTGCTGTAATTTAGCGGCATGAACCTTGAATACAAATACCTTCTTGACGGTAATTTTCACGCTGGCTCAAGGGTTTGGGTCTACCAGTCCAGCCGCCTGTTCTCCCTGGGGGAAGCACTGGATATCGAGGAAATGCTGAAGGATTTCACGTCAAAATGGCTCAGTCATGGCGCAAGGGTAAAAGGGGCCGGCCACCTTTTTTTCGGGCAATTCGTTGTTCTTATAGCGGATGAAATGGCCACCGGCGTCAGCGGGTGCAGTACGGACAGTTCAGTACATCTGATCAGGGAAATGGAGAAGCGTTTTGGGGTAAACATGTTTGACAGGACCACGCTTGCATTTTTGGTGAAAGATAAGATCCAGCTACTGCCGCTCTCCCAACTGCAGTATGCCATTGACAATGGATTTATAACGGAAGATACCCTGTACTTCAATAACCTGGTGCAGACACAGGAAGAACTGGAGCACAAGTGGATCATACCGGTAAAAGAAAGCTGGCTGGGGAAGAAATTTTCATTTTCACCGGCGGTTCCATAATGCGGAAGTAGCTCACCTGGTAGAGCGACAGCTTCCCAAGCTGTAGGTAGCCGGTTCGAGTCCGGTCTTCCGCTCATTTTCTCTTTTGTAAAACAAAGAGATGATCATTCAAAGGACATTTTGCAAACCGTAACCACGAATCGCAAAATTTATTTCTTCACCACTTTTTTCTTCCCCGTATTCGTAAAATTATACGCCAGGCTCAGCCGGTAGTTGCGGGTTTGCGTAGTGCTGAAACTTTCGAAATTGAAATTGGTACCATAGGTGAACACCCGGTTCTGCTGCTGTATAAAGGGATCGATGGCGTTGACGGTTACCACCAGTTTTTTGTCCAGGAATTTTCGTTGTACACCCAGGTTCATGCTGGTGGTCCAGCGGGCATAGCCCTGCGGATTGGCAAAACGGTTCAGGTTGAAGCGGCCGGTGATGTTCCAGAGGTCGGTCGGGGTATACGTGTAATTGATATTCGAAGTGAATGAACCTCCATCCCTGAATTTCTTAACTTCCTTATCAAATGCGCTGTACTTACTGTAAATAAAACTGGCGCTCAGGTTCACCTTGAGTTTTTTGGAAAGGGTCAGCCCGTTCCAGGAACTGATCTCATATTCCTTCCTGCCGCTGATGTTCTCCCAGGTGACCTGCGTCTTTCCGTCTGTCATCAGTGTCCTTACCTGGCTGAATACATCCTCCACGATATTGTATCCCAGGCCCAGGTTTACGTAGTACTTAGGTCTTGTGCGACCCAGCACCAGGTCAAAATTATGCGAAGAAGACGCCACTAATTTCTCATTGCCAAAACGGATGTTATAAGGATCTGAAAAATCGATCGTTGGATTGAGCTGACCAATTCCCGGCCGATTGATACTCCGCCGGTACGCTACTGTAAGGTTCAGTTTGTCTTTCCATGTTTTATTGATGTTTGCAAAGGGTAACCAGGTCCAGTAATTGTTCTTCGCATCCCGTTCCTCTTTCAGTAATTCAAAAAATATATTGGTTCGTTCCACAGCTGTACCTGCCGTAAAACTGAAATTCTCACCCAGCACCTGCTTGACCGAAGCCCGCAGGTTAGTGATCGTCTGGTGAAACCAGAAATCATTGCTCAGCAGGTCCAGGGGTTCCATGGTGCCCTCCGGTTTCTTTTTATAACTGGCATCCACCTGTATGTGGTTATTGGAGCGGATATAGGCGGTACCAAATGAAAGAAAGGTCTTTTTATTGTCCAGCATTTTATCATAATTCACCCTCACCGTTTGCCCGTTGATGCGGGAATCATTCAATTGTTGCTGTGTGGTATCCTGCCCGTTGGGGGTATGATCTGGATGAAAGTACTGCTGGAAGAAATCCCTGTCGCTTTTATTGAAGGAAAAATTATAGGCCGTAATGATCCGCAGCGTTTCACCGGGCTTGCCTTTCAGGGTATAACTGAAATTCAGGGAAGGGCTGTAATTATCACCCAGGTTGTGCACATCCCTTCGGCTCAGTTTCCACAGTTCGCCGAACCGGTTGATATTGCTGAACTCGGTACTGTTGAGGTTATCGTAATTGTTCTGGTTATAATTGAATACCAGGTTCAGCAGGTTATTCTTATTGATATCATAATCCATGTTCACCCTGAAACTGGGGCGCCAGTTCTTATTGGCAAAATGATTGCTTGTATTAAAATAATTGGAAGAGTCGTTATATATATTATTACGGATGGAATAGCCATTCCCTGATAAACGGTTATATCCAACCCCGGCATTGACGCTTACCGCGAACCCCTGTTTACGGTAATTGAAATTGCCATTGACACTCCCCTCTCCTCTTGTACCGGCAGATACATTGATTCGACCGCTTTTACCTACTTTCCCTTTTTTGGTCACGATGTTGATCACACCACCCTGTTCATTGGCATACTGCGGTGGAGGATTCGTCATCACTTCGATCTTTTCGATGGAACTGCCCGGTAGTGATTCCAGCAGGTCCTGCAATTGCTGCAGGTTCAGTTCTACCGGTTTGTCATCGATCAGGATCTTTGGTTCCTTTCCCCTCACGGTGATCTTTCCATCGGCATCCTTTGCCACCAGCGGAACACTGTTCAACAGATCACCGGCATTGCTTCCCGCAGCGATCGCCGACTCACCGGCATTAAACGTGATGTTCCCGTCCTTTGACTGGATGAGTGGTTTTTCCGAATATACGATCACTTCATCCAGTTCCTGGCTGGCTTTTGGCTTCAGTACAATATCATTGAGGTTGAAATCAAATCGTTCGGTACGGAAATAAATACTGTCCATTTGCAGGTTCTGTAGCCCGACAAAGGAGAACCGTAACCTGTAATAACCCATTGGGATACCGGAAATGGTGAATGACCCGTTCTTGTCGGTCAGGGTATTGAGGCGCTTCAAACTGTCACTCATAGAAATCAGCGTAACCGTTGCTCCTTCAATTGCCTTCTTACCCTCATCCAGTACAGAACCGGTAACAATTCCGGGTTCCTTAACCTGGGAAAAGCCGGTTGCTGAAAGAAAGGCAAAAACAATTAGAATTGATATCCTCTTCAAAGTAAATATTAGACGACAAAGATAACTCCAGCTTGCTAACCTATTGATATGTAAGTGGCTGAACGGCTAATTCAATCGTTTGTTTTTGCACTGTTTTTCATGACAACCTGTCAGAAATTGCTGTTTATGCAGTATATTTGCTGTCCGAACAAACTTTTTATGCTTGATTATGTGACAGATAAACCTGATGGCAATCGTGTTCAGGACGAGGCAAGACAAGGCGAGGCTTTTGCTCCCTTTGACGGTGACCCGAACCAGTACAAAAAACGGTTTTACATCGAAAGCTATGGCTGCCAGATGAATTTCGCCGACAGCGAGATCGTGGCCTCCATTCTGCATAGTGAGGGATTCGGTCCTACCCGTAACCTGGAGGAAGCGGATCTTATATTTATCAATACCTGTTCGATCCGGGAAAAGGCCGAACAAACCGTCCGTAAAAGGCTTACGGAGTTCAGGAAGCTGAAGGAAAATAAAAAAGGGATGCTGGTGGGCGTGCTGGGCTGTATGGCCGAAAGACTGAAGTCCAAATTCCTGGAGGAAGAAAAACTGGTTGACATAGTAGTGGGTCCGGATGCTTACCGGTCACTGCCCGCGCTGGTACTGGAAGCCGTAGGCGGACAAAAAGCGGTGAATGTTTTGTTGAGCCGGGATGAGACCTATGCCGATATTTCACCGGTACGTCTTGACAGCAACGGGGTGAGCGCCTTTGTAAGTATCATGAGGGGTTGTAACAATATGTGCTCCTTCTGCGTGGTGCCCTTTACCCGTGGCAGGGAAAGAAGCCGTGACCCGCAAAGCATTGTCGCCGAATGCAAAGAACTTTTTGAGCAGGGATACAAGGAGGTGACCTTGCTGGGACAGAATGTTGACAGTTATTATTACCAGGACCCGCACCAGGACGCAGTTGTCACTTTTGCCGGGCTTCTCGGGAGAGTTGCATTGATCTCCCCGGAACTCCGGATCCGTTTTTCCACTTCCCATCCAAAGGATATCACTGACGAAGTGTTATTTACAATGGCAAAGCATGAGAATATCTGTAATTATATCCACTTGCCTGTGCAGAGCGGATCTACCCGGGTGCTGCAGTTGATGAACCGTACCTATACCAGGGAATGGTATATGGCCAAAGTGGACAGGATCAGGGAAATTATCCCGGATTGCGGACTTAGTTCCGATATGATCGCGGGATTTTGCACGGAAGAGGAACGGGATCACCTGGATACGCTCAGTATCATGGAATACAGCCAGTACGATTTTAGTTATATGTTTTTTTACAGTGAAAGACCGGGCACCCTGGCACAGCGAAGGTTTGCCGATGATGTGCCCGAAGAAATCAAGAAAAGAAGATTAAAGGAAATTGTAGAACTGCAGAACCGGCTTTCTTTGGAAAGCAATAGAAGAGACCTGGGAAAAACATTCAGCGTTCTGATCGAAGGTGACAGCAAAAAGAGTGAAAAGGACTGGATGGGAAGAAATTCACAGAATAAAGTGATCGTATTTCCCAAAGGGGAATATGACTTAAAAAAAGGAGATTATATACATGTAAAGGTGACGGATTGTACGCAGGCAACGTTACTGGGACAAATTATTAATTACTGATCAGTAATTAATAATTCTAAACAAGTATAATGGAAATACAAAGCATAAAGAATCGTTTCGGGATCATCGGCAACGCACCGGCGCTGAACTATGCGCTGCAGGTGGCGGTGCAGGTAGCCGCTACCGACCTTACGGTGCTGATCAGCGGGGAGAGCGGTGTGGGGAAAGAGGTTTTCTCACAGATCATTCACGCATTATCGGCGCGGAAACATAACCCCTTCATTGCGGTCAACT
>JBGATE010000104.1:0-9803 GCA_044229375.1 Chitinophagaceae bacterium
TTCACCCAAAGAGGGCCCTTTTCCCTGAGCACTTTTACCGTTTCGCCAAAAAGTAACTGGTTCACCATTTCCTTGCGGTGATCGGGTTTCCGTCGCAGGGGCGCGGCCGCAACCGACACGATAGCATACTCCATGAGCTGAAATTTTTTCCGAAAATAGAACTTGCTTATTGTAAATAAAATTTTGTTCAAATTAACCGGTTTGGCATCTTACGTATTACAAATGCTTAATTTTCGCCTGTGAAGGCTGATCCATACCAGCATATGACCGACCAGGACCTGCTGGAGAAATTCTATGCAGATCATGACAATGAATGGCTGGGCGTCCTGCTCCGGCGTTATACCCTCCTGCTGCTGGGTGTATGCATGAAATACCTGAAAAACGAAGAAGAAGCTAAGGACAGCGTGCAGCAGGTCTTCCTGAAAGTGATCCAGGAACTGCAGAAGTACCGGGTGGAATATTTCAAGTCCTGGCTGTACATGGTGGCGAAGAACCATTGCCTGATGAAACTCCGGGAAAAACAGGGCAAATTCACGGTGGAGATAAACGACCGTCATGCGGATCAGCAGGCTTCGGAATCCGACCTGCAGGAATTGTGGCAGAACGATAACAAACTGGACCTGATGGAAGCAGCCCTGAAGGAACTGAACCCCGAGCAACAGCAATGTGTAACTTTGTTTTACCTGCAAAAGAAAAGCTACCAGGAAGTAAGCGGGATCACGGGTTACAGCATGCTGCAGGTGAAAAGTTATATCCAGAACGGGAAACGAAACCTTAAATTACTGATCGAACGAAAACTGCAGGAGCAATCGAACCGAAAATAGAATGCCGGGAGACCTGAAAGACATATTATCCAAATTCTCCTCCGAAGTGGACCAGGAAACGCTATTGCGTTACCTGCAGGGCAAGCTGCCGGAAGCCCAGAAGCATGAAATAGAAAAACAACTGCTCAAGGATGAATTCAACGAGGACGCAGCGGAAGGACTGGAACAGTTCAAGGACAAGGAGCAGTTACAGTACATGGTGGAAATGCTGAACCGCGACCTGAAAAAGAAGACCGAAAAAAAGAAAAAGCGCCGCGAAAAGATGCGGCTGAAGGACCAGCCCTGGATCTATATCTCTATCCTCATCCTCCTGTTGCTGATCGTACTTTCCTACGTGGTGATCCGGCGCCTGCTGAACCAGTGATCAGTATTTTTTCTTGCCTTCCCACTGATCCCAGTCTTTGAATAACTTCTTTGCGGCCGGGTGAGGGTAATGAATGAAAGGGATCTTCCTTTTTTCCAGCGGGGAATTGATCTCCTCATAGATGAAGGCATCATCAAATTCGATGGCCGCGGCCTGCTCCCTTGTATTCGCATAGATCACTTTCCGGGGTCTCGCCCAGTAGATGGCACCCAGGCACATGGGACAAGGCTCGCAATTGGTATAGATCTCACAATCGGAAAGCTGGTAGTTGCCTAACTTTTCGCAGGCGTTGCGGATCGCAACCACTTCGGCATGCGCTGTGGGGTCGTTTGATGAAGTTACCTTGTTGCAACCTTCTCCCACAATGGTATCACCCTGCACTACAATACATCCAAAAGGGCCGCCCTGTCCGCTTCTCATGCCTTCACCGGCCAGTTCAATAGCCCTTTCAAGAAACCCAATCTCCCTTTCTGTTAGTTTAACCATCATTGATTATTAAATAATTATGGCAAAAATGTGGATTTCACCCCGATTTCCCACAGGTTTTACACCAAAAAACAGCTTCAATATGAAGTTAATATTAAATTTAAGTTATCGGCTTGTTACCCACGGAAACCTTAGTAATATTTGTGTCGAAATCATTCACCAAAACCTTAAACCATGAGATGGGAAGCTGACAAGTCGACACCGGAACATGAAGTATACCACCTGTTCAACGACGACAAAAAAGAACTTACACTTATTTACAATCCTTTTTCCAATTCTGCCCGGATCGAATGCAACAGGGAAAAAAGGGTTTTCCAGCTTCGTAAAGAGGGTTTTCGCCGCAATAAAAAAGTGATCCGTAATGAATACGGGGTCAAGATCGGGGAATTCGGACAGGAGAACGGTGAACCCTACATCATCGTGAATGAAGAACGTTTTTTCTACAACACCGATAATAATCCGCTGGCCAGGCTGGTCCTGTACCGCGACTCCAAAGAAAACGCGCTGGTCTCCTGCAGTCTGCAGGTAAAGAACGGGAATGCGGATGTGAAATTCAGGAATGAACAGGAACTTCCGGATGGTTCGCACCCGGGTCTGCTGATGGCCCTTTGCTGGTATATGTTCCTGCCGGTGGCCAAGGAAAACGTCGTGGAATTCGCGGTGTAGAACTACAGCTCACGCCATACCTGCTTAGCAAAATGTTCCAGTGAGGGATCTCGTGCCCCCATCAGCAGCAGTACGCAATCACCGGTAAAATGAGGGCGGGCCGCGGCTAAGAAAGCATCCCGGTGCTCACAATAAAATGCCTGTTTACCGAGCGATCTCAGATCATTGATAAGATCACTGGCAGAAATATCCTTTACGGCCGTACCCCCTGCATAAAAGATCTCACTCATCCATATCTCATCCTCCGGGCGAAGCGCATGAGCGATCTCCTTAACAAATTCTTCGCGCAGGAATTTTGTAGGCTTATAGCCATGCGGCTGAAACCAGGCGATCACTTTCGGGGCGATGGGCTGGCAGGCGGTAATCGCCGCGGCGCATTTCACGGGGTTGTGCGCATAATCATCGATCAGCCACACACCCTGCTTCTTACCATACACCTGGTGACGACGGTAAATACCTTCATAATTCTTCAACGCTGCCGCGCAATCCTCCAGGCTTACCCCGATCCCGTTTGCAACGGCAATAGCGGCCAATGCATTTTCCATATTATGCCTGCCCACCAGGTTCATCTCAAAATCCACCCCCTGCACGCTGAAATTTATCGTTAATCCTGCCTGCCTGAAACCAGTGGCCATATAGCCCGCATAGTGTTCAGGATCCGCAGAAAAATCCTGCTGTGCTTCCTGTGAGAATTTACCCGTCAGCGCATGGGCCCTGTTCACAGAAAAAGACCGGCTGTTATTTTTAAAAATCCCAAACAGACCGAGCAGTTCACCGATCTCCTGGTGGTCCTTGTCAATATTCAGTAAAAGACCGATCTCCGGTTTGTACTGCACAATGGAACCATCGCTCTCATCCGCCTCGATCACCAGCCATTCACCCTTTCCCACTTTTGCATTCCCGATCTTCCCCTTTTTGATCAGGCTTACCAGCCCCGCCCCACTGATGATGCTGGGCTGCAGACCGGCAAATTCCAGTATATCAAACAACATGGCGCTGGTGGTGCTTTTACCGCTGGTACCCGCCACCGCAATGGTCTTTTTACTCGCGGCGATCATCGCCAGCAGTTCCGATCGTTTCAGTATGGGAATATTCAGCTGTCTTGCTTTCTGCACTTCCGCCACCGTGTCTTCAATGGCGGTTGAAACCACGATCAGATCCGTACCGGCGGTTATCCCGCTTCCGTCCTGTACAAAACAGCCAATTCCCTCCGCTTCCAGTTTATCCTTAACTTCATTGTATTCACCCGGAACAAAGAACCGATCACTGCCGGAAACATTTTTCCCTGTTCCTTTCAGATACTGGGCAATGGCGCTCATCCCGCTCCCTGCGATGCCGATGAAAAAAGGATTCCGGAAATCCTGGATCGAATGTATCATACCGCAAATAAAAGAAATAAACAGGAAGCTGTTCATTATCACGCAAAACTGTATTCTTTCCGGTGGGGGAACTTTCCCGGTTGGATAAAGAATAAATTCGTAGTATTTTAAACTTTTATTACGATACCCGGTCAGAACCCTGCCAGCATTCAACCCGGGTAAAAACCGGGGCCGGCAAGCCAGCCCGAACCCAAATGCCCGACGATGTTTACCACCCAACAAAGGACCTTTCTTATTGCCGGTTTTTCCGCCCTGAGCATTTTTATCGCCTGTAATAAGGATTCAGGCACCCTAACCCCTGCCCCAACACCCAATCCTCCGGTCGACCCGGTCGCGGCCGTGCTGAACCTGCCGCCCGCCCCTTTTAATTATTCCAATATTGCCTTACCGCCCTACCTGAACGCCCCCAATATCATCGGCCAGATCAATACCCCGGGAAATAACCCCATCACCGACAACGGCGCCACACTGGGAAGGGTGTTGTTTTACGACAAGAATCTTTCGTTTAATAATACCATATCCTGTGCTTCCTGTCATAAACAGGCCAATGCCTTTTCCGACCCGGTGGCGAAAAGCCAGGGGTTTAACGGAGGACTTACCGGCAGGAATTCGATGTCGCTGATCATGGCAAAATATTATCCCAACGGCCGTTTCTTCTGGGACCAGCGGGCCGCTTCACTGGAAGAACAGGTATTGATGCCGGTTCAGGACCTGGTGGAAATGGGAATGACACTACCCGCACTGGAGACGAAACTGAAAGGACTCGCTTATTATCCCCCGCTGTTCCAACGGGCATATGGAGATACCAATGTAACAAGCGGCAGAATTGCCGCGGCCCTTTCCCAGTTTGTACGTTCCATCGTTTCCTACCGTTCGAAATATGATGCAGGCCGAGGGGCACTGCCCGCGGTACCCGCGCCACCTCCCAATGCACCCTTTTCAAATTTTACCCCCCAGGAAAACAGGGGCAAGGAGATCTTTCTTTCACCCCTGGGCGGATGCGCTCCCTGTCATGGCTCCGAAACATTTACAGCACCCGAAGAAAAAAATAACGGGATCGACCTGGCAACTACCGACCGCGGTTTTGGCGCGGTGGCCAATAACATGAACCTGGATGCCACTTTCAAAGTGACCACGCTCCGCAATGTAGAACTGACCGCACCGTATATGCATGACGGACGCTTTACCACATTGGAACAGGTGGTGGAACATTACAGCGGAGGAGTAAGAAACCACCCCAATCTTTCACCGCAATTACGATTGCCCAACGGGCTTCCCCGGCAAGCCAATCTGAGTCCGGAAGATAAAGCGGCACTGGTGACTTTTTTGAAAACCCTAACCGATCCCACTATCGCGTCCGATGTGAAATACTCCAACCCTTTTAAGTAATCGGTTCTGCACTAATATAATGGAGATGTTGATCCCTGTTTAAGAAACAGGATCTTTGTATCCTCCTGTATCCATGCAGCATATTTACCGAAACCCTGCTTTCTCCTGCAACAATTCATGAAGGCTTCTCAACAGCCCGTCCCCGCTTTTTACGGTTCATTCGCCCTTTAACAAAATGGAAATAAAACCCTGGGTAGTATTGTACCCGTAAATAACCTTATCCAAAAAAATTCCAGCCATGCAAACCTACAACCAACCCATCGGTGAGCTGTCCGTAACCGGCAGTTCGCTCGTTGGAAAAAAGATCCTTTTTGCCAATTTTCCCGGCGACGGGCATTTCAATCCCCTGACCGGGCTTGCGGCCCACCTGCGGGCCATCGGCGCCGATGTACGGTGGTATACGTCGAATATCTATGCCGGCAAAATCCGCCGTCTTGGTATCCCTCATTACCCGCTTAAAAAAGCAATGGATGTGAATGCGGAAACCATGGATACACTTTTCCCGGAAAGAAACAGGATCAAAGGAATGATCCCAAAATTGAATTTCGACATCATCAACGTTTTTATCCTCCGCGGACCCGAATACTATGCCGATCTGATGGAGATTCACAAGGAATTCCCTTTCGAGCTGGTCGTTGCCGACAGCGCGTTCACCGGCATCCCATTTATCACCGATAAAATGCGGATCCCGGTTGCAGGAGTGGGCGTATTCCCGCTCACGGAGACCTCGAAGGACCTTGCCCCTTCCGGCCTGGCCATAACCCCATCGGATACATTTTTCGGAAGAACCCGGCAAGCCTTTCTCCGCCTGCTGGCAAAAAATGTCATCTTCCGGAAGCCCAATAAGGTCATGAAAAAGCTGTTTGAAGAATACGGCATCGAACACCATAACCTCGGCATATTTGATCTGCTCATCAATAAGTCAGATGTCTTCCTTCAAAGCGGAACGCCGGGTTTTGAATACCACCGGAGCGATCTTGGACATAATATCCGTTTCGTGGGACCCCTGCTTCCCCAACAGCCGGCAAAGATCGAAACTACCTGGTTTGATGTGCGGCTGAACCAGTACGCGGATATCATCGTCGTTACGCAGGGAACCGTGGAAAAGAATACGGAGAAGATCATAACCCCGGTACTGGAAGCGTTCAAAAATACAGACACCCTGGTCATCGCCACCACCGGTGGATCGGGCACGGCCGAACTGAAAAAACGATTTCCCGAAAAGAACCTGATCATCGAAGATTTTATACCATTCGGGGACATTATGCCCTATGCCGATGTGTACATCACCAACGGCGGGTATGGCGGCGTGATGCTGGGCATCGAAAACCGTCTTCCGCTCATCGTAGCCGGTGTGCATGAAGGAAAGAATGAGATCAACGCAAGGGTCGGTTACTTCAACCTGGGCATTAACCTCAAAACCGAATGGCCCAAACCCGGTCAGATCAAAAAAGCCGTACAAGAGATACTCGGCAATCCCGCTTACCGGGAAAATGTGGTTGAACTTGCCGAAGAATTCGGGAAATATGATCCCAACCGTCTTACGGAATTTTACCTGAAGGAATTATTTGCCCGTGGCAGCAAGGCAGGAAGTAATATTACAATAAAGACCAGCATTAATTAAAGCGGAATGCACCTCTGGTAAACCCGGCCCAAAAAGCCGGGTTTACTGGCTCTTGCCCTCCGTAGCTTTAGCAAAAAAATGAACTGCACATTGACCCGACTCCGCCAAAGCTTTGCCGGGCAAACTATTGCCTGTTACCCTTCAACATTTCCGGATACCCCCATTTCTTCGCCAGCGCGTTCACTGCCATACTGATCCTTTTAATCCGGGTTGGCTCCGTTTTGGCACTGTCGATCCATTTGCTGAAATAACGCTGGTGGGAACCGGTCAGGCTTTCAAAGAATTTTTTTGCGGGGGGATCATCCTCCAGACAAGCAATAAAATCACTGTTGAAAACAAATACGCTGTTATCCGGTTCCAGTTGCACTTTCAGCATGGCCCCGTGTTTTTTTCCAATGGCCTTGCGCATGGCCCCATTCAGGGGCATGATAAAAGCCCCGCCGCCCATGGGCATTACGGATTGCCGGCTAATGACATGCCTGTCCAGCTTACCCTTTACCTTGAATTCTTTCCGGTTACCGGGTTTCAGTTGTTGCGCGATATCTGCCGGCACTTCGATATAGGTCCAGCCGGTTTTTTCTCCCATCGAACCAAACCTGAGGATTGTAGTGGTAAATTGTACCATGATCACACCGGGTTTACGTCCCGCTGTTGGTGAAAATACTTAATGCTAAATTATTTTATATGCGAAAAAAAGTCAACCTGGTCTTTGAAAAATTCTCCTCCGTCGTTACAAAGGCGGCCGGCAAACCATTTGCGTTCATCATGGCCGTACTGGTGATCGCATCCTGGATCATTACCGGGCCCATTTTTCATTATTCCGACAGCTGGCAACTGGTGATCAATACCGGCACCACCATCATCACTTTCCTGATGGTATTCGTGATCCAGCAAACACAGAACAAGGAATCCGTGGCCCTGCAACTGAAACTGAATGAACTGATCGCCGCGACTTCCACGGCCAGCAACCGGCTGATCGATGTGGAAGATATTTCTGCGGAGGAACTGGAAACACTGAAAAAATTCTATGTGAAACTCTCTGAACTGGCCAAACGGGAAGCGGATATTCACCGAACACATTCCATTGACGAAGCAAAGGATTCTCATCACCGGAAATCCAGGAGACTTAAAGGTTAAATTTTTTAGAAAAAAAGGTTCGTGCCGCGGTAAATCACGCAGTAAGATCTTCGTTTGTTACTTTTGAACTTCCTGCTAACTGCAGCCCCATGCACCAACAACAAAACCTGTCCTCTTCAAAACGGCTTATCCTGGTCTTTTTTTTGGCAACCGCCATGGCGTCCGGAGCCCAGGACATTCCGGTAACGCTCAGGATCATCAATCCAAAAAAAGAACCTGTCGCCTTTGCTACCGTCACACTCCTCAGCAGGGCCGACAGTTTACAGATCATAACGGAAGTTTCCGACAGCAGCGGCATCGCCCGATTCAGCCTTTTCAAAAACGGGCAGTACACGGCAAGGATCCGTGCGGTGAATTATCAGCCCATAGAAAAAGGGATCGTGGTAACGGCGAACCGCTTATCCTTCACCTTTACAGCGGAAGAAGCCGGAAAGACCCTGGAAAACGTCGTTGTTACAGCTCAAAAACCGCTGATCCGGCAGGAAGATGACAAGACCATCGTGGAACCGGAGAACCTGGTGGCTGCTTCTACCAGCGGTTATGAAGTACTTGAAAAAACACCGGGGCTTTTTGTTGACCAGGACGGAAATATCTATATCAGCAGCCTCACCCCCGCCGCGGTGCAGATCAACGGGCGGGATATGCGAATGAGCGCCGCCGATGTAGCCAGTATGCTTAAAAGCCTTCCTCCCAATGCCATTGCCAGGATCGAGATACTCCGCACCCCATCTGCCAAATACGACGCCAACAGCAGCGGCGGTATTGTAAACGTGGTACTCCGGAAAGGGGTGAAGATCGGTATGACCGGCAGTATTAACGCCGGGCTGCAGCAGGGGACCTATGGCAACCAGTTCATGGGATTCACACTCAACAATAACGATGGCAAAAAAACTTCATCCTTCAGCGTTAATTACAGCCGCAGGAACAGTTTCGAGAAAATGAGGACCGACCGTTATTTCGCCCCCGATTCGGTGCTGAACCAGGAAGCAAACACCGTCTATCCCGGTCAGACCTATTTTGCCAGCTACAGCCTGGTCTTCCCCGCGGGAAAAAAATGGGAAATAGATATCGGCACCAGCGGGAGCCTGAATGATTTTGAAAACAGCAGTGAGAACAGGAACATCATCCGGAAGGTCAGCAGTAACCAGGAAATTTCCGGGAACCTCAACCGGGTGAACAATGACGGCCGTTCCGCTTATTTCAGGTACGGCATGGAAGGCGTTATGAAAATTGACTCCCTTGGCTCCGAATGGGAGAATGATATTTTTTTCAGTTACAGCAGGAATCATTCGGCACAACGCTTTACCTCCGATTTTTACAGCCCGGTAAATTTTCTTACCGGTGGTGATGGGACCAGTCTGAACAACAGGCACCTGCTGAACCTGAAGAACGACCTCCGGCTGAAAATGAAGAACCGGTTCACGCTTGAAGCCGGGATCAAGGCCTCCTTCCAGAATTATAACAGCGAAACAGATTATTACAAAGAACAACCGGTTGGCAACCGGCAAAAGGACATCAGCCGGACCAATACATTTAATTACAGGGAGAACATCAACTCCGCTTACCTGCAAGGCTCCAAAACACTGGGAAAGGACCTGGTGGTAAAGACGGGCCTCCGGCTCGAGAATACCAGTATGAAAGGTCAGCAGGTGATACCGGGCGACACGACCTTTGCCATTCACCGGACCGACCTGTTTCCCTATATCTTCATCAGCAGGAACCTGATGAAGATCGCCGGTTATGATCTCCGCGCCTATCTTGTTTACCGCCGCACGATCAGCCGCCCGGGCTATGAACAACTCAATCCCTTTGCCCGTTATGTGGATCAATACCTGACCGAAGTGGGCAACCCGGCATTACGGCCACAGTTCAACCAGAACTACGAGGCTAATGTGAGCGTGGATGAACGACCGATACTGGCGGTGGGCATCAAC
>JBGATE010000105.1:0-9706 GCA_044229375.1 Chitinophagaceae bacterium
TCATGGGAACTTTGGGGTGAACAATTCCGGGCAATCGCAGGGAAATGCCTTCAACAAAAAGGAGAGAAAAAATAAAACAGCGTATTTTTGCAAAAAATTACCCGGTATGAAGAAGTGGGGACTGGTCATATTGTTGATTATGCTGTTTTCGCTGGCGGGCATTGAGGCCATAGCGCAATGCTCCGTTTGTACCAAAACCGCTCAGCAACTGGGTGAGGGCCCCGCCAAGGGCATGAATTCCGGGATACTCTACCTCGCCTTTACCCCCTTTGCCATTGTGGGCTATATCAGCTATCGCTGGTGGAAGAATCACAAGCCTGAATAAATCAATTTTTAAAGTACGCCTGTTCTTGCCATGCGTAAAGCATGTTTGCAATGCGACAGGAACAAAAGTGGTTTTTGCTTTTTGTAGTGAAAGACCTTTTTCCTGTTTTTCAGGATCAAAGAGAAAAGCGGGAAGGAGAACCCCTTGCCGTCCGTTTTTTTAAGCAGGTTCGTATAGTCCAGCAGGAATTGATCATCATCGGTTGAAGGAGCGCTCCTTTCATAAAAGGTCTCCATCGCATGTATGAACTGTTGCCGCAACTGCCGGTTCCTCTCTTCCTTATCTTCCACGGAAAGGATCGTTCGGGAACTGTTATCCCCGTGCATCCTGTGCCAGGTAAATGTGTGGGGTATGCAGCCGATGGGGGCAAGCCTTACCGCGCACATGCTCATCCACCAGTCATAATAAATTGTTTCCGGGAATGGCGTACAATGTTTCAGCAATTCTTTTTTGAACATACAGGCATGTCCGTGTACGGGACTGCTGAATACCAGTTGATGAGGTTCGGTTATCACCGTATAGCGGACACGGGGAGCCGGTCTGCGGGAAGCGAAGTCGTCGTTATAAAAATTCCCCGATAGCGAATAGATGAACAGTGACCCGGGAAGCCAGTCCTTCATCATGGTTGCAATCTTGCTTTCCTCCCAGATATCATCCTGGTCGCTGATGGCAATAAAATCGGCTGCAGCGAGTGCAAACGCTTTTTCAAAATTTTTGTTATAGCCAATGTTTTCCCGGTTGACAACAAATTTTACCCTTGGATCTTTTTTGCTGTACTCCTGCAGGATGGTAACCGTGCCATCCGTTGATGCATCATCGGAAACGATCAGCTCCAGGTTGCGGTACGATTGCGAGAGGATGGAGTCCAGTTGCGGCCGCAGGAATTTTTCCCCGTTGAAGCTGCACAGAACTACCGAAACAAGAGGTTGTATGGTTGCGGGGTCTGTCAACTTCAGAATTTTCCTTTTACGATCCTTCTCATCGTATAATAGAGATCGTTCAGTGGATTGTTGCTGGCCGGATGAAGCAGGGCCGGGTATTGTTTCATCACTTTTTGGAGCGCCCTGGGGTAGTAACTTAATGGTACATACCGGAAGCTGATCCCTTCTCTTTTGAGTATATCCGCTCCGGCGGCTACGGCTGCTTCGATATTCTTTTCATCCAGGTATTCCGGCCGGCTGAATTCGGTATGGGCAAAGGCCATTAGTTTTTCCCTGATCTTATGGGCACCGCCGAGAAAGGAAAAATGCCAGCCGGCATCGGGCAGGGAAGGGTAGACATCCCGTTTATCCCTCAATCCCTGAGGACTGATCGTTTTGAATTGTTGCGCGGAGGCGGCGATACAACCCTTCCACCAGCGGCTGTTCCCCGTATTCTGGCAGTTCAGGAAATAATAATGGAACAAATGGGAAAAAGCAACGGGTTTTACGGCACTCTTTGCTTTTTCAATAGCAGCAAGAGAAGGTATCTCGTCCAGGTCGCCGAGCAACAGCAGGTCATCATCCTGCATGTGCGGGACCGCTTCGAGTAAGGCATTTCGCTGCCCGTTTTCCAGCTTCCATGCCGCGCTCCCGGGGTTGTATTTTTTTTGTTCCTCGAATACCAGCCCTTCCCTGTTTTGCCGTACGGGAATGTAGATGATCTTATTTTCCCATGGCCTGAACCGTTCCCTTGCTTCGCTGAAGTGGTAGGGTTTGGGCTGACCGGAATGCGTGAGGCTGGACTCGGCGATCACAAAATGATCCACCGCTTTATCCAGGTATTTCAACCGGAATTCGAGCAGGTCCAGTTCGTTGAAAAAAGTAAAACAGTCAAAAACTTTCATACCGGTTTGCGGGAGTGTATGCAGCAAAAGTAGAGTATTGAAACAGGAATAAGGGAAAAGGGGATCGCGCTTATTTCACCAGCAGTTTTTTCACGGCTTCTTTATAACGCACGAGGTAAAGACCGGCGGCGAATGGTGGCAGATCGATCCTGGCCTGGTTGCCGCGGAGATACTGTTGCCATACGATCTTGCCGGAGATATCCGTGACCTGGAGGAGATGGTTCGATTCAAAGTTCCCGGAAAGAGTAACCTTACCGGCGGACGGATTGGGGAATATCGTGAAGTCAGCGTCGGGTGATCCGAACCATATTTGCCGGGTTTCAGAATAATAGACGGAACCGTCCTTCTCCGCTATTTTCAGCCGGTAAAAATTATTGCCTGGTGAAGGATTGTTATCCACCGCGGCGTATTTAAAACGGTTATCATCCGCCGTTAGGGCCGGGAGACCTATCCAGTTTCCGTTACCTGTACTTTTTCCCACGATGAATTCATTTACCAGCGCGGGATAATCTACCTGCCAGTTCAATACCACGGAGCGGTTCACTTTTTGTGCCTTAAAATAAAGCAGTTTGGAGGGAAGCAGGAGCTGGCAGTAACCGGCCGGGGAGGTGGAGCGGGAGAAATTATAGTTCTCAAAACTTTGTCCAAGACTGCCGGCTACCCCGGGCACGGCGGAATTGCAGCCCGCGTTCCTGTTGAATTCTAAACCTCCGGCACCACTATTGAATGCAATCGTACCGGCGGGATAGGTACCAGTAAAATAAACAGCGCCACCGCTTCCGCCACCACCGCCACCAAAACAACGGACGATGGAAATGTCATTATAGGAATCCCCGCCATTTCCTCCGTTGGTATTGATCGCAACATTACCTGTATAGTTGGTCACATGCATGATGATCGTTCCTCCTGCGCCTCCGCCACCCGCGCCATCTGCCTGCGAGTCGCCACCCTTCCCGCCCCTTGCAGAAATTCCATAGCCGTTACTGATGAGATTATTGGCCCAGATAAAGACAATCCCGCCGCCATTTCCTCCATAATTGTATAATGTCCCACCATTATTAGCATGTCCGGCACCGGCACCGCCCCCCATGAATATTTTCTTGCCCGCCCAGGAGCTTAATCTTTTACCTCCCCTTCCCCAATTATTTGTAGTGTTACATCCAACCGGACCATTGCTGCTATTGCCACCTCCGTTACCACCTGCAGAAAGATTGGCACCGCCACCACCACTATTATTATGATTATTCCCCCCTCCGCCTCCGTTAGCCGGCGCTCCTTTCGCAGAATTCAATGTTGTTGGGACATTCGCTACACCCTCTCCTTTATAGGCGCCATTATTTTGGTTGGTTGCAGTAATATTATAGGCGAAATCGGTCCCTGCCGGAGTTAAGAAACCACATGTGGCATTGTTCAAATAAAACGCCCCGCCACTGTATCCGCTTGAATCAGCAAACACCGGTGCATTTAAGGTAATATCCTGGTCGGCGAAAATGGCGATCACCCCACCTGTCCCGGCAGCACTGTCCCAACTCATTGCTTTTATGGTGTCCGTCACATTAACAGAATAGTAGTCGGCAAATTGTACCAGTTGAACTTTGGCATTTACATCATAACTGTTGAGCAAGTCGTGAAAAAGAAAGACGGAATCACCGGTAATGTAACAGATCGTACCGATCTCGTAGTTGCCGGCACCGAACAAGTTGGTAGTATCGCCAAACAGACTTGAAGTTGCAGTAGTATTGATCGTAGCGCCCTTCATCTGCACCAGCATCACCAGGTTGTTTATGTTTAGCCCGGTCGTACTGGCTACCCTGATACATGATTTTGCCGGGATAATCTCGACCACTTTATGATAAGTATTTACAACGCCGGATAAATTAGTGGTCTGGCCTTGTGAAAAAGTCAGGTGGAATAAAAAAAGAATAGAGAACCAGGTCCTTTTAAAAAGAACATTAATAAACCTGTTTCGGTAGGGGCAGATCGATTTCATCCGGGTCAGAAAATTAAGAACATCCCCGGTCAATCGGAATAAGTAAAATCCACAGGTCTTAATAACTAAGAGAATTCAGAAAATACGAACCGTTGCAGGATCACTTACTTAGTGTTTTATGCGTCTGGTCGCAAAAGGGGGGAGTTTTGGTTTGTTTGCACATGCAAAACCACACTTCTTCCGCTTTGTCGAACATCACTTTTACGCTCCGGAATGGCATGCCTTCGATCCTTTTATGGGAGCTGTCGCAAAAGGGACCTTTTTCACTCAGTCCGCAACTGCACCAGGAATAGACCTTTCCCGGTTCCGGGATAAAGCCAATGGGTTCACAGGCGGTCACTCTCGGCAGTCCTTCATTGGGTAGGGTATCCATATTCTTTATTTATTGGCGATGAATTGATAGAGGTTGAAATTCCCTTTCTGGTAAAGCGCTTCGATCTCTTTTTTCAGCGCTGCTTTATCAACATCCTTCATCCTTTTTTGTTCGATCAGGTAAAATGCTTTTTCCGCCAGCAGCCAGAAAGTGCGGTCGGACACATGCGCCTTCTGCGACTGGCGCAGGATGATCTCCAGCAATTCAACGATACCGGTCTTTTGTGAAGCAATGGTTTTAACTACCGGCACTTCATGGTAATGTTTACGGAAGGTCGGCGCCAGCATCTGCCGCAGGTTCTTTTCAAAAATATCCGCACCGGGACGATCCGCCTTGTTCACCACGAACACATCGGCGATCTCCATCAGTCCCGCTTTCATTGTCTGCACTTCATCGCCGGCTTCCGGCACCATTACCACCACCGTTACATCGGCCAGCCCCGCGATCTCGATCTCGCTCTGGCCCACGCCTACGGTCTCCACGATGATATGATCAAAATGAAAGGCTTTCAGCAGGTCCGTGATCTCAATGATCTTAGGGTGCAGCCCGCCCATCGAACCTCTTGTTGCCAGCGACCGGATGAATACATTGGGATGCGTGTACCAGTCGCTCATACGGATCCGGTCCCCCAGCACGGCGCCCAGGTTAAAGGGAGAAGAGGGGTCCACGCAAAGGACAGCCACTTTTTTACCTGTGCTGACCAGCAGACCGATCAGCCCGTCCACCAAGGTGCTCTTCCCGGCTCCGGGAGGACCGGTGATACCGGTGATCCTTGCTGTGGAGGCGGGAAGCGACTTCAGCAGGGTCTCGTAGCCGGGGTGTTCATTCTCGACCAGCGAGATACACCTGGCCAGCGTTTTTACTTCTCCCTTTTGTATTTGCTTTAGTAATTCCTGCCAGTCCATTGGCGAAGCGTATTGAAATGATTCACCGGCAACTTACACATTTTATTTTGCACCCTGTATCTTGCAGACAGCAAAATTTGACGACCCATCATGCAACAATGGCGGATACATACGCTCTTTTACTGCATCATCGCCATGATGACCGCCCTTTTCTTTTCCAGGGCGATGTTGTCGGTTGCCATGATGTTTTTTGTAGCCGCCTCCTTTTTACATAAAGAACCCCGGGAACAATTACGCCGGTTTGTTTCATCCCCTCTTTTATGGGGGATGAGCCTGCTATTCTTTCTCCCGCTTATTTCCGGTTTGTGGAGCGGTGATAAAACGCAATGGCTGGACACGGTCCGGATCAAATTGCCACTTCTTTTTTTACCGCTTGCCTTTGCCGCGCCATTTTCCTTTACACAAAGAAGGTGGAATATGTTAGCCTGGATTTTTATCCTGTTGGTTCTTGGCGGTACATGCTGGAGTTTTTTTCATTATTCTGCCAATGCAGCGGCCATCAATGAAGGCTATCTCAGCGCCAAAAGCATGATCACCCCGCTGGGGAATGACCATGTTCGTTTCAGCTGGCTGATCAGTTTGGCCGTACTTTTTTGCGGATGGTTGTATTTCCGGGGCGGGCTGAAAGTTTGGGAGAAATATTTTGTAATGGCCGTAGCAGTTTGGCTGATCATTTTTTTACACCTGCTGGCGGCCCGTACAGGTTTACTTTCTTTTTATACCGGCTTGCTGATCGTGGTGGCCTGGCTGATCCAAAACAGGCTCAGCAGGCTGTACGGCCTTACACTTTTGTTGGTGTGTCTTGCTCTTCCACTCATAGCGTATTATACGGTCCCGACTTTTAAGAATAAGGTCAAATATTTCCGGTATGAATGGGAACATATAAGCGGTTCCGGTTACCTGCCGGGTTCCAACGACGGGGTGCGACTCATTTCCATGAAAGCAGGATGGAGCATTATGAAGGAAAACCCGGCACTCGGGGTTGGTTTTGGGGATGTGATGCCCGCCAGCAGGGTTTGGTATGGATCAGCCAGTCCACAAATGCTGGAGTCCGATAAGATTTTTCCGTCCAGCGAATGGCTGATGTATGGCGCGGGTTGCGGCATCCCGGGATTCATCCTTTTCACGGGTATAATGTGCATTCCTTTTTTTACCAGGACGAAGCACGGGTTAACCTGGCTGATACTGAATACAACGGCCGCCCTCAGTTTTATGGCGGATACCGGGCTGGAGGTACAGTATGGCATATTTACGTATTCCTTTATTGTTTTATGGTGGTGGAAACGGTTGACACCCGAAAAGACCTAATATTTGCAGATAACTATGCATCCTTTCTCCGTTGTCATAATATGCAAGAACGAGGCCGATGTGATCGGCGCCACCCTGCAAAGCCTGCAGGGAATCACCGATGATGTCATCGTGTATGACAATGGCAGTACAGATGATACCCTCCGCATCGTGCAGCAATTCCCCGTGCAGCTTCACCGGGGTGAATGGGAGGGATTCGGTAAAACAAAGGGGAAGGCCATTGCGCTGGCAAAGAACGACTGGATCCTTTCCCTTGATGCAGATGAGTCGGTGGACGAAAGACTAAAGCAAACATTATTACAATGGGAGCCGGAAAATGAACAAACGGTTTACGAGATCGCATTCAGGAATTTCCTGGGAGATAAATACCTGCGGTTTGGTGAGTGGGGAAGCGATCATCATGTCCGGTTGTTTAATCGCAGAACCGTTCACTGGGATGAAGCGCCGGTACATGAGAACCTGGTATTGCCTGCAGGAGTGCTGATCCGGGGACTGAAAGGACATATCCTTCACCGAACCATGAAAGACATGGAGGATTACAGGAGAAAGATGCGTCATTACGCCGGTCTCGGCGCAGAAAAATATTTTCGCCAGGGAAAGAAGGCCGGTTGGTTCAAGCGGAAACTATCACCCGTCTTCACTTTTTTTAATTATTATATTCTGAAGCTGGGTTTCCTCGACGGGCGCAATGGCCTTACCTGTGCCCGGATGACGGCCTGGTACACCGCTATGAAATACGCAAAGCTGAAAGAAATGCAAAAACAGTATGCAGCCGGCAGCCGGCAGTCAGGACAGAGTTCTTAAATTTACAAACGCAGGTGGATGACCCTTTGCGTATTTCACTATGACCAATTTCATTCCCATATTCCCGCTTAGTATTGTGGTTTATCCCGGAGAAATCCTGAACCTCCATATATTTGAACCACGCTATAAACAGCTTATCAGCGAATGCCATGCTTCCCAAAAGCCATTTGGCATTCCCACCGTAATCGATAAAAAGATGCAGGACGTTGGTTCCCTGGTGGAAATAACAGAAATGACGACGGTTCATGAGAACGGGGAAATGGATATCCGGACAAAGGGAGTCCGCATCTTCCGTATCCTGGAAGTGATCAAAGAAGTGCCTGACAAACTGTACAGCGGCGCCATTGTAAATTACCCGGAAACCTACGAGAAGGGTAACCCGGAACTGATGCGCAAAGTGATGAACAGCGTTCATGACCTGCATGAACTGCTCAAGGTGAGCAAGGATTTCAAACAGAAAGGCCGGGAGATAAGGTCCTATGATGTGGCGCATCATATCGGGATGTCGCTGGAAGAAGAATATGAATTGCTGGGCTTACTGGACGAAAGACAGCGGCAGGAATACCTGAAACGGTTTCTTGCTAAAGTGATCCCGATGGTGGCGGGGATGGAACAACTGAAGGAAAAGATCAAACTGAACGGCCATTTCAAGAACCTGAGCGGGTTTGACCTGGGCGCCTAACCAATCATACTATTCAAAATGATTACCACCCTTTGTTTTGATTTTGGCAATACCCGCAAAAAAGTGGCTGTATTCAGGGATGCTGAACTGAGCGAGGCCATTACGCTGCCGGATGATTCGTTGGAAACCATCCGCCCGCTGATCAGCCGGTTTCAGCCGGCTAAATCAATTCTTTCTTCCGTTATTGATCATAACCAGGAGTTGGATGAATTACTGAGCTCCGCCACAAAGTTTCACCGGCTGAGTCATCTTACCCGGGTGGCTTTTACAACTCCGGTAGGTAAACCCGAAACGATCGGAGCCGACAGGCTGGCCCTCTCCGCCGCGGCTGTTCATTATTATCCGACCAGCCACAACCTGGTGATCGGGCTGGGTACCTGCATCACGTATAATTTCATCAACAAGTACCACGAGTTCGTCGGTGGCGGTATCTCACCCGGGCTGGAAATGCGGCTGCGTTCGCTGAATTATTATACAGCTAAACTCCCACTGGTCAAAGCCGACAGCAATGTGCCGCTGATCGGGTATGATACAGCTACCAATATCCTGTCGGGAGTAGTGCTGGGCATGGCCAAAGAGATCGATGGCTTCATTGAGGCTTACCGGGAAAAGTACCGGAACTTTAACGTCCTGTTAACCGGGGGTGATATAGTGTATTTGGCTTCCCACCTTAAAAACAAGATATTTGCAGACCCTGATTTAATCTTTAAAGGTCTGTATGCGATTAGTGAAGTTAATAACCCCTAAGAAAACCAAGACGTTACACTGCTTTTCTCTAGCGATCCTGGTTTTGTTTTTTACTGCTTCGAACCCTGTTTTTTCACAGGATAATTCGCCCTATTCCCGGTATGGCATCGGCGACATTGTACCCAACACCAATATTCTGACAAGGGGTATGGGTGGTATTTCAGCAGCATATACAGATTTTCTATCCATCAACTTCAGCAACCCCGCCTCTTTTGCCTCATTTCAAAGCCTGGTGGAGGCGAAGTCTAAAAAAATTGTGTCGGGCCGTGCCGTGCTCGATGTTGGGATGAACTTTGAAAGCCGCACATTGCAGGAATCTTCACCGGCGAGAAAATTTACAGCCAGCAATGCCCTGTTTTCTTACCTGAATATTGGGGTTCCGCTGAAGCCTAATTTAGGTATGAGCTTTGGTCTTCGCCCTGTTTCAAGAGTCAGCTATAAGATATTCAGAAATGAAAGATTAAAAGATCCGCTCACCGGTCAGCCGATTGACAGTGCCCTTACCCGCTACGAAGGCGAAGGGGGGAGTTACCTGGCGTCCATTGGCCTGGGCTATGCACTATTTAGCAAAAAGAAAGCGTATGGACTGGAAGAAAAACTGAGCCTGGGCATGAATGTCGGGTACTTATTTGGGAAAAAAGATTACAGCACCAAAAGAAGCCTTATCAATGATACTGTTCTTTATTACCAGGCCAATTATCAGAACAGGACTACCTATGGTAACTTATGGATAGATGTGGGTATGCA
>JBGATE010000106.1:0-9652 GCA_044229375.1 Chitinophagaceae bacterium
AAACCAAACTGCTGGCTGGTTCCTGGGACCAGGTGACCGAAGTGCGGGACAAATTCTTCCCTGCGGCATTTGAAGACCTGTACCTCTACAACCCGCCCTCCCGGAGTACTTCTCAGGCTGGGCAGGCTCATACAAAAAGTTTTGAGCGCGAAAAATCGGTACTGGAAGAAATAAGGCTAACAGATTTTTTCCGTGGTGTCACTAAGATGCTGAAAGGATACCTCGCCAACGATACGCCTCTTGTACTTGCCGGACCCGAAAAAGAAATGGCCTGGTTTGAAAGTGTATTCGACCACAAGTCACAGATCATTCAAAAGATCAGTGGCAGTTATAGTCATCTCAACCTTAAAGAAATCAGCGCGACCGCCTGGACGGCCATGCAGGAGTACCTGCAAAGAGAAAGGATAAAACTGGTGAAGGAGTTTGAAGAAAAACTGGGCGAACACAGGGGTATCAGCGGGATCCGGGAAGTTTGGGAAGCGGCACAGGAAGGAAAAGCATTTAAACTGCTGGTGGAAAAAGATTATCGCATCCCAGGATTCACCAAAGAAAATGACCCGCGTCTTTACCTGCAGCCGCCACAAGGACCCCACCAGGTGATACCGGATGCTGTGGATGAACTGATCGAGACCGTCCTGGGCAAAAACGGGAAAGTGTATTTCACCGACAACGGGTTGCTGAAGGATCACCGGCAGGTAGCATTGATAACCCGGTATTGAAATCCCCTGGTGCAGGTCCGTATTGATATCAGTCATTCTTTGATCTGACAAGGGTCATTGTAATCCTGTATTTTAAAAGCCTACATTTATAACAGTTTAATGCGGGTTAGGTCGGTTGAGGAGGAAGTCAGGAATAACCTGTTTAAAAGACAGTAAGCTGATCGACCGCACAGCGTAATAAAAGACGCCGAATTAACCAGGACGATGGCCGTATTAAACAGAAGGATGCAGAATAACAATTTTAAAAGATTCTAAACTGCATCAATCGTCTTCAGGGCGGGTTCTCGCGAACCTGCCCTGTTTTTTTAAACCCCTGAACGATCCGGCAGCCACAGGTACCGCCCTTTTCAACCCCGTGTTCATATTGCTGACTAACATAAAGAAGCGGGATTGATCACTATCCTTTTGCCCCCTGATGCGCGTCATTATTATCGCCACACAAACGTGAATAAATTGCAGTGTACCATAAAACGTTAAGTCATGAAAAATTGGAAATACCTGTTATCCGCGATACTGTTCATGGCCATCAGCGGATGCACTACAAGCAAAATCACCTCCAGCTGGAAGGCTTCGGATGTATCGCCTTATAATTATAAAAAAGTACTGGTGCTCGGGCTGATCCATGAAACCGACCGGAGCATGCAGCAAAATATGGAAGATCACCTGGCAGGTGACCTGAAGGACCTTGGTTATGAAGCGGTTACTTCCCTGCAGGAATATGGCCCAAAAGCCTTTGATAATATGGACGAGGCAACTGCCATTCAAAATTTGAAAAAGAACGGGTTTGATGCTGTATTTACCATCGTGCTGCTCGACAAAACAAAGGAAAGCAGGTACGTGGCCGGGAATGCTTATTACTCACCTTACAGCATTTATTACAACCGCTTCTGGGGTTACCGGACCACCCTGTACCGGAGGATCTATGAACCCGGGTATTATGTGACCGACACCCGGTACTTCTGGGAAAGTAACCTGTATGACATGAGTACACAAAAACTGGTCTATTCCGTCCAGACCGAATCATTTGATCCCGCAAATTCGGAAAGCCTTGGACATGAATATGGTCAGTTGATAGTAAAGAACATGGTCAAGGAAAATGTGCTGCATAACCTGATGACAGCACCCGCCCGGGCTTTTTAGGAGTATTGCTAAACAGGTTTAGCTGATCGCCTGTTCCGGAAATGAGTACATTGTATTATTATGAACCGGCACACTACCGTTACAGTGAAGTTAACAAGTGCCGGTTCTTTTTACAAACCCTTATCAACCGGTACCGCCCGGTACGTATCTCTAAAAATTCGGCGAAATACGTCATCTTTGTTATTCCACAGAATCCCCTGATCATTGACCCAAACAGCGGAAATAGTACTGCATGTGCAAAGCACGGCCGATCTTTTCAAATCGCCTGTGATCCGCATTAATAACAGGCAGTTGCTGGATAAAGAAGTGGAAGCCTGTCTCCTGGAGAAAGCAGGATCTTTTCCCCATAAGGCGGATATCTGTATAAGCCTGTTTGTAAGGGAATTGGCAGCAGAGGATCAAAAGGAGATTGCCCTTGCTATCCACCAGCACTTTTCACATCATCTTGAGCGGACAAAGAAACAACTGAATCATACCGTTAACCTTGGGTGGAGAAGTCTTGTCCTTGCGTTTGTCTTCCTGTTGCTGGTGTACTCGATCGCCAATAAGCTTATCCCCCAATTATCACAGGGCGGATTTACCACCCCAATTCGTGAATTATTCATCATACTGGGCTGGGTGGCCCTGTGGCGCCCGGCTGAGCTGTTGCTGTACGACTGGTTCCCGATCCGGAAAAATGCCCGGTTGCTGGAAAGATTATCAAAAGCAAAAATTGAGATCAGGAACAGTTGAACGCCGTTCCTGTTTCTGTATAAGGACAGTGCACAGTTTGCCCCAGGTTAATACTACCCGGGTACAATCATCAGATCCCTTCGACCCATCAGACCGTTGTTTTTCAATGATCCCAAACCGGATACCGGTCATCGCCAAAAAGATGAATCGCTTATACGCAGTTTGAATTTTGATGAACTGTTAATGACGCGGGTATGATCATTTCATAAATGAGCTGAAGTCCACCCAATACACATCATCAAACCCGTTACCGGGACTCCGGAGTCTTTCCGCCAGGTCCCCAAATGAACCGATATCCCTCCCGGCCAGCAGGTTCCTGTTACTGGCAAAGAATAATATTTTTTTATCCCAGCTAACGAAAGGGCAATAATCAAGACCCGGGCTATTGACAGCCCTGCCCAGGTTCACAGCAGGCATCCATTGTTCCTGTATGTTTTTTTTACTCATGTACAGGTCACCGCCGCCCATCTCATCTTTTCGTCCCTGCTGGCAGGTGAACAGAATAAATCTTTCATCCGGGTCAATAAAGGCGTTGAATTCATACCCTTTTGTATTGACTGTTGTATCCAGAACTATCCTATCGCTGTACTCCCCGTTCTCAAAGCGGCACAACAGGATATCTTCCTTCCCGATCCCGCCGTTCGCAGCTGTGGTGGTAAAATAGATATTACCCGAACGGGTAACCGAAGGATAAAATTCATCGCCCTTTTCAGTATTTACTTTCGGGCCGAGGTTTACCGGCTCCTCCCATCTATTTCCCTTTCTCACCGTCTTCCAGATATCAAAATCCTTTGACATATCTCCGGGGGCTGCAGGCCTGTCGGAAGCAAAATAAACACTGTTCCCGTCCGGGGAAAAGAAGGCTTCAAGATCCCTGTATTTTCCGGAGAACGGGGCAATGACCGGTTCCTCCCATTTACCATTGACCTTTCGCCGGTAAATGATGGCACTTTTAATAAAGCGGGATGATTGTATCGTATAAAACATCTCATCCCCCCGGGGAGAAAGGGTAAAGTCCCTTTCTGACAACCCGCTGTTCACGAGGTCATTCCCATACAAGGATGCTTCCGCAGGTGGAGTGTTCGTACCCGTAACATCCTGGGCTATCGTTGTGCTGATAAAGATTAAAAAGGCAAAAAAAAATACTAATGATCTCATAAATTTCATGGAATTAAATAATGATACAATATTGAAAACCGCCTATTACATGACCCGTGTATACCATATTCTCCAGTTCAGTTGCCATGGACCCTGGTCAACAGACTGCTCCCAGTCCCAGGTAAAACGGTCCCCGGTTATATCATAGAAACGCATTCTTTGATGTATTAATTTTCCTTTTTTCCCGGTATAGGTCCTATCAAAATAAAAGTCATCTCCCTTTTTATACCCGGTAAAATCCAGGTAACCGCCGTCCGTATCCACCCAGGTTTGTTTCCACCTGTCAACCTTTGTATCAAAGACCGAGACACTGTGTCCCCTGAAGCCTTTGTTCTTCCCCGCATGAATGGAAAAAGATTCCTGTATCACTTTCCCATTCATTTCCAGGCTGACGGTATTGCTGCCATACGCCTCTTTCTTGCCGTTCTCCTCCCAGGTGGCTTTCCACTTCCCTTTCCAGAAATCAAGCGATGAAGGATCTCCGGGTAAACTGTCCTGCAAAGTCATCGTCATAGTTGGTTTATTGGCATAATGGTTACTGAATGAGAAGTTAGTAACGGAAAAGCAGATACCTGAAAATATACTGTAACAAATGAACTTTTTCATGTGTGTGCGGAGTGTTTTTATTTAATCAATGCATGTCTTCTTTCGCCTCACAATAGTAACGTCAAATATCCCTGTTACCTGACCGTTCCAAAAAAAGTCAATTTCAGCCTACTGGTACCCCGTTGAACAGCCTGACGGTTTAATCTTTATTAAGCGTGTAAATAAAGAAGCCCCCGGTAAGGGGCTTCTGCTACTACATATATTACCCACAAACTATCTTGGACCGGTGTACTCCCATTTCTCATCAAACAGGGTGCGTACACCCGCAATTACACTTGGCTGGAACATGAAGTATTTAACCAGTATATCCCTGTTCCCCTGTACTGCATTTACACCACCGGGATCGAGTGACAGGGACCTGGTATTGGCTGCCGAATAATTGGGAGGTCCGCTTCCGGCCGCGGGGTTACCCAAACCATTGGCCGGGCCACGGGTGGGATCCCCGTACCAGTTATGTACCCGTGTGACCGTATTGGTAGCCGGATCGAAATTGATCACGATCCCTGCAGCGGAGTAACCGGAGTTGGCGCCACCACTTAAAATAGGGTGAGCCGGAATACCCCATATTGTATTATCATACACAACACATTCGGTTGCGCCGGTTGTTACCAGGTGTGCCTCCCAGCCTCCGCCATGTGCATCCACAAAAGGATCACCCGAGGCCGGGTTGTTCCACTGGATGATCGTTGGAACCGCGAAGTCGGTCATAGGACCGGTTACCGCATAAATGCCATCCCAGTTGTTCTTGGCGCCGATCTCTACAACCACCGACCTGCTGGTCGAAATTTTACCATCCCCGCTGATTGTCGCGATAGTGAATCCCAGTCCGTACAGGGCACTCGGGTTCAGCAGGGTGGCATCTGGAATGGTAATACGGATCTGCTTGGCGAACTCTCCCGGTTTGAATTCAAAGGTCCAGGTACCTCCGCTACCACCTGTTTTCGCTGTTTCCGACTGGATGCTGTACCAGGCAGCAGGGAAATGCAGGTATGCGGGATTCGCAGCGCTGACGGCAGCCGTGTCATCCTTTACCACCACTGTTGTGACCGCGTTCAATGAACTGTTGTCGTGAGCATCCCTGCGGATATCACATACCAATAGTTGCTGGGGCTGATTAATGAAATCTATTGGATTCTTCTTCAGTTCTGCCGGTGAACCTCCGCCGAGGATTTTTACAAGAGTGCTGCCTTCGTTATTCAATGGAGTTACCTCTTTCTTAATACAGGAGATTACTGTCACTGTGATGAATAACAGAATCGGTATCGGTATTTTCCTGATCATAATAATTTTCTTTTGGGGTAAATAATTTTATTGATCCCACCATACTTTGGTGTCCTGGTTATCACCTCCAATAGCAGCAGCCGCAGCATTGGTATTATTGGTGTTGGAACCATACGTTTGCTGACCATAGGTATATCTCCTTGGGATCTGGCCGGAGCTGTTGGTTGCATCCGGTGCCGGTGTCAATGAAGGCCACCCGGTTCTTCTCCATAGATTCCATCCCCTCCAGCCGTCGGGATAGGCTGCGATATATTCCTGGATCGCAATGTTCTTTATGTTTGCTGCCGTTCCCGCAGGCTGCGACAAGGTTACAGATGTCTGTGTGAAATAACCGGGAGCGGGCGCCGGGATCCCCCATTGTGCAAATGACGCGTTGATACCCTGTTGGTACATACTATTCATGTTCTCTGAAGTCCAACCCCTGTCTGCGGCCTCTGCCCTGGCAAGAAAAGTTTCAGCAGCAGAAAGTATGACAACCGATCCGTTCTCCGGACGGTAGGAATCATTCAGGATCCTTGACCAGTTCGGATTGACACTGGTCCAGGGATCGATATAACTCCTCTCATGACCATAGGGAACTCCCTGTGAAGATGAACCAAAGGCCGACTGGCGGCCATCCCCGACAGAACTCATCAATTGGGTCATGGTCTCACTTTGCCCGAAATCCTTGCGGCCATCATACAAAGCATACCAGGGGGATTTGAAATTCCCACCGGCATATACTACCCTGAAATTATCGGCATTATCTGTTATGATACCGGCTGGATGTGCAAGAGCCGCGTTGAACTGAACGGCCGCATATCCACCGGCTGCAGGATATTTCTTGCTGAGCTGCAGAGCGAGTCTCATCCGCAACGAATTGGCCAGCTTCTTCCATTTTTCAATATTTCCGGAATAGATGACATCTCCGGTGATCGCCGCGGACCCGCTCAGCTGGTTCACTGCTTCGGTAAGCTCCGTGAGCATACCGGTATAGATATCAGATTGCCTGTCGAAAACAGGCGTTCCATTACCCTGCAGCGCCTGTGAATACGGCACATCTCCCCAACTATCAGTGACAAAGCTGAAAATATAGGTCTTCAGTATCCTGGCAACTGCCTTCATGTTGTCATTGGGACCGTTGTTGATGATATTCTGCAGGTCGATCAGTACCCCTGCGTAATTACCTTCAAAATTGAACTGCGGTAATGTGTAGAGGGAATTATTGGGATACTGCGTTTCCGAAAAGTACTGGCAATACAAACCACCGTTCAGGCTACTCGCATACCCACCAAGGTTAGACTCCACAAAAGTGAGCAATGCACCAAAAATCGGTTTGCTGGTAACTCCGGGATTGATATTGGTGTCCCCGAAATCAGAGGAATATCTTTTACAACCTGTAAAGATCAGTCCCGCTGAAATAAAGAGCACTACCAATCCCCTGCTGCTTATTTTTTTCATGATAATTATGTTTACTATTTAAAAGAATAGTTATCAGAATCCGAGTTTCAGGTTAACACCAAAACCTCTTGTGCCGGGCAGGTTACCGGCTTCTCCACTCAGGTTGCTGATCTCTGAAGGATCGAAGTCTTCTGTCTTGGCATAGATCAGCACAGGGTTGCGGGCAGTGACCGAAAGCACAGCCCTGCTGGCCCATTTCCTGGTAAAATTCCATTTGCTGACCGGCAGACTGTAACCCAGCGATACTTCACGCAGCTTCACGAATGTCAGGTCGTACACATAGGGGTCAAATGCCCTGTTATCGTAGATGCTGTGGAAATAATTCTGAGCTTCCACGTAATAATCAACCGGGCGACCTGTATTGTCAACACCGAATACATGGATACCACCGCCATCGGATACAGCATCCCTGATCGGGTTTCCTTTATCATTTATTACAGCGGTCCTGGCTGTAAGACCGGAATAAGAACCCCACATGTTGGAAAGGGAGAAGAACTTGCCACCGATCTGTCCGTCGGCATTGGCTGCCAGAACAAATCCTTTATATTCAACCGTGGTCTGTGCTCCAAATGTATGTTTGGGAAGTACGGAACCGTAAGAAACAGCCGGATCGTTTACATATTTTCCGCTTGCATCCAGTACCGGCTGACCATTGATCCGCTTCATACCGTTACCATAAAGCTGACCCCAGTCTTTTCCAACCTGGTGCAGCACGTAAGGACCAACAGTTCCCCAGTTACCCTGGATACCTGCAGTCTTGTCAACTCCCGGAGACAGTTCCTTCACTTTATTTTCAGAAAGGATACCCCAGTTGGTATTGACCTCCCACTTCACGGCACTGTTCCATACCGGGCGACCCATCAGTCTGAAGTTCATACCTCTCTTGGTGATCAGACCGGCATTGGTCAGCAGTGAAGTGTAACCACTTGCACCGTTAACTGTAACAGCGGTCGGGAAATCTTTATCATCACCGCTCCAGTAAGTAAAGGAAGCGCCGATCCTTCTTTTCAGGAATTCCAGGTCGATACCAACCTCCATTTGTCTTGTAACTGAGCCATGGATATTCGGATCAACCAGTTGGTTGGGGGTTGTCATCAAAATGTTCCCGTTCCACTGGAACTGCCCGGGAGCATAGTTGAATCCGGGATATGCATAAGGGCCGATACCGGTAGGTATCTCACCGATGGATGCTCTCAGTTTGCCAAAGGAGAGGGCATCCACTTTAAGCAACTGGCTGAAGATGAAGGAAAGCCCCGCTGATTTGGATACAATGTAAGATTTGGCAGGTGGCAGATCCGACATCCAGTCCTGGCGTAAAGTAAGATCCAGGTTCAGCATGTTATTATAGGAAAAGGCACCGGTGAAAAAGATCGCACTGTACCTGAAATCGACCCGCGTATTCCCTACGGTGGGCTGGTCCCTGGAATTGCTGATCGAAAACAGGTTGGGTACACTAAGACCATTATTGGTATTGGCATTATTGTCCTTGTCGAGCTGACGGAAGATATCCGTACCAAAGCTGGCATTCACATTGAACTTATCAAACCGCTTGTTGAAGGTTAGTTGTCCCTCTATATTGGTCCGGTTCACACTGGAAGTAACGGTTTGATAAAATCCTTTGCACTGGGCACAGTTCCCTGTTGTTTGTGTGCCACTCTCATCCAGGTCAGAGGAGAATTTTGTCTCATTCCATAACAGGTTTTGCTGTTTGCGGTACGTACCCCTGAGCTTCCAGTTCTTGTTCAACTGGTAGTTCAGTGTGATATCTCCAAAATACCGGTCGGTATTGGTAACAATTTTTACGAGATCAAACCATGTGTAGAAATTATACCAGTAGTTACCAGCATAGAAATTCCTTTGTTTCGACGGATCATATGTATTGGGATTGGCGTGATTCCAGCTGGCATGGATGCCCTGGGGGGTACGCAGGTCCTTTAATTCCTTCAGGATCTTCATATCCAGGTTCCGGTGGAACCATTGGTTGAATGAACCCGAGGTCTGGTTTGAATACAGGTCATTGAATTCGCCGTTCAGGTACTGTGTTGCATAATTGAAATTGAGTGATGCGGTCAGTTTAGAGGTGACATCGATCGAGCCGCTAATGTTGAACACATTCTTCTTCATAAAGGTACCGGGAACCAATCCCTGGGTTTCCACGTTGTTAAAACCCATCCGGAAGTTTACATTATCGGTTGCTTTTGAAAAACTGACCGAGTTGTTAAAGGTGATGCCTGTGTTAAAAAAATCTCTTGCGTTATCCGGCTGGGGCTGTAATTGTGCTGTAGTTCCCTCAAGGCGGTGACCGCCATACCAGGAGTACCAGGGAATATATTCCTGGCCTACCATGCGGGGACCCCAGCTGGCATCGTCCGTATAATCGTGGTAATATTTACCATCCAGTTTTTTCCAGAGTTCGGGGTCACCCGGTTTCCAGTTATACTGTATCAGGTCGGCGGAGTTTCCGCCCCCGTATGAATTCTGGTAATTGGGAAGTATATATACTTTATCCAACTGGACACCCAAATTCAGTTCAACGCCCATTCCTTTTGCGCCTTTCTTTGCCTTTTTCAATGAAA
>JBGATE010000107.1:0-9559 GCA_044229375.1 Chitinophagaceae bacterium
TCTTATAATCGTTGTAGGCCGAAACGATTTTCTCCAGGCTGCGGTATTCCTTGCTGGTCTCTGCAAATTTTTTGTTGTTCCCCACGATCTCAGGGTTGGTGAGCGCGACCCCCAGCTGGTCAAACCTTGCTTTTATTGCTTCTAATCTTTCGATCATATTTTATCCTGCCCAATGAAAAATTGATTTTTCGGACCGGGTGGCAAAATTAATGATTTGGAAGTTGGGAGCTGGTATTTGTCTATATGGACTCCTTTGGAGAAATTTGGTGCATGAGCTACCTGAAGTTTCTTGCGGACCGGTTGTTTGACGGATACAATTTCTGCGAAAGCGGCCAGGTACTGATTACGGATGATACGGGCCTTATCAGGGATATTGTGCCATTGCAGGATGCGGGTGATGATGTGCAGCAGCACGAAGGCATTCTCTGTCCCGGTTTTATCAATTGCCACTGCCATCTTGAACTCAGTCACCTTAAAAATATTATCCCCCCCCATACCGGGCTGGTTGAGTTCCTTTGTTCCGTGGTAACGAAAAGGGATTTCCCCCCCGGGCTCGTACAACAGGAAATCATCAGGGCCGAAAAAGAATTGTTCGATAACGGCGTTGTGGCAACAGGCGATATCGGGAACACGGCCGATACAGCCGATGTAAAAAGCAAAAGCAGGATCCGCTGGCAGAATTTTGTAGAGGTGCTGAGTTTTACGGATGAAAAGGCCGCAGAAAATTTTAACCATTACCAAACTGTTGCCGCAAGGCTGGAGACCGCTCTTCGAGGCTCCAGCCTCCGGCATCGCACTTCCCTTGTCCCTCATGCGCCTTACAGCATTTCTCCCAAAACATTTGAACTGATCAACGAAGCCACTGCCGGACAGGTCATTTCCATCCATAACCAGGAGCACCCGGCAGAAGATGAATTATATAAGACCGGCGGGGGCGGGTACCTGAAACTGTTCCGGATCTTTGGCATCGGGCAATCTCCCTTTCCCGTGACAGGAAAGAGCAGCATTCGTTCTGTACTTCCTTATTTCAATAACGGACAAACGATCCTGCTCATTCATAACAGCTATATGCCGGAAGAAGATATTGTTTGGGCCAATGAATTTGCCGCAGCCAGCGGACTGAAACTGGTATATTGCCTTTGCATCAATGCCAACCTGTATATCGAGAATAAAGTGCCGCCCATTGACCTGTTTATCCGGCATGGTTGTCAAATTGTGCTGGGCACTGACAGTTACAGCAGCAACTGGCAACTGAGTATCGCCAAGGAAATGGAAGTGATCCGGCAATATTTCCCCCATATCCCCGCTGCCGATATCCTGCAATGGGCCACTCTCAATGGAGCCAGGGCATTGAGGTGGGAGGAGGACCTGGGCAGTTTTGAAAAAGACAAACGACCGGGCGTATTGCTGACAGGTAATAATTTTATCCCGGTTAAACGATTAGCTTAGTATCGCTTTCAGCACCGGCAAGGTCCGCATCTGTCCGAAATCCTGCACATGTAATGCATAAAAAGTTTCCAGCCAGTGCAGGAGCTGCCTGCGGAAATCATGTCCCAGCTTGATTTCCCCCAGTTCTTCCGGCTGCATTACTTTAAGCAGTTGCGAGATGATGGCCGCTTCCTTCCCTTCCAGGAAGTGGGGGTGATGAGGTTGCTCCGGCACAAATACCCCCTCCTGTAGATCGAGGAAAATATTTTTACCGCTGAAATTATCACTGACCCTGAATCCAAAATGTACCGGCAGGTGCAGGGCGAAGAACAAGGGCAGGTTCGCCATCACCGGTCCGCCGCTTTCATCCAGTTTGACCAACACGTCTTCCGCAAAATGAAAAAGACCGGGATTGCTTTCGGGTTGTTTCAGGCATTTGGTCAGCAGTTCCACCATGAACAACGTCACCGCGTTCCTGGGCACATCCCTGAATATTTCCCGGTAAATAAACGCCCATTTGAACTCCTTGATCCGGTTCAGGTGCTTCAGTTCATTGTGGTAAACAACCAGCTCCAGAATTGCGGCAGGCTGGAACATGCCGGCTTTACCTGTACTTTTTTTGGTAGCCGTTCTTACCCCGTTAACGAGATAGGATTGCAGCCCGAACAGTTCTGTCAGCACGGTAACGATTACACTGGTCTCCCCGTATTTCACTGTACGGAGTACAATGCCTTTTGTTGTATGGAGTTTATCGGGCAATGATTACATTTTTGCCACAGGTTTCGTGACAATTCGTGTGTTTTCGTGGCAAACTTATTGTTGAATAAAAAAGATCTTCGCCGCGGTTCTTTCTCTTTTACCGGAAACAGCATTATTCCCTTCATCACTCACCAGCACAAGATAGGCCCCGCTGGATATCTTCTGCCCCCGGTAATTCCTTCCGTCCCAGACGGCCTGTCCGCCTAAAGCTCTTGTCTGGTAAACCAGTCGTCCGTCCAGTTCTGTGATTTTCACAATGGCATTGTTCACCAGTCCCCGGATGGCAATAGTGCCGCTGAATCCCGGGGGTACGGGATTGGGAAACACCAGCACATCCCTATTTTCCTCCTTTCCTTCCGTAGCAGTACCGCGGAAAGAACAGATCCCTTTTAATGTGGCAAAGAACACTTCCCCTGTTTTTCCGTCAATAGCGATCTTTCGGACATCACTGCTCAGCAGCGGGCTGTTGTCCTCGGTAAACCGGGTGATCAGTTTCTCCCCTTCCGCGCTAACCAGGAACACCCCGTTCTTTGTAGCCACCCATTTCCGGTTGGCGCCGTCAACGGCGATACTCCTTACTTCCTGTCCTTTGAAGAGATATCCTGCGAAATTCCCATTGGGCACCACGGGCCAAACCGCATCGCAGACCGGCGAAGCAAATGCCGATTCAGGACACTGGATCACCCCGATCCCATCGGTTGTACCCGCCCAGATGAACCCGGCTTTGTCTTTTACGATACAGGTCACTTCATTATTGGGCAGGTTACCGTTCCCCGCCCCTGCTCCGAATTTCTTCCAGCGGTCATCCCCGGTATTGCTGATGGAGGCCCCGTGATCAAAACAGATCAGCCCGTTTCCCAGCGGGGCCACGATCCATTTGAAATTATTATCGTCAATGATGATTTGTGAAAGGGCGTTCTGAAAAAGCGGGAAGGGCAGCGTGAAATTTTTCCAGTTGCCGCCGGGCTGCATGACCCGCAAAGGTTCCGCCGAGCCGAAATTGGAGATCCATAAATTGTTCTCCCCGTCGAAGACCAGTCCCGACACCCGGTAACTCGAAGGATCTCCAACGGTGGCGCCTAAGCGCGATTGTTTAAAAATCTCAAAAACGGGTCCCGGTTTCACCTGCAGCAGACCGCCGCCATACGAACCGGCCCAGATCGTTTCATCCCTTTTATCAATGGCGATACAGATATAATCCAGCAGGGAATCGATCGCCGCGTACCGGTAACGGTTCGTATTCGTCCATTTACCTTCCTTCAAACTGAAAATGCCGTCGCCGTTGTACTGGTAGTTCCAGGCTTCGTTGACCGACCCGGCCGTTGCATAAAAGACTTCGTTGTAAACGATCATTTCCCCGCTGGCGGTTGACTGGGGTGAATTAAGTACATACTGTTCGTACGCATTTCCCGCGTCAAACCGGGAAAGACATTCAAACTGGTCGGCCACCCAGGGAGCATCATTCAGCAAAATCGCTTTCCGGGGGAAAGACAATGCCGCCACTGCGCCAATGGTACGGGTGACGGTTCCGTCGGGGTTGAGGACCACCACGCGGCTGCTGCCATTGTTTTGTCTTTCACAAAGCTGGATCCTGTTCTCTGAATCATTACTGCTGACAATGGGCCAGCCGTCGGTATACAGCAAGAACCAGGTCAGTCCGTTCTGTGCAAATAGCGAATCATTCTTTTGCACAATGATCTTCCCCTGCAGGTTCATCACATTACTGCAGGGACCTGCCGGCAATCCATTACTGCCGCTGAGGAGTTGCCAGTTGGCGTGATTAGCAGGATCCGGTGTGTTCACCGGTGTTCTTTTTAGTCCTTCATCGGTGGCGGCATAATAAAATCCGCCGGCGGCGGCAAATCCGTTTACTTTTACCTGGTTACCACCGGTGCCGATGAACCAGGAATCCTTTACCTCGTATCGTTCTCCGTCGATCACGATCACGCCCAAACCGGTAGAGAGATAATAATTCCCCGCGAGGGGGTAAATACGATAGATCGTTTTATCGCCAATGATATTATCTCTCTTAATATCGGGCACATTATGGATATCGTTCCGGTAAATGATATCGATATTACTGTTACTGTATGCGATCATGAGTTTTTTACCGGCCCCATCATAACGGATCGCGCTGATCCCCGTTTCCGCAAGCCCGGACACCCGGCTGAACCTGCTCACCGAATTGTCCCTGGTATTCACGGAAAAAAGGCTGTACGGCGTGGCACAATACACGATCCCCTCACCTGCTGTTACATCGATCGCGCTGTTATACGGCAAATGTTCCCTCCATTCGCCGATAGCCGGCAGGGGATCCTGGGCTGTGGAAAACAAACATGACCAAAGTGATAAAAAAAGAAAGGAATACTTCACATGACAAATTTATCCTAATCCCAGAGAAGTCAGAAAAGTCATAAGGGACAAAGGGTCATAGGAAATGTAGAATATTGAACAAGGAATCTCGAATGTCGAAGTTGTCTGCCGGCTGCGGACTGCTGACTGCCGACTGAAGACTGCCCAACTGATTTGACTATTTTCCTGTTTCTTTGCAGCCTTACCATCCGCCTGAAGCATGTGGCATACCCTGGGGAAGTTCATCCTTAAATACCGAATACCGTTATTGATTGTCCTGGCCGGCATTACCGCCTTTATGGGGTACCATGCTTCCAGGGTACAGTTGAGTTATGATTTTTCCCGTGCCATACCCACCAACAACCCCAAATACAAAGCCTACCAGGAATTCCGTAAAAAATTCGGGGAGGACGGGAACCTGCTGGTGATCGGCATTCAGCACGACAAACTGTTTGAGGAAAAGCTGTTCAACGCCTATGCGGGACTGCAGCGTGATCTCCGGAAGCTGCGGGGTGTGGATGATGTGATCGCCGTTACTTCGGCCGTCAACCTGGTGAAAATACCCGATACGGAACGACTGAAGGCCGATACTATTTTTCCCGAAAGAACACTTTCGCAGGCTGAAATTGACAGCGGGGCCGCCATTTTTTTACGACTCCCCTTCTACCGGGATCTTTTATACAACCCCGCTACCAATGCCTGGCTGATGGGGGTTCGGATCAACAAGGACCTGATGGGTTCCAAAGAACGTCTCTCCATCGTTCACCGGGTAGATGATATGGCAGATGCGTTCGGGGTGGCCAACGGTATTACCGTTTACAAAAGCGGGCTCCCGCACATCCGCACCGAATTATCGTTGCGGATCGTGAAGGAAATGCGGATGTTCATCCTTGTCTCCGTATTGCTTTCGGCGCTGATCCTCCTGCTGTTCTTTCGTTCCCTGACAGCCATGTGGCTTTCCCTGGCCGTTGTTTTTATCGGCGTGTTATGGAGTTTCGCCACTATCGAACTGCTGGGTTATAAAATTAGTGTACTGAATGCGCTGATCCCTCCCCTGGTTGTCGTGATCGGGATACCCAATTGCATTTACTTCCTTAATAAATTCCATACCAGTTACAATGAGACCGGGGATAAGAAAAAATCACTGGTGATGATGGTGGACCGGATGGGGGTTGTGACGCTGTTCTGCAATCTTGCGGCTGCGATCGGATTTGCCGTTTTTGCGCTCACCCAAAGCCAGATCCTGAAAGAATTCGGCTATGTTGCAGGCATTAACATCCTTGCTCTTTTCTTTATCTCCCTGATCCTGATCCCGGCGGTGCTGAGTTTCCTGCCCGCCCCCAAAAGCCGTCATACCCGTTACCTGCAAAACCCCCGGCTCAACCGCTGGCTCGACCGGCTGGAACGATGGTCGCTGAACCACCGCAAGCTGATATATACGATTTCACTGCTGGTGGTAATAGCATCTGTTGCCGGAATTTCCCGTTTAAAAACCCTGGGCTATATCGTTGACGATTTGCCAAAAGAGGATAAACTGTACACGGACCTGAAATTTTTTGAAAGGAATTTTAAAGGTGTCATGCCGCTGGAGATCATCGTTGATACCAAAAAGAAAAGGGGCGCAACCAACCTGAACAGCCTGGCCCGGATCGATTCGCTTTCACAGTTCCTTTCCTCGATGCCGGATATTGCCAAACCGCTGAGTGTGGCGGATGGGTTCAAATTTGTGAAACAGGCCTTTTTTGACGGTGACAGCAACAGTTATTCGATGCCGACGGAATTTGATGTGCAGTTATTACCTTACCTGCGGATCGGGAAGGACAGCGGCAACAACAAGAATTCTTTTTCCCGCCTGCTGGCCACCTTTATGGACAGCAACCGTCAGCAGGCCCGTATCAGCGTAAGCATGGCCGATGTGGGAAGCAACCGGCTCCCGCGTATCCTGGACAGTATCGCCGTTCGCTCCGCCGAGCTTTTTCCAAAGGAAAAGTATTCGGTGGAATTTACCGGCACCAGTGTCACCTTCGTTGAAGGCAACCGGTATATCATCAATGGTCTTAAGGACAGTATCATCTGGGCCTTCTTGCTGATCGCCTTATGCATGCTGTACCTGTTCCGGTCGGCCAGGATACTTATCTGCTCCCTGATCCCCAATATCATCCCCCTGCTGATCACGGCCGGGGTGATGGGATGGACGGGCATTCCGCTGAAACCTTCCACGGTACTTGTATTCAGCGTGGCCCTTGGTATCGCCATTGATATCACCATTCGTTTCCTTGTGAATTATAAACAGGAACTGCCGCGTAACAAAAATGACATGCGTAAAACAGTGATCGAGACCATCCACAGTACCGGGATCAGTATCATTTACACCTCCCTGGTGCTGATCGCGGGTTTTGTGATCTTCTGTTTCAGCGGATTCGATGGCACCAAGGCCCTGGGATGGCTTACCTCACTTACACTGGTGACCGCCACTTTTACCAACCTGGTTTTACTCCCGGCCTTATTGATTTCTTTTTTCCATGCAAAAAAATAGCCCTTTTTCGTTCATTTATCGCTGATAACCAGCACTTAAAATCAAATTTTCCAATGCAGCAAACACAGCATGGGAGTTGTCTGCTAATTGAGGACGAGGCGAAAGGATTCAAAAGGGTGTTTGAGCCTGCCTTTGTACGGTAAAATCTTAACATTTTTTTTTATTATCATGCGGAGGTTAGTTAATTTCAGGCGCTGAATAAGGCTTTGATTTCTATTCATATACTAAAACAAAATGCTCATGAGAAAACTGTATTTACTGCTTTTGGGAGTTGTGTTTTTTGCCACCCAGGCATTAGCGCAACGTACCGTTACCGGTAAGGTGACTGATGATAAAGGGAACCCCCTGGTAAATGTATCCGTACTGGTAAGGGGTACCACAACCGGTACAGTCAGCAAAGAAGACGGATCTTATTCTCTCACCATTCCGGCCAACGCGAAGGCGCTTGTATTCTCTTCTGTGGATATGAGCCCTGTAGAATACGCTATAGGGAATGCTTCCGTAGTCAATGCCGTATTAAAAGCAGAAGACAAGACCATGTCTGAAGTGGTGGTAGTAGGATACGGTACCCAGCAAAAGAAAGCTTTTACGGGTGCTGCCTCCAAAGTGGATGCAAAGGAATTTGCGAACCTGGTTACCCCTTCTATCGACAAGCAGCTGGCCGGACGCGCAACGGGTGTTCAGGTCACTAATACAAGCGGCCTGGTGAACCAGCCGGCAAGGATCTTTGTTCGTGGTGTCAACTCTATCAGCCAGAACTCGGGTCCTTTGTTTGTGGTGGATGGTATTCCCATCATTTCCGGGAACCTTGCAGCTACTACGAACTCCAATGCACTGGGGGATATCAACCCGTCGGATATTGAGAATATAGAAGTGCTCAAGGATGGTTCCGCCACGGCGATCTACGGATCCCGTGCAGCAGGCGGTGTGATCATGATCACCACCAAGAAAGGAACCAAGGGAAGAACCAGGGTCAACTATGATGCTTCCATCGGTTTCAGCAATGTGCTGAAACGTTTTGAACTGCTGAATGCCGACCAGTTTGTAATGATCTCCAATGAGAAATTCGTCAACTCTGGTGTTGCTCCCCGTGCCGGTGTAAACCCCGGTGGTGTGAATACCGACTGGCAGAGCGAGGCCCTGATCGAGAATGCGCTGGTGCAAAACCACAATATCAGTTTCCAGGGCGGCGGGGCAAAGACCACCTTCTTCTTTTCCGCCAACTACTCCAAACAACAGGGTGTCGTGAAGAGTAACCGGAACCAGACCTTCAGGGTCAGGATGAACCTGGAACATGAAGTAAATAACTTCATTAAAATCGGGAATAACCTCACCGTGAGCCGGCAGATCGACTACGACCAGAACAACGGCTCCAACGCGCTGAGCGGTTCCATCGCTTCCACGCTGCGTTTACTGCCTAACGTTGACCCCTATAATCCGCTGCATTCGACCGGCTACAATATCAGTTTCCCGGCGGCCAATTCCATTCCCATCGGACCGAACTCAGCGAGTGTGGATGATAATTTCACCAACGTGGCATTCACGATCAACACTAATAAATTCTCTTCCGACAAATACAGGATCATCAATAACGCTTTTATCGAGTTGTCTTTCACAAAAAAACTGAAATTCCGCTCGCAGATGTCGGCTGACTGGTTTAATGATTACAGCTACCAGGGACTGGATCCCCGCCATGGTGACGGGTACAGTTCAAACGGTGTTGCTTTCAACTCCAACCAGAATTTCCTGCGTTATGTTTGGCAGAACTATTTCAACTATAACGTAGCCATCAAAAAGCACAGCTTTTACCTGACAGCCGGTCATGAAGTTCAGAGCCAGACGAATAAATTCCTTTCTGCCACCGGTTCCAGTCTTTCGGATTTCTTCTTCCTGAAAGAGAACCTGATTTCCGGTTCCGCTTCTACGCAGACGGTAGGAGGTAGCTATTCCGAGTCGGGTTTTGAATCTCTTTTTGCCAGGATGAACTACGACTATAAGAACAAATATTTCTTCCAGGCATCTATCCGCCGCGATGGCCAAAGCTCACTGGCTGAAGGCAAGAAGTACGGTAACTTCCCCGGCTTCTCAGTAGGCTGGAGACCTTCTGAGGAAAACGGCTGGAAGAACAACTCCTTCCTGCGCAAATGGTTCCCTGAATTCAAACTGAAATATTCTTATGCCAAAGTGGGCAACACTCTGGGTGGCTTCCCCTACCTTTCGGCAACCTATGGCCCCACGCTCTATGGTGGTATCAATGCCATCGGTCTGAACTTTATCGGTAACCCGGCATTGTTGTGGGAAACCAGTACCAAGCATGATGTGGGTGTTGAATTCAGCATGTTCAACGGTCGCGTGAATGTGACCGCCGACTGGTTCAGAAACAATGTTGACAATCTTGTACTTGCCGTGCCTACTCCTGCCAGCGCCGGTATCCCGGGCAATAATATCCAGCAGAACATCGGGCAACTGCTGAACAAAGGTTAT
>JBGATE010000108.1:0-3810 GCA_044229375.1 Chitinophagaceae bacterium
TTACGAATACCTGACGGCATCCAAAACGGTTTATGTAAGACACAGCCAGATACAGGATGATCAGCAGGAAGCGATTCCGGCTTTCTATAGGAGAGTCTTCGAATTTATCGAGAAGAACGATGTGGAGCGCCTGGTGCTGGATCTGCGCCTGAATGGGGGTGGTAATAATTACAAGAATAAACCAATCGTTACAGGGATCATCAGGAGCAGTAAGATAAATGTCCCTGGAAAACTGTTTGTCATCATCGGCCGGAGGACCTTTTCCGCCTGCCAGAACCTGGTAAACGAACTCAGCAATTATACCAATGCATTGTTTGTGGGGGAACCAACTGCTGAGAACATCAATTTTTACGGCGACAACCGGCGGGTGGATCTGCCCCAAACCGGGATACCGGTCTACCTTTCATATGCCTGGTGGCAGGATAAACCGCAATGGGAAAACGGGGACTGGCTGGGTCCGCACCTGGCAGTGGAGATGAGTTTTGAGGACTACCGGCAGAACCGGGACCCGGTTCTGGAAGCCTGTCTTGATTTTTCAGAAAAGGACCCCGTACTGGACCCGATGGCCCGGTTGAAAAGCCTTTTTGAAGCCGGGAAAATGGATGAGGTGGAGGCTGAGGCGATGCGGTTCACTACCGATCCGAAGTATCGCTATGTTAATTTTGAAGAGCAGATCAACAGCGGAGGGTATGACCTGCTCGGTAAAAACAGGATCACGGAAGCGCTTTTTGTTTTTGGGCTGAACACCAGGCTTTTTCCCCTGTCGGCCAATGCCTGGGACAGTCTCGGCGAAGCCCGCTGGAAGGCCGGGCAGAAAGAAAAGGCCGTTGATTATTATAAAAAGGCGATCGAACTGGATCCCGATGGTAACACCGGCAGCAATGCAAAAAGTATGCTGGCAAAGTTGCAGGCTGAGATGAAAAAATGATACGTCGGTTACCGCGCGGGAAATACTTTTTTTATTCGGGGTTGAACAGTATCTTTCTGCGGGAAACGGAACGTATGAAAAAAACTATACTGGGTTTACTTTTTTTGCTGACAGCAGGAGGGAGTTTACTCCATGCACAGGAGGTCAAAAAAGATACCGTACACGTGGGTATTTATATAACCAGTATCCATAATATCGATTTTAAGCAGAAGGAGTTCGTGGTCACGTTCTGGCTCTGGCTCAAATACCGGAATAAGGATTTCGATTTTGTCAATAACCTGGAAGTGCCGGCGGCGAAATCGGTGGAGAAATCATTTTCCACCATTGATACCACGGGAGACAGGGTTTACCTGCAAATGAAAATGCAATGCGTGATGAAGGATTCCTGGAAAATCGACAATTTTCCCTTTGATGAGCAAAAGCTGCGTATCTCCATTGAGAATTCACAGTTTGACGCGAATTCCCTGGTGTTCGTCGCTGACACACTCGGGGAACATTTTGATAAGCGATTTACCCTCCGGGGGTGGAGTATCGACAGTTGTATCATTTCGGCCGGAAAAAAAGTGTATGAAACGGCCTTTGGCGCCGAGAATGCCGTTAAACAGCAATCCGAATACAGCGCTTTCAGGGTACGGCTGTCTATCCGGCGGAACGCAACCGGGTTATTCTGGAAAATGTTCCTGGGCATGTACCTCGCTTTTTTTATTTCCTTCATCTGTTTCTTCATTCACGCGGATGGGATGGACTCCCGTTTCGGGTTGAGCGTTGGATCCCTGTTTGCCGTTGTGGGTAATAAATATATCATTGATTCGGCGCTGCCGGAATCCTCCTCTTTCACACTGGTAGATACCCTGCATGGTATAACGCTGTTCTTTATCCTTGCCGTAGTGGCGGTAAATACCTATTCACTCCGGCTGATCAAAAAAAATAAAGTGGAAAAGGCCATACAATTCGACAACAGGTCCGCGTTTATATCATTCGTGGTTTACCTGCTGCTGAATATCTGGTTTATCTGGAAAGCTAAAAATGGTAATGTGTAAAGAAAGACTGCGATTGTTTCCCATTCACTTCCTTACCATTTCACCACGCTGAAAACGATCTCCCGGTAATTATTTTTTTCATACAGCACCCCGATCTTTCTTTTCCCCGTTATGACCAGGTCGGAGTAAGCGGCATGATCCCCGTTGCCGGCAGCGGTTTTCCTGCTGATCAGTACACTCTTTTGCCAGTTCCGTCCTTCATCAAAACTGATCCGCAGCGTAAGATTGTCCCGGTTTGCGGTATCCGCAGGATTGCAGAAAGCCAGCACCTGCCGGCCTTTTCTTTTCCCGATGTTGATAAGACTCCCTTCACATACCGGATCCGGCAGGCGGGGATCGGCAAAGGTTGTATCCCAGGTGGCGCCACCGTCATGGCTCAATGAAATGATCCTTGCCTTTGGCGTACCGCCCTGGTTGCGGGAATTCATCAACAGCATTCCGTTCGACAGTTCCGCCGCGGTGGATTCATTGCTCCCGGGCCAGTTAACGGTTTCGCTTAACCGAAAAGTTTTACCATGGTCATCTGAAAAATAGCCATGCGCGAAGTAATGCAATCCACCTTTCTGCGGTTCACCGGATGAATGATTGGAGGCTATATAGATCCGGCCCCTGAACCTGCCTTCCGTGATCTGCAGTGCATGCCCGGGTGTATTGGCATAAGCTCTCCAGTCATCTTTAAAATTATAGGCAGGATCAACAGCGGGTTGTTTCGGCCGGTGTACCTGCACCGTTATATTTACCGGCGCTGACCAGCTTTTTCCGCCATCTCCGGAAGTAATATAGCGGCACTCCCGGATACCTATGCCTTTGACGATGTTACTTTCATGATCATTGCCCGTATTGTAGAATAAAAAGATCCTTCCTTCCGGGTAAGCCGGGTCGAGCAGGTCAAGAACAGGGGCAGGGTTACCGGCCTGAAGGCTGGCCAGGTCGGCAATCACCTGTAAGGGCGACCATGATTTTCCCTTATCGGCGCTCCGTTTCATAACAATGTCAATATCCCCGAAATCGGCGGCATTATTCTTCCGGCCCTCGCAAAAAGCCAACAGGTCATTTCCGGGAAGCCGTATAATGGCGGGGATGCGAAAGGAGCGGTAACCCTCTGAACCGGAAACAAAAACAGGCACTTCCTGTGCCATAAGGCCGTTGGGTAAGAAGGCAACGGCAAGGAAAAATAAGACAATACAGTTCGCCGGACGCATTTCGGAAATTAACAAGAATCCGGATCAAATAAACAAGCGGAGAATTACTTTTTTGAATTTTGCATAGCCCGGTTCTGTTGTGAATGATGTAACTTTACAGCCGGCAGATATTAAAAAAAATAACATGGCACAACCCGGAACAAACAACGAAGAACTGGAAGAAAAACCAGACCCCAGTGATATCACATCGGAGGAAATTGCGTTTCTCGACAATGCCAGCGGCTTCATTGATCCCGATGACCAGCGACTGAAAAAAGCGCTTTTGGATAGTGTTGACCAGGAAGGCGAGGCCCTCGAAGAAATTTCCGGTCAAATGGACCTGACCGGTTCGGATCTTGATATACCCGGTAGCGAACTCGATGATGCCGGTGAAGAAATAGGGGAGGAAGATGAAGAGAATAACAGTTACAGCCAGGCTGATACAGAGTGATAGCAGGACTGAGGGCGGGTCTTATCCTGCCTTTTTAAGATTTCTGTATTTCTCCAGGTAATCCAGCACCTCCTCATCGCTTACCTGCGAAAAATCCTCATAAAAAGCGCCCACCCCGGAAAAAGTTTCCGGTGCGAAAATCACCACCATTTCATCCACCAGCCGGGATAATTTTTCAACGGCCTGCGGGGAGGCTACCGGTGCCGCAAT
>JBGATE010000108.1:3820-9417 GCA_044229375.1 Chitinophagaceae bacterium
TATTCAGTTCGCTGGTGCGCTCCCTGACCAGCGTCTCAAGACCTTCCTGGTAGCGCTGCAATTCGAGCTCGGCTCGTTGGCGATCCGTGATGTCCTGTATGGTGCCCAGCAGGGTATTACCCGTAGCGATGCCGTCATCGATCACGATAACCGTTTTACCGGCAAGGAGTTCGGGCTCCCGGTCACCCAGGAACTTTGCATACATCTCCCTGAGCTTACGGCGGATCCTTGCAATTTCACTGTTGATATATTCATCGCTCACCTGTTCATGTGGGATCACAAAATGATCGCTGAGACTGGCAGCCCCGATTGCATATTCTTTATTCAAAGGGTGGCCGATCTTTTTAGTGAGAATGAGCTCAAGCGGCAACTCCAGCTGCCGGGCCACTTCAAAGGCCACCGGCACACCGCCTCTCGGCACCGCGAGGACAACACCCGGTTGCCCTTTGTACTGTGTCAATTTCTCCGCCAGCAATAACCCGGCTTCTGTTCTGTCCCTGAAATACATATTCAGCATTTTAGTCAATAAGAGATACCGGCACCAGGAATTTCTCAAACCATTCCGCCGCGAGTTCACATACAATTTCCATTTTCCCCGGTTCTTCAAACAAATGCGAAGCTCCCTCCACCACTTTCAGCGTTTTCCGGCAAGGCAACTGTTGTAACGCTTCCTTGTTCAATAACAGCACATCATGATCCAGGCTGCCAACGATCAGCAGGGTGGGGGCGCTAACTTTTGGCAGGAACTCCATGGCGAGATCGGGCCGGCCGCCCCTTGATACTACTGCATTGATGGTAGGATTTAAGGCAGCCGCCTGCAATGCCGAAGCGGCGCCGGTACTGGCACCAAAATAACCGATGCGACAGTCTTTGGCGGCAGGAAGTCCTTCCAGCCACGCGGTCGCACCGGCTAATCTTTTTGTAAGCAGGTTGATATTAAAACGGGCGGAATAAAGCTGTTCTTCTTCTTCCGTAAGCAGGTCAAACAGCAACGTGCCGAAATTCCTCTGCTGCAGGTACCGGGCCACCTGCTGGTTTCGTTTACTGAATCGGCTGCTCCCGCTGCCATGTGAAAAGATCACGATCGCTTTGGCGGTTGAAGGGATGTTCAGTTCACCTTTTACGATGACATGATCAACCGGTATGTTTACTTCGGCAGGGAGACGGGGTTCCATTTTATTCCTCCAGCAGGATTGTTGATCTTGCGTTTTTGTTTACTTCGAATGATGCCAGCTGTGACAAACGGTCATCGATCTGTTTTTCATTGATCTCAGCTTCATGGAAAATCACGGCAAATTCTTCCATGCCCAGGTCCCTGGAAAAGGCCGCCGCGGTGCCATAGATGCTGATCTTATAATGATTGATTCCCTGGATTCCCGCCAGCAGGCAGGCGTCTTTCACTTCGTTTTCGGAACAATGGTTAAGTTTTTCGTTGATCTCTTCGATAAAGGCATACATGATCCTGTCTCTTGTACGAAGGGAATTGATCTCTTCCGCCTCATAGAAACGGTCCAGCTTCTTGATATGGTCTTCTACCAGTTCTTCGTATCGCAGCAATACCTCTTTCAGTTTGATCGAGGTTGACCCGGTCACCCAGGCAGGTAAATTTTTTCGTAGTTGAATTTCCGCATTGACGAACCGGGCGGCATCGTGGTCCAGCAGGTCATGCAGGGTAATGATCGGAGGGGTTGATACTTCTTTCATGGCGCTGAATTTTATATTCCCAATGTAAGCCGGAGAACAGGCATTTCCTGTTGACCAATATCATTGTGTTATCTGAGTGTACTCATTCGTTTACAGTATAATATGGGTTTACTTTGGCAGGATTGAGAAGTTATGCGAAAGTATTTCACCAAAGAAGTCCTGCTCGATGAGACCGAAGCGGTCAAAAGTATACGCAACTGGTCTTACCCGCTCGAAAAGATGGAAGATCTTGCCCCGCTTTATAAGCGGATCGGGGATGCCCGTATCGTGATGCTGGGTGAGGCATCGCATGGAACCAGTGAGTATTACAGCTGGCGGGCTCATATCACGAAAAAATTAATCGAGGAGAAGGGTTTCAACCTGATAGCGGTGGAAGGTGACTGGCCGGATTGTTATCGCCTGAACCGGTACATCAAAAATTATCCCGGCTCGGGTAAGAATGCAGTTGAGGTATTGCGGGAATTCAACCGCTGGCCCACCTGGATGTGGGCCAACTGGGAAGTGGTCGCACTGGCGGAATGGCTGCAGCAGTACAACAGGCATCTTCCGGCCGGTAAAAAAACCGGATTTTACGGTTTGGATGTGTACAGTTTATGGGAAAGCATGGAGTCCATTATGAAATATCTTCAAAAAACGGACCCCGGGGCCCTGGAGATCGCCGAAGAGGCTTTTCAGTGTTTTGAACCTTACCGCAGGGATGAGGGCCGTTCGTATGCCAGCGCCTCACAGTTTGTGCCGGAGCTTTGCCAGGAGGAAGTGGTGCACCTGCTTAGTGAAATACAAAACCGTCTGCCGCTCTACAATTCAGATGCGGAGAATGTATTCAGTGCGGAACAGAACGCGCTGGTGATGGTGAATGCGGAAAAATATTACCGGGCAATGGTCAAAGGCGGACCACATAGCTGGAATGTTCGTGATAAACACATGGCCGATACGCTGGAGCGGTTATTGAAGTTTCACGGTGAGGGATCCAAAATCATCGTGTGGGAACACAACACGCATATCGGGGATGCGCGGGCAACGGATATGACCGATGAGGGCATGTATAATATTGGTGAACTGGCACGCATGCGGTATAATGATATGGGAGTGGTGCTGATAGGTTTTGGTTCTTTCAAAGGAACCGTGGTGGCCGGAAGAAGCTGGGGCGCCCCGATGCAGCGAATGAATATGCCGCAGGCGGCAAAAGATAGCTGGGAATACCTGCTGCACAAGGCAGGCGCCCAGGATAAATTGCTGCTGATGGATGATTTTATGAATGATACCTTTATGGAGAGTCATATCGGTCACAGGGCCATCGGTGTGGTGTACAACCCGGCTTATGAGCAATACGGCAACTATGTTCCCAGTATTTTGCCATTCCGGTACGATGCATTTATTTATATTGATGAAACAAACGCGTTGAACCCGCTGCATATTCAGCCCGACGGGCACCAGGTGCCGGAGACCTACCCGTTTGGGGTGTAGCAGGTAAACAGTTCAAAAAACAAAAAATACAGGAACATGGCTACCAAAAAACAACCCTCAGCTCCCCCTGAATTTCCTTATCCGGGGAAACGACCCGAAATAGATCCGGACGAGATCCCGGAAACCCCTGAAATTCCGGATGAGGATCCGGATATCATCCCGGATGACGATCCGTTTGAAATTCCGCCGGAAGAACTGCCACCGCCGGGAGAAAAGCCGTGAGTAGAGAAAATGGGCAATGCTTGTATGGCGAAGCTTTAGCGAAGACAGGAGCTTCTAAGTAGGACGGGGTAATCGTTAAATTCTGCAACATGAAACATACAGACAAAGCTGTTGACTATAAAAAACTGACCATTTCCAGTTCGGCTTTCGGGGATGGCGGGATGATACCCGCAGCGTATACTTGTGCAGGGGAGAATATTAATCCGCCGCTGGATATCGGCGGTGTACCTGAAACTGCGAAATGTCTTGTCATCATCATGGAAGACCCGGATGCCCCGGCCGGAACCTGGGTGCACTGGTTGGTCTGGAATATCCCGGTAACGCACCATATCAAAGAGGGGCATGTGCCCGGAAAGGAAGGGATCAATGATTTTCAAAAGCACAAATATGGCGGCCCCTGTCCGCCCTCGGGCACCCACCGGTATTTCTTCAAGATATATGCACTGGATGCTACGCTTGACCTGCCCGGCAATACCCAAAAAAGACAATTGGAAAAAGCGATGAGTGAGCACATCATCGGTTTTGGTGAGCTGATAGGGTTGTACAAGCGGTACAGCTAAACAGTTCAGGGTGTATATTTTTCAGTACGTAAGCACGGGTTAACTTCAATTCATCCGGTAAAAAGCGGTTTCATACGATTTTCACAGGGTGGTTTACGGAATATTCTGAAAAATTGCGGTATGAACCGATTGCCGCACATCGTCATGCTATTCCTTTTCCTGCAGACCGGGAAAAGCAATGCCCAGTCATGGAAACAATATTCCGACAGCGCCCTGGGATTCCAACAGCAAAGAAATAATGCCAGGGCGCTTGACTACTTCCAGAAAGCCGGTGAAATCCTGGAAAAGGATTCGGCCGGTACGGTCAGCTATTTTTATAACCTGAATTCGATCGGTGATGTCTGCCTGGACATGGGACAGTACCCGAAGGCTGAGCCCTTTTATACTTCCGGAAAGGAACTGATTGAAAAGTTACAGGGAAAGGAGAATGCGAACTATGCGCTCAGTTGTTACAACCTCGGGCGGCTTTACCGTTTGATGGGGCAATACGCCAGGGCGGAACCCCTGCTGATCGATGCCCGGGATATCCGGGCCAGGGTGCTGGGAAAGGATAATGCGGAATATGCCAATAGCTGCAATATTTTAGGGATCGTTTATGTGGAAACAGGCCGTTACGCGGAAACAAAGGCCCTCTATGATGAAACGATGGAGATCCGGGCCAGGATCCTGGGTAAAGATCATATTGATTACGCCGCTATCTGTAATAATCTCGCGATCCTTTATTATGTGACCGGCCGGCCCTATGATGCGGAGCCCCTTTACCTGGAGGCAAAGCGGATCAGGGAAAAAGTGCTGGGTAAGGAGCATCCCGCGTATGCGGCCAGCCTGAACAACCTCGCGATCCTCTATCTCGCCCTCGGTCAGTATAAGAAAGCGGAGCCGCTTTACATCGAGGCCCGCCAGATCAGGGAAAGAACACTGGGTAAGCAGCATCCCGATTATGCGGCCAGTTGCGATAACCTTGCGGTATTGTTCATGGACACCGGTAATTATGCAGCCGCGGAAGCGTTGTATAAAGAGGCAAGACAGATCCGCGAAAAAACGCTGGGTACAAAACATATTGAATACGCGAAAGGATGCAATAACCTGGCTCTCCTTTACAAAATCCTGGGACAGTATGAGAAATCGCTTGCTTTATTCACAGAAGCAAAGGAGATCATCGGGGAAGCAGTGGGGAAGGAGCATTTTGAATACGGGATCTGTTTGAATAACCTGGGAGCCGTGTACATGGATATGGGAGATTATGCAAAAGCGGCTCCTTTATATGAAGAGGCAAGACAATTATATGCGAAAGCGCTGGGAAAAGAACATAACGAATATGCGAAAGGCTGCCATAACCTGGCACTGGTGCATCTGAGGAATGGTGACTATCCGGAAGCTGAAAAGCTTTTCACGGAGGCCAACACGATACGGGAAAAGGCGCTGGGCAGGGAACATATTGATTACGCGGAAGGCCTGGATAACCTGGGTACGCTCTACACGGCCTGGGGAAAATATGATCAGGCAATCGCGCTGCACGGCCTGGCCAGGCAGATACGGCAAAAAGCGCTCGGTATCGCGCATCCCGATTATTTGCAAAGCTGTATCAACCTTGCCAACGATTACCGGCTGAGCGGGAACAACTCCATGGCCCTGAATCTTTAT
>JBGATE010000109.1:0-1189 GCA_044229375.1 Chitinophagaceae bacterium
AAACCGGCCTGGCAGCGGCTGATCGTAATGCTGGGAGGGGTGATCATGAATATCCTGACCGCCTTTGTGATCTATGCCTTTATCCTGATGATCTGGGGTGATAAAAAGATACCCAGTGCCTCCATGAAATACGGGATCCATGTGCTGGACAGTACCATGTACAATAAAGTGGGTTTACGGAACGGGGATATTATCCTGAATATCGACGGCGAGGCGATCACCGATTTTGAAAGAATGAAAAGAAAGGGATTGCTGGGAAGTTCGATGGAAGTGCAACGTGACGGGAAAAACATTACGCTGGATATCCCGCAGAACCTGATCGGTCAACTCGTGGAGAACCGGAAGAAGAGCAACGGCGGTTTCATTGAGCCCCGCAAACCGGCGATCGTGTTTTACGTGGAAGATACTTCTAAAGTGTACAAAGCGGGACTGCGAAAAAATGACCTGATCGTCGGACTTGATTCAAACCGGTTTGAATATTTTGACGAACTGCAGAACCAGTTGTATCAAAACAAGAATAAACAGGTATCACTCACAGTGGTCAGGGATGGCCGGGAAATGAATTTCCCCGTGCAGGTGAGCGAAGAAGGAAAACTGGGATTCGCGCCCTATGGTATCGACTACCAGCAAATGGACAGTTTGGGCTGGGTGAAACTGAATGTCACCAAGTACGGATTCCTGGCAGCATTCCCGGCCGGAGTGAAAAAAGCAGGTGCGGAACTGAAATTTTATATAGACCAGTTCAAAAAGATCATCAATCCCAAAACCGAGGGATATAAAGCGGTCGGTGGGTTCAAAGCCATGGGGTCCATATTTCCCAAGCATGGCTGGGACTGGGAAGCCTTCTGGCGGATCACGGCATTCCTGTCGATCGTGCTGGCCTTTATGAACCTGTTGCCGATCCCCGCGCTGGATGGCGGTCACGTGATGTTCACGTTATGGGAAATGGTCACCGGCCGCAAGCCGAATGAGAAATTCCTCGAATACGCCCAGATCGTGGGTATGATCTTATTGTTCGGACTGATGTTATATGCGAACGGGAATGATTGGTTTGGATGGGGGAAATGATGTTAGTTCAGAGTTCATAGTTCATAGTCAGGTCGTTTATATCCTTAATGACCTTATTGATATGAAGACTCTGAACTCTGAACTCTGAACTCTATACTCTGAACTCTGAACTCTGAACTAA
>JBGATE010000109.1:1199-9266 GCA_044229375.1 Chitinophagaceae bacterium
TTTGGTTGGGTTAAATGTTGTTAGTACAGAGTTAATTTTTCATTGTATTTAACTCCGAAGCGACTCTGAACTCTGAACTTTGTACTCTGAACTTTGTACTCTGAACTTTGTACTCTGAACTTTGAACTCTGAACTTTGTACTCTGAACTTTGTACTCTGAACTTTGTACTCTGAACTTTGTACTCTGTACTCTGAACTCTCGACTTCTTCAGGGGGCGTCTGGTATTGACAGCATAGATCTTTGAAAGTGTAAGCATGTACTGCGTTGCGTAATTAGCAGTTGAATCTGAATACGAAAAACTCAAATGGCAATACTCAGTATGCCATGGCTGCCTAATCAGTGATTAAGTAGTCATTAGGGCCGCCGGGCCGGTTCGCTTGTTTCCATGCCCCGCCGCCGACTCAAAACAAAACAAGATGCTGCAACAGAAGGCTGTGACTGTTGCTTAAGACCATCCAGCTACGGACTCGATCGGTTGTCAGTTCCCAGTTGTTTCCCGACAAGTCAAAATTGAATAAACATGTAGAAAGCTTTTGATGAATATGTTTGGACAGGGGTTCGAATCCCCTCGCCTCCACATTCCGCTTATTGGCCGGCAGGCTTGTAAGCGGTTTTTTTGTGCCCGGCAGGCTCTCCTGTACTTTCTGCATTTAACCACTACATCTATTTAAAAAGGGACCCTGCCTCCGCGTACCTGTCTTTTTCGGGGGTTGATCATCAGGCTGAATGTAGTGACTCAACTACATCGTATCAGTATAAACAATTACCCGGGAAAGAGGTTTACTCTATTTCCCGTTGATTTTTCAATTGCTTTCTTTGGATACGGTTTTGGAATTCCGGAACCATACTGACAGGTGCTTGTCTCCTGCCTTGCGATATTTTGGATGACCGGTTTACTTTTTAATATAAAATCTATGAATACCACGCCCCGAACAACTCCGGAAAATGTACCGCCTGTAATGAATGACAGGATCACGATTCTCCTGGTAGACGATCATAAGCTGATCCGTGAATCCTGGTCATTCATCCTCAACAACGATCCGCGTTTCCGGGTGATCGGGGAAGCCGGGGGTGTAGAGGAGGCCGTTCAACTGGCAAGATCCTGTCATCCCAGGATCGTACTGATGGACATCAATATGTCGCCTCTGAATGGATTTGACGGCACAAAACTGATCCGGAAGTTTTCTCCCGACTCAAAAGTAATCGGCATTTCCATGCATTCGATGCCTGCCTATGCGCAACGCATGCTGCAACTGGGGGCGATGGGCTATATCACCAAGAATTCATCAAAGGATGAAATGCTCAATGCAATCGCGGAAGTGAATGCGGGAAAGAAGTATGTATGCGAAGAGGTCAGGAATATCCTGGCCCAGCAGCAACTGGAGGGCAATCCCCCTATGCCGGATATGAATGTCCTTTCCCGCCGGGAGATCGATGTGGTGAAACTGATCCGGGATGGGCTTTCCTCGAAAGAGATTGCCCGGGACCTCGAAATATCGCTGAAAACTGTGGAAGTGCACCGTTATAATATCCTGCGGAAATTGAATCTCAAAAATACCGCCGCATTGGTTAATTTTACCAATACACAGGGATTGTGATCTCTGACACTTGCCATTTAACCCGGATCATACCTTTCAAAGCAAAACCCCAGCCGTTATGCATAAGCTGTATACCCGGCGCAATCTTATTGCCAGTTTCATTTTTATTGCCGGGGTTGTAATACTGGTCGTTTTTTTCACCTACCGGAATATCAGACAGTCCATACAGCAGACACGCAATGCCCATATGAGTCTTCAGTCGCTGAGGGCGCTGGAAGACCTGATGGATGATATGCAGGATATTGAAACAGGGCAACGGGGATTCCTGGTTTCCCAGAACCCTGCTTTCCTCGAACCTTACCGGGAAGGTTTGGAAAATCTTTCAAAAGATACGATGGCCATCCATAACCTCTATCTTTTATATCCCGAACGGGTGAACACCTACCGCAGACTGCTTGACTTTGTCAGGCAGAAGCAACAGATTGCCAACAAGTCAGTCAGTTTGCTGGGGCAAGGTAAGCGTGATTCGGCTTTCTTTTCGATCCAAACGGGTGAAGGAAGAAAGCTCATGGATAGTATCCGGCAGCTGATCTTCTCTATAGAAACGAAGGATCGTTGGGTGCTGCAACAGTCCAATAATAAAAGGGAGGACGCCGCGCTAAACACAACCAGGTTCCTCATCGCCATGGTAATAATTTTCTTTGCCGGTTTGAGCTGGCTGCTGTGGCGCCTGTTGAAGGAAGAAAGCGCGCGGAGAAAGGATGAACAGCAAATTGCCTACCTGGCCAGGCTAACGGAACAGGCCAGTGATGCTATTTTCTCAACGGATACCGGCGGGCTGATTTTAAGCTGGAATAAAGGAGCCGAGCGGCTGTACGGTTACAGGAAGGAAGAAGTGATCGGAAAATTCGCCCCGGAGATCACCCGGAGCGGGAATAAACGGGATAACATTACCTTTCTTGCAGCTTCCCTGAAAGATGAAGGAAATATTATTGAGGAAGCGCTTCACTATGACAAACAGGGCAGGGCCATTTACTGCCTGGTTTCTGCAAGCGGCATCTATAGTGAACAAAAAGAACTGACCGGTTACGTGGTCGTGCTGCGGGACATAACGGAAAGGAAGAAAGCCGAGCAATTCCTGGAAAAGTTCAATGATGAGCTTGCCTTGCGGGTAGAGGAAAAAACTACGCTGGTAAAGAATATTGTGGAACGGATCCGGGATGGTTTTTTCTCTCTTGATAACAAAGGGTGCTTTACCTATGTCAACGATTATATGCTGGAACTCACCGGGAAAACGCAGGGTGAATTGATCGGTGAGGTTATTTGGGCTGCTTTCCCGGATACCATCGGTACACCTGCCCAAACCCATCTCCTGAAAGCAATGGATGAGCAAAGGCAGTCGGAATTTGAAATTTATTATGCCCCCTTTAAAAAATGGTTTTCTTCCATTGTGTATCCCTCTCCAACCGGGATATCCGTTATTTTCCGTGATGTCACCGGGATAAAGCAGGCCGAGGAAGATATCCGCCGGTCGAATGAGCGGCTTTACCTGATCAGCCGGACTACCAACGATGCCATATGGGATTGGGATCTTGAAACGGGTGAGGTGTGGGGGAATGAAACACACCAGGAATTGTATGGCCTCGGTGCTTCGGACCCGGTCCCTGATGCCAGACAATGGCAGAGCCGACTGCACCCCGACGACCGCGATTGGCTGATTAAAAAACAGAATGAGGCACTTGCTTCGGACACCAATATTTTTATTACAGAGTACCGCTTTCGGACCAATAAAAGAGGTTACCGGTATATTTACGACCGGTGTTATATTGTCAGGAACAAAGAGGGCAAGGCCATCCGGATGCTGGGCAGCATGATGGATGTAACGGATCGGAAAAGAACCGAGGAGGCTTTACAGCAAAGTGAAGCCAAATACAGGGCTTATTTTGAGAACAGCCTGGATGGCATTCTGTTAACTTCCCCGGGAGGGGAGATCTTTGCTGCGAACCCGGCAGCCTGTGCCATATTCGGGATGACGGAAAAAGAAATCTGCGAAGCGGGCCGGAATGGTATTACAGATACTACTGATCCCCGCCTCGGCAAATTGCTGCAGGACAGGGAGCTTACCGGTAAGGCAAAGGGAGAGATAACATTGATCCGTAAGGGCGGAAAAAAATTCCCGGCGGATATTTCTTCAGCCGTTTTTTCAGATGCTACCGGGAGTGTACGCACCAGTATGATCATCCGGGATGTTACGGAACAAAAAAAGGCTGAACAGTTGTTGCAGGAGAGGGAGAATCACCTCCGCACGATCCTGAATACCGAACCGGAATGCATCAAGTTACTGGATCCGGACGGCAAATTACTCGAGATGAATCCCGCCGGCCTGGAGATGATCGAAGCGGATAACCTGGAAATGGTGCAAAACAAATCCGTATTGGGTATCATACAACCGGAATTCCGGGAATCCTTCAGCCAGTTGATTAACGATGTATACAGGGACAAACCGGGTAAGCTCATCTTTGAGATCAGGGGTCTGAAAGGAACGCGCCGGTGGCTGGATACTCATGCGGTGCCGATGAAGGATGAGAAAGGGAAAATCATTTCACTCCTGGGGATCACCCGGGATATCACCGAAAAGAGAAAAGCGGAACAGGCCATTCTCTCCAGTGAAGAAACACGCAGGCTGATCATGAGCTCGGCGCTTGATGCAATCGTATGTATTGATACAAAAGGGCTGATAACGGTATGGACACCCCAGGCCGAAAAGATTTTCGGCTGGAACGAAAAGGATATCCTGGGGAGATCGCTTACCGAAACCATCATTCCCGTTCGTTACAGGGACCAGCATAAAGAAGGCATGCAGCGTTACGCTGCCACCGGCGAAGGGCCGGTGCTGCGAAGGTTGTTGGAGCTCTCTGCCGTGAACCGCGAAGGGTCAGAGTTCCCGATTGAAATATCCATTATCCCGGTTCAGCAGGGGGAAACGGAATTTTTCTGTGCCTTTATCCGTGATATAACGGAAAGAAAGAAAGCGGAAAAAGCCCTCAGGGAATCGGAAGAAAAACTCAGACAAATACTCGATAGTGCCACGGATGATTTTTATGTCATCGACCGGAATTACCGGGTGATACTTTTCAATAAGACAGCTCAGGACAATCTCGAACAAGTGTGGGGTAAAAAAGTAACCGCAGGTACTTATATGCCGGATATTTTCCCTGACAATAGAAAAAAAATCATTATAGGGAATTACGATAAAGTGTTCAACGGGGAAAGGGTGGAATACGAGATCCCGGTTCAGATCAGCAATAAAACATACTGGCGCAGGGTTCAATACGGACCGGTCCGGGACGAGAACGGCAGGATCACCGGGGCGTTCATCACTACGGCGGATATCACGGAACGAAAAACTGCGGAAGAGGACATCGTCAAGTCCAATGCCCGTTTCCAGATCATGTCGAAAGCCACCAGTGATATCGTGTGGGATCTAGATGTAACGACAGGAGTACTCTGGTGGAATGATAAGTATTATGAGAACCTGGGGTACCTCAAACAAGAAAAGGATTTGTATGCAGATGACTGGTTCAGTCATATCCACCCGGATGAAAGGGACAAGGTCCGCACGAAATTTTACGAAGCGCTCAGCGGAACTGCATCGGCCTGGCGGGATGAATACCGGTACAGGAGATCCGACGGAACTTACCTGCATATGCTGGACCGTGGTTATATCATGCGGAACAGCGACAATATTGCGTACCGCATGATCGGTTCGATGGTGGATATGACACCCGTATATGAGGTGCAGAATAAGGTGATTGAAAGTGAGAACCGGATGAGGACCATCCTGGATACGGATCCGGAGTGTATACAACTGATCGATGCACAATGCATCATGCAGGATATTAATAAAGCCGGCCTGGAAATGATTGAAGCGGAAAGCGCTGAAAAGGTAGCCGGCCTGCAGGTGCTCGGGCTTGTGGGTGAAGAACAGAGAGTAGAGTTCGCCGGGCTGATCAGGGAAGCTTTTGCGGGTAACAACGGGAGGCTTGAGTATGGGATGATCACGCTGAAAGGGAAAAAGCGATGGTGCGAAGCGAATATCGTTCCGTTCCGTAATGCGGATAACGGAGTCATCAGCGCCCTGGCGGTGACACGTGACATAACGGAAAAGAAGAAGGCTGAATTGGAATTGGCGCGGAACGAGGAGAAGTACCGGACACTGGTTGAACAGGCTTCAGATGGTATCTTCATCCTCAACCAGCAGGGAAGGTTCCTCACGGTTAACAACAGTTGCACCCGGATTTCCGGGTACAGTGAAGAGGAGCTGACTAATATGACGATTTATGATGTTTCCGTTCAGGATGACCTGGCGAAGACCCCACCGAAATTTGCTGAACTGTTGAAGGGTAAAGCAACCACAACGGAGAGAAAACTTAGGAAAAAGGGGGGGGGAGTCATCGATATTGAGATTACCGCGAAACAACTTTCGGAGGGGAATATCCTGGTGTTTGCACGCGATATTACCGAAAGGAAAAAAGCCGAAGAGGCGTTAAAGCAAAATGAGGAAAAATACAGGACCCTGGTCGAACAGGCGGTTGACGCGATCGCTCTTTATGATGCGACGGGAAAAATACTGGATGTGAATACCGGCTCGGTTCACCTGCTGGGATATACAAGGGCGGAATTGCTCGGGATGTCATTGTCTGAAGTTCTTACAGGGGAAGAGATCCGGGATAATCCCGTGCGGTATGATGTATTGCAGCAGGGTAAATCCACAATAAAGCAACGGAAAATGCGACGAAAAGATGGTTCCATCATTGTTACCGAGGTAAGGTCGCAGCAATTGCCTGACGGAAGGTTTCTCTCGATAATCAGGGACCTTACGGAAAGGATCGAGGCGGAACAGGAACTACAGGAATCTTACCGGGCCCTCCGGGAACTGACCGGGCACCTGCAAAATATCAGGGAGGAGGAACGATCTAATATAGCCCGGGAGATCCATGATGAACTTGGTCAGCAGTTGACCGTGCTGAAGATGGATATATCCTGGCTGAGCAATAAATGGGAGAACCCCGGGGAGAAAGTGCAGGAGCGGCTGAAAGGACTTTTAGAAATGATCGACAACACCGTAAAATCGGTCAGGCGCATCTCCTCCGAACTTCGGCCCAGTATGCTGGATGACCTGGGTCTTCCCGCAGCCATCGAATGGCATGCACAGGAGTTTGGTAAAAGGTCCGGTATCCGTATCCACACCCAGGTAGATACCGGCGATGTAAAACTTCCCGAAAAAGTGGGAATTACATTGTTCCGTGTTTACCAGGAATGTCTTACAAATGTGGTCCGGCACTCCGGCGCCGACCAGGTTAATGTGCAACTTTACTTCAGGAATAAAAAGCTTCATCTTGAAGTGCAGGATAACGGGAAAGGATTTCTGCGAAAAGAGATTGAAAACAAGAAAACTTTGGGTATATTGGGTATGAAGGAGCGGGTCTCCCTGATCAAAGGAGAATACAGTATCGAAAGCAAGCCCGGGAAAGGAACTACCGTCCGGGTTAGAGTTCCGCTTGAGGAATTACATTAAACAAGCATTTTATGCATCGTATACTCATTGCGGATGACCATGCCATTGTCCGGAAAGGGCTCCGCCAGTTGATACTGGAGGAGTACCCGGCTTCAGAGATCGGCGAGGTTGGTGATGTGGAGAGCCTGATCCAGCAGGTCATGAAAGGGAAATGGGACCTGGTGATCTGCGATATCAGCATGCCGGGCAGAAGCGGTTTGGAAGCTTTGCAGCAGATCAAGGAGATTGATGCCGGTTTACCGGTACTGATCATGAGTATGTACCCCGAGGACCAGTATGCACTCCGGGTGTTCAAGGCGGGTGCCTCCGGATATTTATCCAAGGATGCGGTTCACGAGGAACTCATCTCCGCCATCCGGATGATACGAAACGGCAGAAAATTCATTACACCCGGAATCGCAGAAAAACTGCTGGGTGCTTTGGATACCGGGAGTAACAAAGAGCCTCACGAAATGCTCAGCAACCGGGAATTCGATGTGTTGAAAATGCTTGCTGCGGGAAGATCCATCACGGAGATCGCCGAACAGCTGTCGTTGAGCGCAACCACCGTAAGCACCTACCGGTCCAGGATACTGGAAAAGACCGGGCTCAGGAACAATGCCGATATCACCCGTTACGCCCTCGAAAAAAAACTGATCTGATGCCATCAGTTCCGGGATCGTCTCTCCCGGTAGTAGAACAACTACACGCAAATCAGCTCCGTACTTACAATTTCTGCATTTCTGATTATTAATTTGCGGATCTGACAACCACCACCAAAATGACCCGTTTGGTCCATCATTCAATTCATTGGCAGAAACTATGTTGCGCATTCTGATAGCAGACGATCATGAGATTGTTCGCAGGGGGATCCGGCAGATACTGGTTGAGGGTTTACCCTTTCCCGAGATCGCCGAAGCCCAGGACACATCGACGCTGATCGGGAAGGCGCTTGCAGAAGACTGGGATAT
>JBGATE010000010.1:0-33832 GCA_044229375.1 Chitinophagaceae bacterium
GGTAATTCGGTATGCGTTTGTAATGCGAATGCGCGACGAGGTTCATCACATCTTCTTCGAGGTTGGCACCGGTGCAACTGATGATGTCCACTTTACCCTGGCGGATCATTTCCGCGAGGGAGATACCGAGTTCACCGGTGCTCATCGCGCCGGCGAGGGTGATCATCATTTTTCCACCGGCGTCAAGATGTGCTTCATAGCCTATGGCGGCATCCACCAGGGCGGCGGCGTTAAAATGACGGTAATGGTGCAGGATGAATTGTGAAACGGGTCCTTTGTTCATGGAAGTAAGATTTAAAGACCGCCTTCAGATCACAAAACCGTGAGACAATGCGGCTCTTTTACCGGTGTGCGTATAGCCGGGAAAGAGAGCTGCAAAAATAATGTATTACAGAAATAAAAAAGTTTCCCCGCCGCGGCGGGGAAACCCGTTTAAACACACATTGAATGAACCTATTTTTTAAGTTTTTCCACATCCAGGAGGTTGCCTCCCGCATCATACTGCACCTTATATTTTCTTTTCTGCGAATTAAGGCGAAGCAGGTAACGGGTGCCATTGCCGTTCGTGATCTCGCTCACTTCGATCACATCCGCATTGGAATAGCGTTTCTCCACCGACTGGGTAACGGCCAGGGGCAACTGGCTGTAAAAGATATTCCGGGCGCTGCCGTACAGTTCCCCGTCTTCACTGAAATAGGCCTCGGAACGATACCCGCTGAAGATGAACGTGGCCTTAACGTATTCACCGGTACTGGCCCAGGAAATCAGTTCAGCTCCGGGGAATTCCTTTTTAAACGCGAGTTTGACTTCTTCGCTTACCGGGTCGGGCGTGCCCGCGAATGCGGTTGCTGCTGTTACTGTCAGTATCAGTGACAGTGCGATCAATGTTTTTTTCATGGCTTAAGGTTTAATAGTTAATGCTGATCGATTCTTGCAATTCAAATATAGACTGTACAAATAGCCAGGTCAAGCGAATTGTGTCCGGTGGACTACCGCGAAGATTTACGGGAACCAATGTTAAACGTATTAACGTTGATCAGTAATGGGAAACGCAGGGAAAGAAAATACAAAACCCCGTCCCGGCTGAACCGGGAGCGGGGCTTGTTTTACCACACACCAAAACTGTCTTGCACTATTCGTATATGCGGAGCCTGTTGATCAGGCTTTTTTTACTTTTTTATAGTTCTCCCAGGTTTTCCCGTCATTGGCCTTCAGCACGATCTTCTGATCCGCATCTTCCAGTGTTATATAATAGGCCGTGCCATTTTCATTGGCCACTTCAAAAAGATCGGTGACCCAGTACTCATGGTGATTTTTCTTCAGGTCGCTTTGAAGGGCCAGCGGAAGATCCGCCGGACGGATAAAGCGTGTCATCCCCATCAGGTCGCCGTCAATACTGTAATATGCCGACACATACTGGTCGTTATACATAAAGGAGGCCTGATAGTAATTGCTGGCCACGGTCCAGGTGATATCCTTTGCGGTGGTGAATTCTTTATGGAATACGCCAAGCACCCTGGCACTTACTTCTTCCCCTTTGACCGTTGAAGGTTTCCCAAAGGCGTTACCCGCAAAAGCGGCGCTGAAACTGCTTACTGCGATCACCAGCGTTACGATTATCTTTTTCATATAATTTGTTTTAAAGTGTTCTTGGTTTAACTGTGGTTATTATCTCATGTGACGATTCAAAGGTAGATTGGGTTACACCCCGGTACAAGCCAATTATGTCCAATGGAGCACTCCGGCGATTAATGGAGGGCACTGTTAAGGGCTGTTAACAGAGGTTACAATAATTAACCGTTTGCCATTATTAAAGGCCGGTCATCCTGTTCAATTTGCGGCTGGTACCGTTTTTTAAACCTGGATTTTGCGGTTTCAATTATTATTTAGATATTTGTCTAAATATTTAATTGAAACCCGGGAACCATGAACAGCGTTTTTAAAGCATTGAATGACCCCACAAGGCGGGAGATCCTGCAGTTACTGCAGGAAAGGGACATGACAGCCGGTGAGATCGTGGAGAAATTCAGTATAACCGGGCCCAGTATCTCGCATCACCTGGACCTGCTGAAACAGGCCAAACTGGTGATCGCGAAAAAGGAAGGGCAATTCATCTATTATTCGCTCAACACCACCGTGGTGGATGAGATCATGAAATGGTTCTTACAGTTCAAATCAAAAAAGAAATAATATGAAAAGGTTGCTGAACATCATCATCTGGCCCCTTATGGCAGCCCCCCTGGTTTATCTCGCCCTGGCCTGGAACAAACTGCCCGACCAGGTAGTGATGCATTTCGACTGGAGCGGGAAACCCGACCGCTATGGCAGCAAGAATGAATTGCTCATTCTCACCCTGGCCCTGACCGCCTTCACCCCTGTGCTGTATTTCATTCTTTCCAATATCTATAAGATCGACCCCAAGAAAAATGCGGCGGAGAACAAGAACCGCCTGCGCAGCCTGGCCTACGGACTGGTTGTATTCATGTCGGCCCTTTTGTGCATGATCATTTACAGCAGTGTAAAAGGGAACCTGAGCTTTAATACCGGCATCATTCTGGCGGGCACCGGTTTGCTCTTTGCTTTTATCGGCAACTATATGCACAATATCAAACCCAATTATTTTGCGGGTTTCCGCCTGCCCTGGACACTGGAGAATGAGGAAAACTGGAAAAGGACACATGCTCTTGGTGGTAAACTCTGGTTCGGCGGCGGGCTGCTGCTTGCGGTTTTATGTCTTTTCCTGCCCCCGAAAATTGCAACGGTCGTATTTATCATCGTAATGATCATTATAACTTTCATCCCGATCATTTTCTCCTACCGCTTATTCAGGGAGCAGAAAAAAATGAAAGGGAAGAAATAAAACAATAATAATGAAAAAACTAACTTCTCTTATCCTGTTTTCGATCCTGGTCAATGTTGTATTCTCACAGCCCGCCTCCAAATTCACAGGCACCTGGGAGGGAATGCTGAATGTAGGTGTTGAGCTGCGTATTGTTTTCCATATCAGGGAAGATGACAAGGGGGGATTCACCGCAAGTGCCGATAGTCCCGATCAGTCTGCCTTCGGATTAACCTGTGACAAGACCATTATAAAGGACAACGAACTGACCATCACGATGGACGATCTCAATGCCAGTTTCACCGGGCAGATGATCAATGATTCTACCATTAAAGGAATTTTCACCCAGGGAGCCGAGCTTCCATTGACCCTGAAAAAAACAGAAAAAGTTACCGAAAGAAAAAGACCGCAAACGCCAAAGCCGCCATTCCCGTATAAAAGTGAAGATGTTGTGTATGGAAATGCTGACAAGTCCCTGGCCTACGGAGCTACCATTACCATTCCCGAAGGCAAGGGTCCGTTTCCTGCCGCCGTGCTGATAACGGGTTCCGGTCCCCAGAACAGGGATGAGGAAATCATGGGACACAAATTATTCGCCGTGATCGCCGACCATCTTACCCGTAAAGGGTTCATCATTTTACGGGTGGATGATCGCGGGGTTGGCAAAAGTACCGGGGATTTCAAAAAGTCGACCACCGGGGATTTTGCCGGCGATGTAAGCAGCGGCGTGGATTATCTTTTATCAAGACCCGAAGCGGATCCCAAAAAGATCGGGTTGATCGGGCACAGCGAGGGTGGTATGATCGCCCCGATGGTGGCCGCTGAAAGAAAGGATATTTCCTTTCTCGTCTTACTGGCCGGACCCGGGGTAGAGATCATTGAACTCATGGCTGAACAAAACGAAGCTATTGCCCGTTCCTCGGGAATGAGTGAAAAGGCGCTGCAGGAGATCAAACCGTTTTTCCGGATGGTTGTAAAGTCCATGCTTGAGGCTGCGGACAGTACCGCCGCATATAACAACACCGCTTTGCTTATTGAGAACTGGCAGGCGGGCAAAGACAGTGCCGTGCTGGCAGAGCTGAATATGGCAAGCGCCAAACAGCGAAGTGAATACGTCAGCGCGATGTCGGGAGAATTCCAGACACCCTGGTTCCGTTATTTTCTGCGATTCGATCCCGGTCAATACATTTCCCGGCTCAAATGCAAAGTGCTTGCGCTGAATGGCAGCAAGGATATACAGGTGGCATCCCGGCAGAATCTGCCCGGTATCGAAGCCGCCTTGAAGAAAAGCCGTTCGAAGAATTATGAAGTAATGGAACTCCCGGGTCTTAACCATCTATTCCAGACCTGCAGCAAATGCACGGTCAATGAATACGGAGAACTCGAAGAAACCATTTCCCCGGTTGCACTGGAAGCAATCAGTAATTGGATGAAGACAAACGTAAGATAAGTTCCAAGAACCGAAGATACAAGAACCAAATAAATAAGAAGCCCAAATGAAAAATTCAAAAAGTCTTCGTAAGGTTGAGTACATCCATGATATCGGAGTCCTTTTTTAATTTTTCATTTGGACCTTATTTAGTTCTTGTATCTTCGGTTCTTGCTTTTTTCATCAGTATCTTACCGTATGAATTATTTGGCCCACGCATATCTTTCCTTCGGCCATCCCGGTATTCTCACCGGGAACATGATCAGTGATTTTGTAAAGGGTAAAAAAAAATTTGATTACCCGGAAGAAGTGCAGCAGGGGATCCACCTGCACCGCATGATCGACCGGTTCACGGATGATCACCAGGCGACCAAAGAGGCCAAAGAGGTATTTCGCCCGGTCTACCGCTTATACAGCGGCGCTTTTGTGGATGTGGTCTATGATCATTTCCTCGCAAACGATGAAATGGAATTTACGGAAGCCACCCTGTTCAATTTTTCAAAAGAAACCTATTCCCTGCTCGACCGGCAGGCCGGCTGGATGCCGGATCGCTTTTCCCGGATGTTCCCGTATATGAAGCAGCAGAACTGGCTTTATAATTACCATACACGGTGGGGCACCAAAAAAAGCCTGTATGGAGTGGTCAGGAGAGCCGCTTACCTCGATGATCACGAAACCGCTTATCAAATATTCGAGGACCACTACCAACTGTTAGGGAATTGTTATCGTCAGTTCTGGGCGGACCTAAAGCCCTATGCGGAAGGCCTTTTTAATGAATACAGAGGGCCGGAGGGGCCGGAAGGTCAATGACCACATACCTAAAACTTATATTTTTGCAGGCATTCGGTTCAAAAAATACCGACATTCATTTAAATAATAATATACAGTCATGAGAAAATTTCTTGCGTTACTCATCGTATTTCAAATGGCCTTTCTTTGCCTGATCGGGCAGGGAACGAATATGCCGGCCGTTGATAAATCACCTATGGACATGAGCTATTACCCGGTGAATTACCCGGTGCTAAAGATCCAGGATAAGGTTACGGAACCCCTGGCCGCCCGGGTGATCTACAGTCGTCCCCAGAAATCGGGAAGGACCATTTTCGGCGGTCTTGTTAAAAACGGCGAAGTATGGAGACTGGGCGCCAACGAAGCTACCGAGATCGAATTTTTCAAATCGGTAAGGATCGGCGGAAAAAAGATAAAATCAGGGCGTTATACCCTCTATGCGATCGTTTCCGAAAGCAAATGGACCATCATCCTGAATAAAGAGACCGATACCTGGGGCTCTTTTAAATATGATCCGAAGAAAGATGTCGTGCGTACGGATGTCGCCCTGCAAAAAACTGACGGCGTTGTGGAGAACATGTCGATGGTTTTTGAAAAGACCGTCCCCGGCTGCAACCTGGTGATAGCATGGGATAATGTGAAAGTAGCTTTACCGATCAGTTTTTAATTATGAAAATGAGAATACCGGCCGCAATGGCCTTACTGTTGTTTCTTGGATGCAACAATAAAAAAGAAAATACCGATGGGCAGGAAAAGCCGGTAACCCGTCCCGACAGCATCATCAGCACCAATACCGTTGCCCCTGTAAATTCATACGCCCCCGTGGATATCTCCCCGATGGATATGAGTTATTTCCCGGTTGATTATCCCATTTCCAAAATGGGTAAGGCGAAAAGTTCCGGACCGCTTGCCAGGGTCATTTACAGCCGGCCGCATTTACAGGGCCGTCATGTTTTTCATGAAGTGCTTAAATACGGCGAACCCTGGAGACTGGGCGCCAATGAATCCACCGAGCTGGAACTCTACGCCGATGCACGTATCGGAGACAGTCAGATCAAAGCGGGCCGCTACGTATTGTATTGCATCCCCCAGCCCACCGAATGGAAGATCATACTGAACAGCAATACCCATAGCTGGGGACTGAAACCCGATCCCTCCAAGGATGTTGCTTCCTTTACCGTACCTGCCGTGACCACCTCCAACTCATTGGAATATTTCACCATGGTCTTTCTGCCGGCGGGCAAGGGTGCTGAATTGCTGATGGCATGGGACAATGTGGAAGTGCGGCTACCCATCCTTTTTTGATCCTTCTTTTTCCGGCCGGATCCCTGTATTTAATGCCCGTCCTACCGGGATTAGTTGGATATTTACAGCATGTGCGGTATCGCCGGAATCATTCAAACCCAGCCTGCTTCTTTCAGCCATACTGACCTGAAAAAAATGACCGGTTCGCTGGCCCATCGCGGCCCCGATGGGGAGGGTCATTGGGAAAATGAGGACCAGACCGTTTTACTGGGTCACCGCCGCCTGGCTATCATCGATCTCAGTCCGGCGGGAAGCCAGCCCATGTCCTGTCTTGACCGTTATCATATCGTTCACAACGGGGAGGTTTATAATTATTCCGAATTGCGGGACGAACTCCAAAAAAAGGGATACGGCTTCCGGTCCGGAACCGATACAGAAGTCATTGCCGCTGCCTATGATTGCTGGGGAGATAAATGCCTGCAGCATTTCGACGGCATGTTCGCCTTTGCCGTCTGGGATGAAAAAAAGAAAGAATTGTTTGCCGCCCGCGACCGCTTTGGTGAAAAACCGTTCTTTTATTATTACGACAATAACCGTTTTCTCTTTGCTTCGGAAATGAAAGCGATCTGGTCGGCGGGGATCAGTAAAACCCCCAACCAGAAAATGCTTTTCAATTTTCTCACGATCGGCTATACCGGAAACCCCGACCGGCCGGAAGAAACATTTTATGAGCAGGTATCCAAACTGCCTCCTGCTTCTTTTCTGAAATTCTCTTTTGTTTACTTTACCTATTCCATTCACAGCTACTGGAGCATTGACCCTGAAAAACAGGATAAGAGGATCAGTGGCAATGAAGCGATCGAACAATTCAACAGCCTTTTCCGGGAATCCGTTCAAAGAAGGCTCCGGAGTGATGTGCCCGTTGGCACTTCGCTTAGCGGCGGACTCGACAGCTCTTCGGTGATCGCACTTGCGGCCCCCCTGTACCGCCAGCAAACTTCATTTACCTGTTTTACGGCATCCTTCCCGGGTTATGAAAAAGATGAACTGCCCTATTCCCGGCAAATAGCCGAAGCTTTTCATCTGGAACAGCATGTTGTTCCCGTTTCCGGTGAGGGCTTACTGGCCGACTGGGAAAAACTCTGTTATCACCAGGAAGAACCGTTTGGATCGGCCAGCATCTATGCCCAGTATAAAGTATATGAACGGGCCGGGCAGCAAAATATAAAGGTTTTACTGGACGGGCAGGGCGCCGACGAGATACTGGCGGGGTATCATAAGTATTTTAAATGGTACTGGCAGGAGCTTTTCCGCAGGCACAAACTCCGTAAAAGCGGAGAGATCCCCGCAGCAAGGGAAAAGGGGATCGATGAACCCTTTACTTATAAGAACAAGATCGCCGCCTGGTTTCCCTCCTTCGCCAGCATCGTGATGGAAAGACAGTACCTGCTGAAAGCGATCCGGCACGAGGATCTTGACAAAGATTTTGTAAAATACCAGAGCAAAGAAGCCTATTACACACCACCCGATCATTTTTCACTCAACGGTGTATTGCATTTCAACAGTTTTGTGAATGGTCTTGAGGAACTGCTGCGTTTTGCCGACCGCAATGCCATGGCACATGGAAGGGAGGTTCGTCTTCCTTTTCTTTCCCATCCGCTCGCGGAATTCATTTTTTCTTTACCCCCCTCCTTTAAGATCCGTAACGGGTGGACCAAATGGCTGCTCCGGGAGTCCATGAAAGACCGCCTGCCCGAATCCATTGTATGGAGGAAGGATAAAGTTGGTTTTGAACCTCCGCAAAAAACCTGGATGCAGCAAAAAGGGGTGCAGGAAGCGATTCGGGCTTCCAAAAAGAAATTAGTGGATGAAAAGATCCTTAAACCGGAGGTTCTGGATAATGCCACCACTCCAAAAGGGGCCCATGAAGCGGATAATTATGACTGGCGTTATTTTTCCGCCGCCGCGCTGTTCCGGTGATCTTATTTCAGCATCTTTGCAATCCTAACGCTGACATTATGAAACTAGCTACAAAACTCATTCATGCCGGTGCGACACCGGATCCTTCCACCGGTGCCATCATGACCCCCATCTACCAGACCTCGACCTATGTACAGGAGGCGCCGGGTGTGAACAAGGGATTTGAATATGCCCGCAGCCAGAATCCAACCCGCAAGGCACTGGAAGAGGCGCTTGCCATCATTGAGAACGGGAAATTCGGGCTGGCCTTCGGCAGCGGTGTGGCGGCAACGGATGCCGTGATCAAACTGCTCTCGCCGGGTGATGAAGTGATCTGCGGTAATGATATGTACGGAGGCACCTATCGTCTTTTCACCAAAGTGTTTGAAAAATTCGGAATAAAATTCCACTACATTGACCTGACCCATACGGAGAATATAAAAAAATATATCAACAGCAATACCAAACTGATCTGGCTGGAGACCCCCACCAACCCGCTGATGAATATCAGTGATATCGCTGCCATAACAGCCATGGTCAGGGGCAAAAATATCCTGGTGGGCGTTGACAACACATTTGCATCCCCCTACCTGCAGAACCCGCTTGACCAGGGTGCGGACATCGTTATGCATTCCTCCACCAAATATCTCGGGGGGCACAGCGATGTGATACAGGGCGCACTGGTGATGAATGACCCTGAACTCAGGGAAAAATTATACTTCCTGCAAAAAAGCTGCGGCGCCGTACCGGGACCGATGGATTGTTTCCTGGTCCTTCGCGGTATTAAAACGCTTGGCGTGAGAATGAAGGCCCATTGTGAGAACGGAAGGATCATCGCCCATTGGCTCCGCAATCACCCCAAAGTGGCAAAAGTGTACTGGCCCGGATTCGGGGAACATCCCGGTCATGACGTGGCCAGGAAACAAATGCGTGATTTTGGCGGTATGATCTCTTTTGAACTGAAGAATGACAGTGTGGAAGAGGCCCGAAGGGTCCTGTCATCCACTCACCTGTTTTCACTGGCAGAAAGTCTTGGCGGTGTGGAATCGCTGATCAATCACCCGGCCAGCATGACCCATGCTTCTATTCCCCGGGAAGAAAGGATCAAAAACGGTCTTTCCGACTCACTGATACGTTTAAGCGTAGGCATTGAAGATGCGGAAGACCTTATAAAAGACCTCGAAAAGGCAATTGGCTAAACCTTTTGAACATTTCATTCGCGATCCCTTTTTAAAGCAAAAAGGGATCTTTATTTTAGTGAAGGGTGGAAAATGCATTTGTTCCATATCGTGATTTCTGGCTGCGGCTCGGCGTTTCGGTGCTGCTGGCCTTCTTTTTCGTCTTTCTCGGGAGCGATTCGCTTACGGACATCATCCGGGGGAAATATTTCATTGCGGATGTGCTGGCGGGATTTTCACTCACATTCATTGTCACTTCCGCCATCAATATCATCACCGCTTATCTTGACCGGCAATATCCCTGGAGCCATTATTTCACCACCCGCCTGCTTTACCAGTTGATCGCGGCCGTAGTTCTCCCCGCCATTTTTGTACTGGCCTTCATGTACACTTACCTGATCGTAATACTGGGGCTTACCAAAGAAGAGGTTCAGTTCTTTCATACCGAATTCCCGATCTCCGTGCTGTTCATTATTTTCTGGAACGGGGTTTATGCCGGTTATTTTTATTACCGGGAGAACAAAAAACAAAAAGAGGAACTGCTGTCGCTGAAAGAACAGTTATACACGGTACAAAATGTGAAGACCGGCACCGAACTCCTGCCGACCCTTCCCGTAAACCCCGTGGCGGAAACAACGGAAGAAGACAATGACTATTCTGAAACGGGCAGCAGCGGGAAAATAAAGATCCTGGTGGCCGTTTCCGGCAATAAAAACATCCCTATCCCGGTGGAATCCATAGCTTATTTTTATAAAGATGGTAATTACACCACGCTGAAAACTTTCCAGTCAGAGACCTACCTGCTCAATCATTCCCTGGATGAGCTGGTAAAGCTAATGGAAGAAACTATTTTTTTCAGGGCCAACCGCCAGTTCATCATCAACCTCAAAGCCTGCCATTATTTCACGAATGAAGAGAACGGGAAACTGGCGGTTCACCTGGTGCCGGCCCATGAAGATGAGGTTGTCATCAGCCAGAAAAGGGCAACGGCCTTTAAGGAATGGTTGCATAAATAAATATGGATTAACCTACCGGATAATTCATCCTCATTTTTTCCTGTTTCATCCGATTTATATTTTCCTTCAGGGCCCGTTTGGCTTACTTCGCCCAAAACCCCCCTATTTCCGGGGTTATTTTTGCTTTTTAGCCATGAAAATAAAATACAAAACAATTAAACCAGAAGTATGAAAAGGATTTCAGTTTTATTCGCATTGACAGCCATTTTGGCAATTAGCTCCTGTACCAAAGAAAGGATCCGGGGAGGTGGCCCGATTACCACCGAAACCCGGAATGTCACGGGATTTACGGCCGTATCCGTTGCCGGCAGCACGAATGTTTACATTACGCAGGGCGCCGTTTTTAAAGTAGAGGTAAAGGGATACAGCAACCTGCTCCCCTATTTCGAGACCAAACTGGTGAACAATACCCTCCAGTTGGGTTTCAAGCAGGATGTGAATGTCAAAAATGACAATACGGATGTTTACATCAGCATGCCGGCATTGAACGGGCTTAGCCTCTCCGGTTCCGGGAATATCAGCACAACCGGGATATTTAACGGGAACACCGATTTCAATGCCCGCATCGACGGTTCCGGCAACATTCATTTCAGCAGCGGAACTGCTCAGCAGTTCAATGCCCGGATCGCGGGGAGCGGTAATATCAAGGCCATCGACATGGTTGCCAATAAATCGGATATCCGGATCGATGGAAGCGGCAATACCGAGATCACCACAACCAACGAGTTAAAAGTGATAATAAACGGAAGCGGGAATGTGTATTACAGGGGCACCCCGGTCATTTCTACCCAGATCTCGGGAAGCGGGGCCGTACTACCCAGGTAATTGCTTTTGATCGCGGGTATTTTAAAGAGAAGGCGGTTGCAGGTAGCAGCCTTCTCTTTATTTTTGATTCAGTTGCCCTGATGACTATTACCGCATCTGCTGAAAGACTTCAATGACAGATCATTCCATCACCATACAGGGCTTCTCTTAAATCAATGCCGGTCAAATACAATGCAAAATACCTGGCTGACCTGTTGAATGCGAAAACCGATCATTACAACCGGCCGGCCTTTATTAAGGATGATCCCGTTTCGGTACCTCACCTGTTCACCAAAAAGCAGGATATTGAGATCGCCGGTTTTTTCGCGGCCATCTTTGCCTGGGGTAACCGGGCAACGATCATTGCCAAAAGCAAAGAATTGATGGAGTTAATGGATTTTTCTCCTTATTCCTTTTGCCTGAACCATGATTGGAGAGGATTGAAAAGATTAATGGGATTTAAACACCGAACCTTCCATTCAACGGACCTGCTCTATTTTGTTGATTTTTTCAAATTTCACTACAGCCTTCACAAAAGTCTTGAAACCGCTTTCACCCGGCATGGTTCCACTGTTGAAGAAATGCTGACCGGTTTTCATCGTTATTTTTTTTCGCTGGAACACGTGCCGGCAAGGACCCGGAAGCATATTGCCACACCGGAAAAGGGATCGGCCTGCAAACGGCTGAATATGTTTCTTCGCTGGATGGTAAGGAAGGATGAAAGGGGTGTGGACTTTGGTATCTGGAAGCATATTTCCCCCGCGCAACTGGTTTGTCCCATAGACCTGCACGTTGCAAAAGTGGCCCGCCGCCTGGGGATCCTCCACCGGAAACAAACCGACTGGAAAGCAGCGCTGGAGTTAACCGTTTACTTACGAACTTTGAACGCAACGGATCCGGTGAAATACGATTTCGCGCTGTTCGGACTGGGCGCGATCGAATCCCGTTTAAAAGGATCCCGGTTGATATAATCATGGAAGATCCCGGACTGGCGCTGGCATTAAAAGATGAAATGGGACTTGTGCTTAAGTCCGGCTCAACACTGGATGAGATCCGCCGTTCCCTGGCGACGCATATCACCCACCTGATCAATAACGACTTCAACCAACTGGTCTCCCTGCTCTACCGGATAGATGTAAGCGAGAATAAACTGAAACACCTGCTCCGCCGGCAGGAAGGTCAGGATTCCGGGCAACTGATCGCCGACCTGATCATCGAAAGGCAATTGCAAAAAATAAGATCCCGAAAAGAAAGCCGGAAGAGCGATCCCGATACCGGTGGCGATGAACGGTGGTGAAGACTGAGGACTGCCGACTGAAGACTGAGGACTGAAGACTGAGGACTGAGGATTGCCGACTGAGGACTGCCGACTGAAGACTGCCGACTGAAACCTACTTCTTCCTCTCAAACATCAGTTCCTGCACTTTCTCTTTATCCTCTTTTTCTTTCTTCAGGTCGAACATGGTGCCAAACACATGGTCCCAGATGGTGGAACTTACACCATAACCATTATGCTCATTTTTGTAATGATGCAGGTGATGGTTCCGCCACAGCGGTTTCATCCATTTGAAAGGTGGGTTCCAGGCATGGATCGCGTAATGCATGGTGCCGTACATCAGGTAGCCCAGCAGGAACCCGGGGAAGAACATAAAAGTATAGCTACCCATGACCAGGTACATCAGTCCGAATATGGAAGAAGAAATGATCAGGCTGGGTACGGGTGGCATGAACAGTCTTTGCCGGTCACGGGGATAGTGATGATGATTGCCGTGCAGGGTATAAACGAACTTGGTGGCGCCGGGCGTTTTGGGAACCCAGTGAAAAATATACCGGTGCGCGATGTATTCAAAGAGAGTCCAGAAAAACATCCCTGCAAAAAATACAAGCAGGATCCGGCCGGTGCTATAATGATATTTTGTGGCCGCGGTATAAATGATAAAACTCAGGATGGGGATATACATACCCCAGATCACCAGCGGGTTGGCCTTTGTCAGCGCTTCCAGGAAATCATTCTTGAATAACCGGGCCTGGCCCTTATTATGGATCTTTTCGAAATGCATGGCGCAAAGATAGGAAACGCGAATGGTGAATGGGCAATGGTGAATGGGCGTATTTTTTGTGTGGACACCTGATTTTAATCAGTTATCAGCAGTTCATCAACCCGTTGAAAATGATAGCCTTTTGTTTTAAGGTATTTTAACAATTCAGGCAGACGATCATAGAATTTATCTGTTCGCCCGGGGTCCGTGCCGATGTGCATTAAAAGGATAAACCCGTTCAGCCCGGAAGGCCTGCTTTGTTCATAATTGACTATGGAATTGAAAATGTTCCCGCTGCTGCGATAGTTTTTATCAGCCGGTGTCGTGTAATCGGCATGGCTGATCGTTCCCGGGGTATAATTGATCAGTTGAACACCCGATTGTTTTGTCCAGGCGGCGATACTGTCGTTGTACCATTCGTAAGGAGGTAAAAAAAAGGGTGACTTTTCTTTACGGATACCGAAACGGATCATCGCGTTATAATTGTCTGACAGGTCATCCCGGAATTGCTTTTTTGTCAGCAGCAGGCTGTCCCTTTTATTCCAGTCGCAATACAACAAATGTTTATCTGAATGAGGAGCGATATAATTTCCGCCGCTCTTCAGATCCGTGATGATCTTAGTAAAGGCGGGGTTCCGGAAAAAATCACCGGTGAAAAAGAAAGAGGCTTTTACTTTTTCCTGTTTCAGCGTTTGATGAATGAAATTCCCTCCGTCGGCGAATTCATGCCCGGTAAAGACCAGCGCGATATTCCTTTGGGTGCTGTCGCCCCGGATGATGGCACCACGATAGCTGGTAAGGCCCCCGCTCCGGGCGGGGGTTAGCGCTTTTTTGGCCGGTTCTCCGCCTCCTTCGCGGCAAGCAAATAGATCAGTGAGGCCGTTCCGTCCATGGTAGGCTCATTGGTGCTGTAGTCGCCATAATCATCATGATACACGGCAAGGTCACTTTGGAAACCGTCGTATTCATCCGGTTCAAATAAATTTATACCGATCAGTCCGTTGTAAATGCTTGTATACACCGGACCGTCCACCAGGCCGCCGTCGATCGGGAATTTTTTAATGTGGGTGAAAGCGGAATGCGGATCCGCCGGCGTATCGCCCCGGGATGGCAATCCATAAACCATGGAACTGCCCCAGGGATTGCAGCCAAACAGCCAGTCGAAATTAGCCTGCTCCATTTCTGAGAATTGTTTATCGCCTGTCAGCTCTTTGTACCAGTAACACTGAATCGCAAATGAAGTGGTGAGGTTATTGCTGCACCAGATAAAAGGAATGCCGCGGTAGAAGGCATTCTGACTGGCTTTGGCCCAGACCCGCCGGATACCTTCTTTATAATACCCGATGACACTATCCGTGTTTTTCGGGAAATTATAAGCGAATTCCTTCTCATAACCCGCCTCGCGGGCTGGTAAATTTTTCTGCTTCGTTAACTGAACCGCCAGTTCATAATGACCCAGGTTAATGAACGGGTACCACTGGTAATGTTTGGCGGTATCGGCCCCCAGCCAGGGTGTTATCTTTTCCTGTTTGGCATAATTGACCGCCTGTGCCAGGTAAAAACCATTGTCCGCGCTGCCTTTATTTGTATTCAGCATCTTATGAATAGAAACGGCTGCCAGTTCCATATCATCGGTCCAGTTATCTTCCGCGTAGATATAAGGTGACCGGACGGAAACGGTCTGCGTCACACCCCGCTTTTTCAACCCGAACGTATAGGCTGAAAGAGCTTTGTCATAATAGGATCGCCGGGTATCCACCTTTTTGAAAATGCTGTCGGTATTAAGGAGATAGTGAGCCAGCGCAAATACACTGGCGAATTTACCGGCTGTAGAAGAGGTGCCCGTTGTATTATTCATGAATTTTCCCCGCTGCTGCGACTTGCCATTGATAAAGTAAACCGGTCGTTCATATCCTCTTCCATATTGTGTATCCTGCGCGGGCATCCGCATATTGATATGATCCCGGTCATCGGCGATCTGGTTAAACATCCGGTCGGGCCGGGGATGCATTTTCAATAACCAGTCCAATCCCCATTTACCCTCATCCAGCACATCCGGGATTCCGTTCTTCCCGTCCAGGCCGTTAGCCTGTTTTTCATCCCCGAACACTCCTGGAAAATCCCGGTAAGCCGCCAGCAAATGCCAGGTGGTATTCGCAGAAGTGCTGCTGTACTGCAGATAATCCGACGCATCATGCCAGCCGCCCACCACATCGATCCGGGTACTGTCGGCAATTCCTGCCTCTGCACCGTACAGCACATAACCATCATGGGTATGGCAACTGTCCTTCAAATAAGGATTGAACCCGGTGCGCTGCTGACGCATATATCGAAGACAAAAATCTGCGGCGCCCTTGTAAACATCTTCGCCGATCTCAAACTCGGGAGATCGCACCGCTCCCGCCTGTAAATAATATCGTCCCGGTTTGCCAAAAGAAGAAAAATTCAACCGGCAGGTTTGTTTGAATGGCCCGTAAGCCCCATAGGATTTCCCTGCCATGCCGGAGGCAACCGTTTTACCGGTATTCACATCGACCAACTGCCAGCTGCCGGCTGCCGATTGTCCTTTGCTGCACCATACCGCGACTTTCACCCCGCCGGGAGTATAACCTAATTGATTGATGCGAATCCATGCTTCGGGTTCTTCTTTCGGAAGAAATGCCAGCACAGGCAGCAAAAGAATTACAAGCCATTTTTTCATTCCCCCAATTTACAAACAACCTCTTTAACTTAGCAACCTTAATTGATGAAGATTATGAAACTAGTCACTTACCTGAAAGAAGAAAGGGAACAACTCGGCATACTGATCCATGATATGATCTATGATATGGATGTTCTGCACCCGGACCTGCCGAACAGTATGAACCTTTTCCTGACTTACTGGGAAGAGTATTTCCCGGTGGCACAGGCCGGTGAGTTGTTACTGAAAGAGGGGACAAGAACAAGCAACAAAGCGGTTCCGCTCAGCGAGGTTCAATTGATGGCACCCGTACCCTTTCCCACCAGTTGCCGCGATGGTTATGCCTTCCGCCAGCATGTGGCGGCGGCCCGCCGTAACCGCAAAGTGGAAATGATCCCAGAATTTGACCAGTACCCGATATTCTATTTCACAAACCACCATAGCATACAGGGCCCCGGACCCGTTAGTTGCATGCCCGATCATTTTGAGAAACTGGATTTTGAACTGGAAGCTGCGATCGTTATTTGTAAACACGGAAGAAATATCAAGGCGGAGGAAGCGGATGAATATATCGGCGGACTGATGATCATGAACGACCTGAGCGCAAGACGCCTGCAGATGGAAGAGATGTTGCTGAACCTGGGGCCTGCCAAGGGGAAGGATTTCTCCACCACACTCGGTCCCTGGCTGGTAACCCTGGATGAACTGATGGCTTTGGAAAAACCGGCAAAAGAAAATCATACCGGCAAATGCTGGAACCTCCGAATGCAATGCCGGGTGAATGGCAAACAGGTCAGCGATGGCAGCCTCGGAGATATGGACTGGACCTTTGCGGAAATCATTGAACGGGCCTCTTATGGCGTTGACCTCTACCCCGGCGATGTAATCGGTAGCGGCACCGTGGGTACCGGTTGCTTCCTGGAACTGAACGGAACGGGAAAACTGAGTGATCCCGGTTATGCCGAGCAGTGGCTGCAGGCCGGTGATGAAGTGGAAATGGAAATCGACGGGCTGGGCATTCTTTCGAATACCATTGTGGCGGAGGAGACGGACTGGAGTATCTTAAAAAGAAAAAAACTGGGGTGATTCTTTTTTGAACCACCTAGTACATAGAGCACACAGACAAGACACCTGGGGTATTTATTGATTACCCTGTGTTTTATTCTATGTGCTCTATTTCCTATTTGATAAAAATCAGGAGATAACTCCTCCCCCTCAAATCACCGTCTTATTCGATTTTTTTACCGCTGCGCCCCCCTTATTCTTCACTTTTCCCAGGAAGGAATCAGCAACGATCAGTTCCTTTGCCGCATTCACAACCGCGGAGCCTACCCCGCTGTTGTTGATATCCATTTTCTGCACCACGAATTCACCTGCCTGGATGCTTCCTACGCTGCTGCTTCTGATAACGGCATTCTCCGCCTTACCGGTCAGTTTCACGCTTCCCACGCTTTCATTATCCATATTCAGGGATTGCGCCGACAGGTCGAGGTTTACGGATCCGACGCTCTCGTTTCTCAATTTGAGATCAGCAAACCTCAATGACTCATCCGAATAGGTGCCGCCCACCATGCTCAGGTCCATTACCTTCAGTTTTTTGAAGGTCACGTACACGTTCATTTTCTTTTTGCTGTTGATGTTCACGTTCTTCTTCATGCTGATTCTCAGCTTTGCGCCTTCATTCTTTACGATAAAAAGCTCCTGGAGATTATCCTCCGCTTCAATCTTCACCTGTTCTTTGTCGCCCTGCGATAAATGCAGGTTGAATAAGCCGCTGGCATCCAGTTCATCAAATGACTGAACCGATACATCCCGGGTTATCAGATTCCCGCTTCCTTCAATGCGTTTTCTTTCTTCTTTCTGGGCCTGTGCGGTAAAGGCAGTGGCCAGTAATGCAAATACTACAATCCTTTTCATGACTACTTGGTTTTAAGTTTACAAATGATCGCCTCAGAAAGACGAATTATTTCGTAGAACGAAACTGCGAAACTCTTTGTTACAGCAATTGCCAAAAAAACAGGAATGGCGGATATTCTGTTTGAACGGGATGAGGCCCCGAACCCGATCTTTCCGATATTTGTTCTGTTTCAATAAATTAGCAATGATACTGGACCTGGAAAATTGTAAACCCGCGGAAAAGCAGTATTACCTCCAGCATGTGATCGCCCCGCGGCCCATTTGCTTCGCTTCTACTATGGATAAGGAGGGGAATGTGAACCTGAGTCCCTTCAGTTTTTTCAATATGTTCTCTTCCAACCCGCCCATTTTTATTTTTTACCCGTCCAGAAGGGTCCGGGATAATACCACCAAACATACCATGCATAAATTGCAGGACGTTCCGGAAGTGGTAATCAACATCGTGACCTATGATATGGTACAGCAAACCTCACTGGCGAGTTGCGAGTTTCCCAAGGAAATCAATGAGTTTGTAAAAGCCGGTTTTACCGAGGAGCCCGCCACCCTCGTCAGGCCACCCATGGTCAAAGAGAGTAAAGTGAAGCTGGAATGCCGGGTACTTGAAATTAAACCGCTCGGCACGGAAGGCGGAGCCGGCAATCTTGTGATCTGTGAAGTGCTGCGGATGCATATTGACGATTCCCTGCTGGATGAAAATAAAAAATTGGATCAGCGTAAGATCCATCACGTGGCCCGCCTGGGTGGCGATTGGTACTGCAAGGTGGATGAAACCAACCTGTTCATCGTTGAAAAACCCAATACAAAGCTGGGTATGGGATTGGACCAGCTCCCGGCCTCCGTTCGAAACAGCAAGCTGCTTACCGGAAATCATCTCGGGATGCTGGCGAATGTAACTGAACTGCCTGTCATAGACCCCTCATTTGACGACCCCTTCCTGAAGCAAATCATTCAGTATTATAGTATTGATCCGGTTGAAATGGAAAAAGAGCTCCATTTATATGCCCAAAAACTCCTTGACGAAGGAAGGGTGAAAGAAGCCTGGCAGGTGTTGCTTTCCGCGGAATAAAGTATTGTTTTCCCCGCTTTATCTTATTAACTTTAGTAAGCACCATAAACCCCGCTGTTATATGAGAAAAACAGCCCTTCTACCGCTTTGTATTCTTACTTTAATTATCACCTGCCTGTATTCCTGTCTTCCGCAGAAAAAAGTGGGCACGGATAAAAAGGAACTGCAAAAACTGGACAGCCAGCTGGTAAAGCACGGTACCGATCTGAAATTACTGGACGAAAAAAGGCAATACAAAGAGACCCAGAATGAGATCGACAGTGCCGCCAACAGCCGGATCAAAAAATTCATTGATAATACCAACCGCGAGATCGACACCTTGCACGAACAGAATACGATCCATATCGGCGAGGCGGTGATCAATAAGGAGGACTGGGATAGGCTCCGGGCGGTTCTCTCCCGTACGCGCAGTGCAGAACAACGCATCAACCAGAAGATCTCCTTCCTGGAAGATCTCATCAACCGGAACATGGTGGTGAAACTGGAGCAGGATGTGCTTTTTGAACCGGGCAGTTACAGTGTATCGCCAACGGTTGTGAAAAATATGACCAAGATATTTGAACCAGCGGTGCTTGAAATTGACCGCTTCACAAAAAAATATCCCGATTTCCCCCTATCACTGGTCATCACTTTCAAGGGATATGCGGACGGCACCACTATTGGTGAGGGAAGTTCATTGTATAATAACCTTCGTTCCAGGCTTGCCCTTTCCGGCAGGGAACCGGATAACAAGGAATTGAACAAGGAACTTTCCCGTGCCAGGGCCGAATCGGTCTGGAATCTTTTCAAACAATTTGCGGCTTCCCGTGCCGACAACGGTATCTATATCAGGAATGTACTTTACCTCTATGAAGGGAAGGGTGAAAGTCTGCCGGATCCAAAACAAACCGATTACCGGCTGGATGATCCCCGAAGAAGGGTGGTACTTTTATTCTGGAGTATTTTCCCGGACTGATCTTTTACCACTTCGCGCCGAACACTTTCCTCAGCAGGTCGGATGTACGGGCCGCCATATTCTGCCGGATATTCAGCTCTTCTTTCCCAACGAGATCAAAAAGGGCCTGCACAGCTTTGGCGGTAACATGTCCCTGCAGATCGGGGTTGATCTTCTTAAAAGTGGTGGGGAAATTATTGTAGGTATTCACCGCATCCCCGTAATATTTTGTCGCCTCCAGTTTGTCTAATGAATTTTTGATCACGGGCGAGAATGCGGCGATCAGTTTATCGGTTGTCTTCAGGCGGAAAAAATGGGTGGCACTGGTGTCGCCATTTTTCAATAACCCGATCGCATCGGCGATCGTCATATTTTTGATGGCATCCACGAAAATGGGTTTGGCATGACCGGCCGCATCCTCCGCTGCCCGGTTGATCTGGAGGATCGCCTTGTCCACCATATTACCCATGCCCATGCTCCGCAGGGTGTTCTCCATCTTCCTGGCATCGGGGGGCATCAACACTTTATAAAAGGCGTCCTTAAAAAAACCATCCTCCTTATTCAGTTGAAGAACGGCCTTTGCCAATCCCTGGCCAAGGGCTTCTTTGATCCCTTCACCGGCTTCATGCTCCGTAATGCCGGTGCTGGTTTTTTTCCCGGTGAGTATCTGGGGTAATTTGATCTGTGCAAAAGAATCAGCCGGAATAGCAAGCAGGCTGAAAAGGGTAACTACAATAAATGTCTTCATAAGGGTATTATTTTTCCAGACTGCAAGATAACAGCTATTTATAGCCGCAGGGAGCCTGTAGCTATATTTGACGTTTTTTTAAGCCAATGGTTGCAGGGGTGGCAACACTATGCAATGATAATCAGTTCCATTTGGCACCAAACACTTTTCGCAGCAGTTCGGTGGTACGGGCGGCGATATTCTGCCGGATATTCCTTTCCTCCCTGGCCACCAGGTCAAAGAGCGCGTCGGTGGCTTTCCAGGTGACAAAGCCGGGCAGGTCGGGATTCAGTTTTTTAAACGTTGTGGGGAAATTATTATAGGTGTTCACCACATCCCCGTAATACTTAGTGGCATCCAGCTTATCGAGGGAATTACGGATCACCGGCAGGAATGCCGCTACCAGGTTATCGGTTGTCTTTACCCGGAAGAAATGAGTGGCGCTGGTATCGCCATTCCTGACCAGGCCGATCGCGTCCGCGATGGTCATACTTTTGATCGCATCCACAAAGATCGGTTTGGCAAAGCCGGCCGCATCCTCCGCGGCCCGGTTGATCTGCAGTATCGCTTTGTCAACCATTTTGCCCATGCCCAGGTCACGCAGCGTATTCTCGATCTTCCGGGCATCCGGTGGCATCAGAATTTTATAGAACGCGTCTTTAAAAAATCCATCCTCCCGGTTCAGTTGCAACACCGCTTTCACCAGTCCCTGGCCAAGCGCTTCCTTTATGCCGCCGGCAGCTTCGGTTTCCGTTATGCCGCCTGTTCCCGGCAGATTCGACAGTACATCACAACTGCTCAATAAGGTACATAGACCTCCGATGATCAAAATGTGCTTCATGGGAAATAGTGTTAATAAAAAGATCTAATGATCTTTTATATAGTGCAACTTACAGTTTTTCCGCTGATGAACAGATGATGTTGGTCACTGATTACACTTTCAGGCTTTCTTTACGATGTTCGATCCTTTCCCGGATGATGCGGAAAAACCGGGAGCGCTCTTTTTCACTTACTTCGCTGATCAGGGTGGAGCGTTTCATCTGGTTTTGAATATGGTTATACATATTCTGCGTAAAGGACTCGTCCTTTGTCAGCATGAAGTTGATGGTGGTATGTGACATATAGACCATCCGTGTCCCGTCGAGTTCCACCAGCATGCTGTTATCCCCCAGCAACACTTCATTAAAATACATTTTATAAGGGGCCAGCGGTTTGTGATCGGGGTCGCCGTAATTGAATTTGTAACCGAACGCCGCCTGTTTCTCCAGGTGATCCCACAGTTTTCCCAGGGCTTCATACAGCCGGTAGATGTCTTCATCCGATTCAAAAACCTGCCCGTCGCGGTAAAATTCGATCTGCCGGAAAAAGATATTCATGTTTTCCAGGTTCCATATTTCCACACTGGGGATCTGGTTGTATTGGTCCAGTACTTTTCGTTCTAAAGCAAATATCTCTTCCGGATGATCGTAAAAACGAAACTTTTTTTTATCAAAACCCGGGAACTGGAAATAGGTCTTCAGCCAGAAAAACCATTTAAAGGCTGCTATCTCCCTCAGGTGATAATGGTGAAAGATCGGCAGGTCCTTGCAGAGGTAATAAAAACACTTTTCCTTAAAGCTGTTCATATAGGCCAGGTTCTGCATCACACTGCTGATGTATTCCTCAAAGCGAAAATTGGTTTTATCCAGGTATTGCCCCTGGAACATGATACCTCCCTGTTTAATATTCATCAGGGCATCCGGCGAAACCTGGTAGTGACGGCAGAGAATTTCCAGTTCATCCAGCGAGATCGTTTTCTCTCCCCGCATCCTGCGGTAGGCGCTGTCGGTGCTTATACCGAGCAAACGGGCCACTTCCTCTGCTACAGAGGCATTCTCCGGTAATTTTGTCTTGATAACCCGGAAAAGCTGTTGTTGAAGTTCACCGGTAGTCATGATCTGATATTACGTTTTCGGTCCCTTATCTTGGTCAGCAGGATATTAAAAAAAATATTCCGCTGCTTCTCACTGCTCTGACTGATCTGGGTGGATCTCCTGATAAGGTTTTCAAAATCCCTGTACTGGTCATTGCAAAAATTTTCATCATTCGTCTCAATATAATTCAAATGCCCGTAATTGATAAAAACAGTACGGGCCGCATCCGCGGTCACCATGATGGTATTATCGCCCAACACCACCCGGTTGAAAAAGAATTTGAAATTAGGTTTCCTTCCTTCCGGATCCTCTCCCGGCATAAACTTGCAGCCATGCTCGGACTGTACCTTCATATGTTGTATCGAATCTTCGAGGGCATTATAAACGGATGCTAAATCGGCGGCCGATGTAAAATGGCCGGAATCCCTGGAGTATTCGATCTGGGAAATAGTGCTGTTGATACTTTCGGTATTCCACATTTCCGCCGAAGGAATGCTGGAATATACACGTGTCAGTTCCCTGCTCAGGATTTCAATATCACCGGGCAGGACATTAAGGCTGAACTGCATTTTTTCAAAATCAGGATGCAACAGGTGCGATTTCATCCAGAAATAATACCGGAAGGCGATCAGGGGGCGGAAGTAAAAATTGTGAAAGAGGGGAAGATCCTTGGACATATAGACCACTTCTTTTTGTGTAACGTTGGCAAGCGCTGTTAGCCGGACTTTTAGCCCTTCCAGAAATTGCCGGTAAGTATAGTCTCCGTTCCGTATATGAACATTATGAAAAAGGACGTCGTTGCTTTTAGTGTCCGCAAGCTTATCCAGGGATAAATTGAAATGTTTGCAGAGCGCTATCGCTTCGTCGAACAATAATAGTGTTTCCCCGCGGATCCGGCGATAGGCGCTGTCACTGCTGACATGCAGGATCTCAGAAACGGTATCGGCCAGCGAATCCTGCAGGGGCAATTTTTCGCGTATACGCTGAAACAAATAGCCTTGGGCCGTAAGGGTGGTCATTTGACTGTTTCTGATGTTTTAAGTAAAAAGTTCTGTTTCAACCCGTTCTACCTGATTTCCCGCAATGTAAAAGTTAATGATTTTAAAGCTATTGTCAATGCCTGACCACCCAAACTTTAGTAATTATTGCAAATGGGGTCCCCGTCTTGGTAAAATTCAGTTATTAGATGAAGTTACCCTCGCTTACCTTGATGAGCAGTTTAAGAAACCTGATGTATGGTTTAATTTCCCTGACAGTAATAAATAAACGAAAAAGTCTTATGAAAGTATTAGTAGCAGTTTTCATCACGGTTGTAACATTTGGTTCGTTAGGCTGTAAAAAAAATTCCCTGCCATCCCCCCTTCCCAATAACAATGAGTTCAATGCCACCGTTGTGCTTTCTTCCGGGCAAATCCTCAATATCAATGCACGGGGGACAAAAGCTCCGATGGGATTAAGCAGCCCATTAGGCGGCGCCAGCTATGTGGATGGCACAAATGAAGCCGGCAATGCTGTGTATATAAATGTCTTCCCCATAATAAGTGGCCCCGGCACTTTTGATTTTGCCAGTGGGTTTCGCTGCCAATACAGGGTAAATGCGGGAAGCGGGGCAACTCCCATTTATGAAAACAACGGGGCAAATGCGGGCAGTATCACATTCACCAGCGCTAATGCGCAGAAGATGGAGGGTAGTTTCAATGCCGTATGCAGGTTCGGCACTGACTCTGTACTGGTGACGGGTACTTTTAAGGGTGACAGGATCGGTCAGTGATCCGTAATGCAGATGATGATCCGGCTGAACAGCATCTGTGAAACTAATACCTCTTTAACATGAAAATACTTTTCCCTTTACGCTGGCTGACCGGTGTAATGATAATCTGTATGGCGAATGTCAGTTGCAAAAAAGAGACCCCTCCCCCTTATGCTCCCTACACCCGTTTTCCGCCTCCGCTGGTAAAACTGAATCCTGAAGGGCTTGAATTTGTTCAGCTCCCTCCTGGCAGATACTTTGCTTATAAGGATTCTACGACAGGACTCATTGATACTGTATATGTTTCACAAAGCAGTATTGAAAAAAAATTTCAGCAGGGTATACCCGGCTCCTCTGATCCGAATTGTGCAGGAATATGCCAGGGGTCATCAGATTATTATTACCAGGAATATACACTACGGTTATCCAGGCCCGATGTCCCGGAATGGTTTAAGGGTGTTGCTACAACCGGCTTGATCGACAGATATTTTTACAGGAGCGATTCGGTGTTTATTTCACCTGATTTTTCTTTAAACGACTTTTTTTGGTACCCCTTTAATTCTTCCGGGCAGGCATTGGTTTATGATTTCATTCAGCATTTACAGGTTGGCGGCGTTACCTATTTCAATGTGCATGTATTCTCCACTTCTAATGGCCTGCAGCCTGCCGATTTGCATTATTACGCAAAAAAAATCTATTGGGTAAAAGGAATTGGCATCGTCCAAAAAGAAATCAGAAGATTCAATTCTGTACAAACACATTTCCTGTTGAGTTACTGGTAAGAGAAAATTTATTTTAAATGCTGCTGCTTAAACAACACAAAACTTATTGATCATGAAAAAGCCATTGATCTCTATACTGTTTATTACCCTTTCCACCAGTATTTTCAGCCAGGACATCTCCCGTGAATTCTACCTGGCAAAAGCCAAAAATCAAAACACAGCAGCCTGGGTGCTGCTGGGCGGCGGTTTCACTTTTACGGCCGCTGGTTTCATTGGCGGCAGTACCAGTTTCATGAATCAGTTAGACGCGGGCTTCAATGGCGAACAAGACAAAGGATACAGAACCAGCAATGTCTTTTTCATACTGGGGATAAGCTCCATGCTCAGCAGTATCCCGTTTTTCGTAGCGTCATCAGGAAACAGGAAAAAAGCAGCTACCGTTTTTTTTAAACTGGAATCGGCACCTTCAGTTTTAAAAGAAGTTCCTGTAAATAACAACATTCCGGCGATCGGAATAAAACTTCGTTTATGATCTTGCTGCCTCTCAGATATACGTTCAATAAACTAAAACTAAATAGCATGAGAAAACTTTCATTTTGGGCGAAACAGCATCCCTGGTATGCCCGTATCATCATAGTCATTTCTTTTTTACTGCTGGGCACGATCGGTATCCTGTCCGGACTTATGCTGGGTAACCTGGGCGTCTCACTGCCGCTTGCATTCTTACTGTGTTTTGCGGCGGTTTATGCGTTCGCGTTCATCGCTTATCCCCGAAAAAAAGAAAAGGGTATGGCTTTCTACCGGAAACAGAAAGCCTGTGATCTCCTCCTGGCTGCCTCTACCTTTTTTATGATCCTCTACCTGGGCAATCACCCGGAACAGGTTTTCCGCTACCAGGTGCCGTTTACTTCTGCCATGGCCATTATTCCGGTCAACCCGGGTGATAGTATGCAGCGATCCTTTAAACCCATTTCTGTTTTTGCCAAAAGCATGAAGGGCGAGGACGGGAAGCTGCTCAAATGGAAGGAAAGGAAAAAGATGTTGAAATCTCAAATTAAAACCATCAAAACAACAGAAGGGCTGTCCCGGAGCAGTCAGACCGGGCTTATTATTCTTTCTGTAATCGTCGCCCTCGGTCTTTTATACCTGGTTGGGGCTCTTGCCTGCACCCTTTCCTGCAACGGCTCCCAAGTGGCTGCTGTAATTGTCGGGGTGGGCGGCGCCGCCCTGATCATATTCCTGCTATTTATTGTCATCCGGAATCTGACCGGAAAAAAGAAAAAAGAGATTAAAAACCCTGATAATGAGCCCCCGGCGAACTGATTCCAAACCGATAAAAAAGGCCCCGGTATTGCAATAAAGCCGGGGCTTTTTATTTGCACATCTCCCTGTAACTGTTAACTTTGCCCTACTTTTGAAAAAGTCGTTATCTTAACCCTGTTTTCCGGCAGCTACCTGCCGATCCCGGAAAAAAAAGCTAACGATCAAAAATGTAAACCCTGCAAAAGGGCGCCACCGCCGAAAAGCGATAGGAGTAGGCAAACCAAAATAACTGATATGAAAAAAGTATTGTTCCTTTTCATCACAGCTTCCTGTTTATTTCAAATCCAGGGACTTTCACAAAAAGCACAGGTAGGGATCGCCGGCGGCGCATCAGTCAGCAATGTATTTGGCAGACTGAACGGCCTCGATAACCGTGGTGATGCCAGGACCGGTTTTACTGCCGGAATGGTCGTTGACGCACCGATCAAAAAATCAAATATCAGCTTCCAGCCCGGTATCCATTATGTTCAAAAAGGCAAATACACGCTCAAGACAGAATCGGTGAAAGAAGCCGATGCACTGCGTTATGCCGACCTGCTGCTGAACTTTGTGGCCTATGTTGGCAAACCCGGCAAAACCCGTCTTTTCATGGGAGTGGGGCCCCAGCTCGGGTTTAACCTTCCTTCGAAAAAGATTAGAATTGAAGACGGCAAAAAGAGCGAAATCAGGAGTATCAATTTCGGCAAAACCGCTGCCTCCGATTACCGTGGCATCGATTATGGCGCAAACGGCCTCCTGGGTATCCGTTTCAAAAACGATATGTTCTTCTCGGTGAATTACACTTTTGGTCTTCGCAACCTGATCCCCGAAGTACTCGTGACCGGTGATGATCATCTCCGGAACGGTTCGCTGGGTTTCCGCCTGGGATATTTCTTCAAAAACACCGCTAAACCGGTTGTGGTTCCTGTAGCCGACCGCGACGGCGACGGAGTTCCCGACAATGTGGACGCCTGCCCGGATGTTCCCGGCCCAGCTGCCACCCAGGGTTGTCCGGATACGGACGGCGACGGAATACTTGATAAAGACGATAAGTGCCCCACTGTAAAGGGTATCGCTAAATACGAAGGTTGCCCGATACCCGATACGGATAAGGACGGCATCAATGACGAGGAAGATAAATGCCCCACGGTTCCCGGTGTTGCCCGCTACCAGGGTTGCCCCATCCCCGATACGGATAAAGACGGTATCAATGATGAGGAAGATAAATGTCCCACGGTTCCGGGTGTGGCCCGCTACCAGGGTTGCCCCATTCCGGATACGGATGGCGATGGCGTGAACGATGAAGAAGACAGGTGCGTTACGATCCCCGGGGTGAAGGAAAATTATGGCTGCCCGGTCATCCCCGAAGAAGTGATGAAAAGAGTGAACATTGCCGCCAAGAATATCCTTTTTGTTACCGGCAGCGCCAAACTCCAGTCCAAATCATTCAAAGGCCTGAACGATGTGGCCAAGATCCTGACGGAGAACCCGGGTATGAGCCTTGCCATCGACGGTCATACAGACAATGTTGGTTCTGATGAATTCAACCAGACACTCAGTGATAACCGCGCCGCATCCGTGAAAGCGTATATCGTAAGCAAGGGCGTGGATGAAAGCCGTATCACTGCCACAGGTCATGGTGAGACCATGCCGATCGCTGATAACAAAACAGCCGCCGGTCGCCAGCAGAACCGCCGCTCCGAAATGACGCTGAGTTATTATAAATAAAAGCGCTCAGTAAATAATATCCGCCCCGTCCCGGTTAAGCCGTGACGGGGCTTTTTGTTTGTGCGCTGCGCCCGAACCAGTAACTTTGGCCGCAGCGTTTAAACCAGTTGAAGTCATCCATGAGCAGTACACACTTATCAGAACAGGAACAATTGCGCCGGGAAAAACTCGCGGAACTCATCATGATGGGGATCGAACCCTATCCTGCTCCGCTTTATCCGGTCAACAGTAACTCAGCCTATATCAAAGAAACCTTTAAGGAAGAGAATAAAGAACAATTTACCGATGTATGCCTGGCCGGGCGTATCATGAGCGTCAGGGACATGGGCAAGGCTAATTTCGCCGTGATCCAGGATGCTCATGGCCGTATCCAGCTTTATATCAAACGGGATGAGATCTGCCCCGGAGAAGACAAAACGCTCTATGATATCGTATGGAAAAAACTCCTGGATATCGGCGATATCATCGGCGTGAAGGGATATGTATTCGTGACCAAGACCGGCGAAACATCCGTGCATGTAAAAGAACTGATCCTGCTCAGCAAATCGCTCCGCCCCCTGCCCATCGTAAAAGAAGCCGATGGCCAGACCTTCGACGCGGTGACGGACCCGGAATTCAAATACCGCCAGCGTTACGCGGACCTGATCATCAACCCCGCGGTGAAAGAAACCTTTATCAAGCGAACCAAACTGATCAACTCGATTCGTGCGTTTCTCAATAACCACGGCGCATTGGAGGTGGACACACCGGTATTGCAAAGTATTCCCGGTGGCGCTGCCGCCAGGCCCTTCATCACGCACCACAACGCGCTGGATATCCCGTTATACCTGCGGATCGCCAATGAACTGTACCTGAAACGGCTGATCGTCGGCGGTTTCGACTGGGTATATGAATTCAGCCGGAACTTCCGCAATGAGGGAATGGACCGCACACACAATCCGGAATTTACCATCCTGGAATTTTACACCGCGTACAAGGATTATTTCTGGATGATGGAAACCACGGAGCAATTGCTCGAAAAGGCCGCACTGGATGTTTGTGGTACTACGGATATCGCCATCGGCGATAAGATGATCTCCTATAAAGCGCCTTTCAAAAGGATCAGTATCTATGACGCGATACTGGAACATACCGGCATTGATGTAAGCAAGATGAACGAAGAGCAACTCCGCTCCGTTTGCAAGCAACTGAATATCCATGTGGACAAGACGATGGGCAAGGGCAAACTGATCGACGAGATCTTCAGCGAGAAATGCGAGAAGAGTTATGTGCAGCCAACTTTCATCATCGATTACCCGGTTGAAATGAGCCCGCTCACCAAAAAACACCGCGACAAACAAGGTTTGGTGGAACGGTTTGAACTCATGATCAACGGGAAAGAGATCGCCAATGCCTACAGTGAATTAAATGATCCCATCGACCAGCGGGAAAGGTTTGAAGAACAGGCGAAACTGATGGAAAGAGGAGATGACGAGGCCATGTTCATCGATCATGATTTCCTCCGCGCGCTGGAATACGGAATGCCACCCACTTCCGGTATCGGTATCGGCATTGACCGGCTCTGTATGCTGCTCACCGGCGAAGTCTCCATCCAGGATGTGCTGCTCTTCCCGCAAATGCGGCCGGAGAACAGGCAGGAAGATGCCGAAAAACAGGAAGCCTGAGAAGATCAGACAAACAGGTCATTGTATAACTTTCCGCCGGGCACCACGGCGTATTGTTCCAGGTCGGTGATCCCTTCGGCAGCCAGCACCTGTTCATCAACGAACAAATTACCCGTGCATTCAACCGAAGATCGTTGCAGGATATAATAGGCCGCATCGGCCAGTATCTCCGGTTTGCGGCTCATATTGGCCAGCATGGCGCCTCCCAAAAGATTTCGCACCGCGGCCGTATCGATCGTGGTCCTGGGCCAGAGTGCATTGGCTGCAATATTGTATTTGGCAAATTCCCGCGCCCAGCCGATCGTCATCATACTCATATTGTACTTTGTCAGCGTATAGGCCACGTGTTTATCAAACCATTTAGGGTCAAGGTTAATGGGCGGCGATAAGGTCAGGATATGCGGGTTGACCGCTTTTTTCAGTTGCGGCAAACAGGCCTTCGTTACAAAAAAAGTCCCGCGTACATTGATGCTGTGCATCAGGTCAAATCGTTTGGGCTCGGTCTCTTCGGTGCCCGTCAGGGAAATGGCCGATGCATTGTTGATCAGTATGTCGATCCCGCCAAACTCCGATACCGCTTTGTCGATCACATTTTGCACCTGCTCCTCAAACCGGATATCACATTGTACCGCAAGCGCCTTCCCGCCGGCTGCTTCAATTTCCGCGGCGGCTGAATAAATGGTGCCCCCGAGTTTGGGATTCTCTTCCACGCTTTTGGCAGCGATCACGATATTGGCTCCGTCAACGGCCAGGCGAAGGGCGATGGCCTTCCCGATCCCGCGGGTAGCGCCGGTTATCAGTACGGTCTTGTTGGCAAACGACATAATGCGGATTTAGTAGTGAAGGTAAAGATAGGTTTCGTTGATATACGATTTTGTTCAGGTAGTACTACGGGTATCGTAGTATTCCGTTGAACCCGCGCCCTGCGGTAATGCCATTGGCAGGCAATTTGTAAATATTGGGTGGTCCCGTTTCATAATCCAAGTATCCCGCCGGGCCTTCGGCCGACCCGGCAAAAAACCAACCCTTACATGAGATGATGGTGACCGTCCTTATGAAAAACACCGGTTAAGACCCTGTCCCATGTAATTAAAACCTCCCGGCAATTGCGGGAGGTTTTATTTTAATACTCCGGCAATATCGGTTTTGTCTTCACGATATCATCAATCTGCTGCATCACATCGGCATCCAGTTTGGCGACAGCATCCTGTGATTTGAGATTCTGCAGTAGCTGCTCCTTGCTGGTCGCTCCCAGAATCGCCGTTGTCACGTCAGGATTCTTAATACACCAGGCAATGCTGAGTTCGGCCATGGAAATTCCCAGTTCGCCGGCCAAATCGGCAAGACCTTTCACCTTATCCAGCATTTCATCTTTCATCCAGCGATCCTTTAGCCAGTCAAACCCCGTTAAACCAAAACGGCTTCCCCCGGGTATCCCATCATTGTATTTTCCGCTCAGCAAACCGGAGGCCAAAGGGCTCCAGGTGGTCGTGCCCATCCCGACCGTTCTGAAGATCATCAGGAACTCGTTCTCCATTTTGTTGCGTTCGAACAAATTGTACTGTGGTTGTTCCATAGCCGGGCCGATCAACCCGTACTGATGCGCCACGCGGTGGGCTTCCATGATCTCCACCCCGCTCCACTCGCTGGTTCCCCAGTAAAGGATCTTTCCCTGCTGTATCAATTGATGCATGGTCCACACCGTTTCTTCAATGGGTGTGCCCTTATCGGGTCGATGACAGAAATAAAGATCCAGGTAATCCAGTTGCAGGCGCTGCAACGCTTCGTTACAGGCTTCCACCAAATGTTTCCGGCTCAGGTCTGTCTGGTTGGGCTTATTCCCTTTCCCTCTCCATCCCCAGAAGGCTTTAGAAGAAACAACATAAGAAGTGCGGTCCCAGTTTTTCTTTTTCAGCACCCGGCCCATCATCTTTTCACTTTCACCGAGCGCATACACTTCGGCGTTGTCAAAAAAATTGACGCCCTGGTCATAGGCAATGCCCATCAGTTCATCGGCCCTGCTGTCATCGATCTGTTTATGAAAGCTTACCCAGCTGCCAAATGAAAGCACGCTGAGCTGTAAGCCTGTTTTTCCCATTCTGCGGTATTCCATATATAGTTAGGAGTTAGAAGTTAGGAGATAGGAGTTTTGGCATTCGAAATGGCTTGTAATTAACAGAACAAAATCGGAAAGGAAAAGTTTATTTGGGAATGCCCCCTTCTGAAACCTGGACCGTTCCGGTGGGCTGGTTGAAGATCACGCTGCTGAGATCCTGGGTGGCCGTTAATCCCTTGCCACCATAGATATTTTTTCCCACCCCGTGATAAATAGCATACTTGTCCGTGTAAAAAATTTTGGCATTCTGGTCCCACCAGAGATCCGGGCTTTTCAGGGTATCGCCTTTCACGGTGATCACCACCACGCTGTCGCGCAGGTACACTTTGTTCAGGCTTTCAAAATATTTTCCGTAGCGGCTGTCGAGCCTTGACTCCACCAGTGTGCTGTCGTCATAAAAATCAACATGCAGGGTTTGGGGAAACTCCACATAGATCGTATCGGCATACACCCGGATCATTTTCGGCGCCTGCAACCGGGCCTTCATCTTCCCGTTCTGGCTGAGGTAACTGTCAATATCCGTCGCCTCTTCTTTCATGACCACTTTCTCCGTCCACGATTTCACTTTATCCGCATCGTTCTCACAGCCCAAAAGAAAACAGCAGCCGGTTAGGAAAGCTGCTGTAAGAAAAAAGCTTTTATGGAGAAATGCATTAGTCATATTTCCGCTTGATGAACCAGATATCGCTGAGCGAGAAGCCGGCGGATAACCTGAAGAGGTTTTCCCGCAACACATTATCGTTATTTCCTCTTTTGATGTATTCAACCGAAAGATTGATCACCGAAGCCTGGTTGGGACTGAGGCGGTTGTAATTGGCAACCGGCAGACCAAAACCCATTGTGAGACCCAATTGCGGCACTTGCTTACCCAGCCTGATATAGTCGGGTCCAAGGACAACGCCCCAGCGGTAAGCCACGCGGCTGAAATAATTTTCCCGCGGCACTGGATTGAGTTGTCCGCCCAAACGAAGCTCCCATTTATTACCGACAGAATCTGCCTGCCCGTAAAAACGGTAATTGTCCCAGTTCTGGTACACAAAATCAACTCCCAGCAGCCATCCCGCGTCTTTTTTATAGGTCGAATATTTTTGCATGACAAACCCGGCAGTTACCGAGGCCGGAAGAATGATCTTGCCTTTTACATTGCGGATATCCTCCACACTGTCCAGCCTTAGATCACCAAGAACAGCGTCATACACCGAAGTTTCCCTGATCCTGTCTTGTGTTGCATTCAGTTTCTGGCTCCAGCTGCCGTACACACCCGCTGTAAGCATCATATTTTCCTTTTTAAGCGGCAGGCGGTATTGTAACCCGGTATTGAAATGGATATTCCCGTAATTGGTCTTGGTCTGGAAATTGGCGCTATAATACTGCACGGTATCATTCCTGAATTCCCGGCGGCTGCTATTATCTTTTTCGCCGAACAAATAACCGGCATTGAAACCAAAGCTCAGGCTTTCCTCGTTCCAGTTCTTTTTCTTTTTGAAAATTGCGAATCCCGTACCTGCGGAAGCAAGATATGAACCGCCATCTCCCTCAAAACGGGTGGTGGCGCTGTCAATCGGTAATCCTGTGTTGGGATCTTTCAGTCTTTCCGCACGGAATATCTTATAGCTTACCCTGGAAACAGGGCGAAGGCCGAAACTTAAACCCCAGTTCTTTTTTATCGGCACCCCTAACTGGACGTAAGAGAACAGCAGGTTGCCGGCTGTGAATTTCTTTGCCGGGTTACTTTCCCGGAGGGTTCGACTTTCAAGATTGATACCGATATCAAGGATCGATCTGCCGGAAGACAGTTTCTTTGACCTTGCTTCAGGATTGGCCTCAAACAGTGAATAGGAAGCCGGGTTGTTGAAATTGATGGAAAGATAGTCGCTGTAACCCGCTGAAATGCCTCCCATGGCCCGGGTATTAATATGGGTGGAGGGCACCAGGTCACCGATCCCGTAACGGGAATAAGGGGAATTATCCTGCCCGGAAACCGTTGAAAAACCAGCAAAAAACAAGACCAGGAT
>JBGATE010000110.1:0-9226 GCA_044229375.1 Chitinophagaceae bacterium
CATTTCGCCGAAGGTCGAGGAAACGGTATTTCATCCGCAGGTCATCACCGCCATCGGTATCATCCTGGATCGTAAAAGGTGGGACCGCGGACCTGTTCAGAATGGTAAAACCGGTGACCACTATTTCGATATCACCGGTAGGGATATGGGAGTTTTTGCTGCTTCTTTCATTTACCTTACCGGTGGCCTGTATCACAAACTCCCTGCCCGGAGGGTTTTCTTCCAGTAATTTGTTCAGCTCTTCGCCAAACAGGAGCTGGGTGATGCCATAGCGGTCGCGCAGGTCGACGAAAGTGATGGCGCCGAATTTCCGGACGGTTTGTACCCATCCTGCAAGGGTTACCTGTTGACCCTTATTCCCTGATCTCAGTTCCCCGCAAGTATGCGTTCTGTACATCTATTAACATGATTTTCTGAGGCGCAAAGATAAGTAAAAGCCGGCCGGGCTTGCAAACCGGAAAACTTTGCGTATATTCAAGGATGCGTTCGAACCGCTTTGAAAACAATTTTAAATCCATCCCATGCTCACCATTCTCCTGATCCTCGCCATCCGTCGGATCATACTAAAGAACCGTAAGCTCAGGCCTGCACTTGCTTAGTGCGGTTTTGCCCCGGCAATTTTGTTTGGGATCCTCCCGTTGCATCTGTATTAGGGGTGTTCTGCCCGGCACTTCCCAAATGTTCTATTCCAGATTATCTATTTGTTTTGTGAGGACCTTTTTAAATCTCGCAATATCCGCTTCAGGGCTGATCGCTTTATTATATAAAAGATGGTCAGAAAGTTGCCTGGCAAAGAAAGGGGCCAGCGAACAACCCTTTGTTCCCATGCCATTCAATATCCCGACCAACGGGTATTGGGGGTGCAGTCCCACAAAGGGTCTGCGTTCAATCGTGGCCGGGCGGATACCGCAGAGATGTTCCCGGGTGGTGAATGGAACTTTCAGCCAGTGCTTCAGTAATGCTTCCGTTTTGATCCTGAATTCGGTCGTGGGATCCCCGTTATCGAACACCCAGGCATAATTGGAACCCACCCACCAGGAGTCCGCCATCCCCTGAAGTGGAGTTAACAACATTCCTTTTTTATAGATCTGATCAGCTGGAAGACCAGGAATTTCAACGATTAGTGCTTCGCCTTTATTGGGTGCAAAGGGCAGACGATTGAAAAATGAACTGGCCGCGCTGCTGTTGCCGTCACAAAAGATGATATTTAGGGCCGTGATGCCTTTATAGCGGATCGTTTCTTTTGTGATGTTGAGTTCATCGGATTTGAATGTTTCTTCCAATAACCTGTTTTCCTGATGCAATTTTTTTCGCCAGGCAGGCAATATGGATTCAAGATGGGCTGTGAAGACCGGGCTTATTTGCCCGTAGCCGAAATCATAATTGAACCATTGCCGGAGATCGCCCATTGATTCATCCAGGGTAACATAACCACCTTTTTCTTCCACCCTTTGCTGAAAACTGAGCCGCATCTGTGCGGTGGGGAAGAAATCGATGATGTCTTTTTGGGAGATCGCCGTTATCTGCAGTTCATCCCCCAGTTTAGAATAGGCATTCCTGGCAAATGGCAGAATTTCACCGGCCATCCATACTTCTACATGACGGCGACCGGTAACGGGATTGATGATGCCGGCCGCTATCCTGGATGGCGCAAGACGGTTATTATTGTCAATGACCAGAAAGGACTTATTTTCTTTCTGTAAATAATAACTAAGCCAGGTGCCCGAGATGCCCTGCCCGATGATCAAAAAATCAACCTGCATCTGCAAATTTAATGTTCAATGCTCAATGTTCAGTGTGCAACGCTCATTTCAAAGCCCCGTTTTTCATTGTACATTGAGCATTGAACATTTTATTCAACATTTATCCGGATTCCCTCCGAATGGGAGGAATATTCGGGTGCATACATGCACTGAATCGTCGTTATACCGTTACTAAAGTTCCCACTGTGCGTAGCGAACAAGGTATATTCAAAAACATAAGTGCCTTTTCTCAGGTACTGGAAGAAAAAATTGGTACTGGCATCCTTGGTGCTTTCGTAATAGCCTAATCCTCCCTGCCATTTGTAGGAGCTCAATACGTTCACCGGTTCAAGCGCCGAGGCCCGCATGTCCTTCATGTGCACATATTCCATGTCGCGGTCCACCCGCAGCTCTACCCTTACTTTTATCTTATCACCCACTTTGATTGCGCCGCCATCATTAACAGGACTCATGACCGGGCCCCTGTCAGTATTCATCTCAACAAATAACTTCTTCGACAATTTCAATGGCGTTGTGGCCGTAGTTATCTTATCAAGGTCCTCGAAATACTGCCAGTAAACACCGCCCCAGGAGACCCCGGGTTGTCCGCCACCGGGAAGCGGAGCGACTGAAACGTTTATATTCCCCATCTGTGCGTTCACCTTATTTCCGTCAATGGTTTTCTTGAAATAACCGGTACCGGCTTCCTGGCCTGCTTCGGTGGATTTGATGCTGGTGTTGCCCAGCTTTACTTCCACGACCGGCTCATTGCTTAGCCATTCTGTTCCCTGCAACAATAGCGCATAACATGCTTCTGCGGTTGCCTTGGTCGTCTTCCAGTTATTGGTTTGCTTGTTTTTCAGCAGCCAGGTACGCAGGTCGTCCACGGTCTTTGTATCCTTTCCGGCCTCCTGGAAGGCTTCGATCAGCAGGGACTGTGTTTCTATGGGAGCCTGGTACCAGAACCATCCATTCACCTGGTCTTTCCAGTACATGCCCAATTCCTCATTACTGATCGAGGTTTCTTTCAGTGACTTCAGAATGGCATCACTGGTTTTAGCGTCATTGCTCCTGTACAGCGAAAGGGCGATCATTCCCTGCATGTACTTGCTTTGTTTCACCCAGTATTGCTGCGCCTGCCTGTAATAGTAATTAAAAGCGGTCTGTGATGACGGGTCGATCTTGTATTCGGGGAAGAAACTTCTCATGTACAGGTATTGCACCTGCGTATAACCGATATTTTGCTGGTTCAGGTTCACCTTGTATTTTATGAGATTGTCATAATCCTCTTTTATTTTACGGTCGAGGTAGGGGATGGCCGTACTCAATATCGTTTTAAGTTTATTCTCCTGGCCCTGTGTGGTTGCTTTCAGTTTTTTCAGGTGACCGATACCGGTAACAATATACTGGGTCATATAGCGGTCATCGGGACCCCCGGTGAACCAGACAAACCCACCGTTATTGCTCTGCATTTGTTTCAGCTTTTCATACGAGCTGTTGAGTTGATCACTCATCTTCACCATATCGAACAGCAGGGCGATATTTCTTTTCTGTTCCGTTTCACTCTTTGCCTGCAACACCCAGGGTGTTTCTTCCAGCAGCACGGCTTTCAGCTCCTGGTTTTTCTGCAGGTTGCTCATCAGGGCGGCCGTGTCCTTTATTTTCCATTTCTCAAATACCTGTTTGATCTTAGGTGATGAATTGGCGATATAAGTGGCCAGTGAGTTGGCATAATACCGGTTCCAGGTCTGCTCGGCACATTCGTAAGGATACTCCATCAGGTAGGGGAGCGCCTGCACCGCGTACCAGGCCGGGTTGGATGTATATTCCAGGGTGAGTGCAAAGTGCTGGAGCGACTCTGATGTCCCGGAATTTAGAAGTTTGCTGAAGCGGAATTGTTTGTTCCCGCTTCCACGCATGGGCAAAGGCATGGTCTCGGTTACCAGCATCCGGTTGGTCAGCACCGGCAGGGCATTCTCCTCGCCATCGCTGTAAGCGCCTGCTTTGGCAACGATCCTCCATACCAGCGCCGTATTGAACTGGTAGGGTACTTCTATCGGGAATTTTACCAGTTCACTTTGCCCGGCAGCCACTGTGAAATACTGGTTAGGGACCATACTTCTGAAACGGCCATCCACCGGTTCGTTGGTTGCCGCATCGAATAACTGGAATTCGGCGGTTCCGGTGATCTCTTTGCCGGTAAGGTTGACGATCTTGGAACTGAATTCCATTTTATCTCCTTCCCGCAGGAACCGGGGCGGATTGGGCTGGACCATCAGTTCTTTTTGGGTAACAATTTCTTTGCTGCTGCTGCCAAATGCGGCTTCTTTGGTATGCGCGAGGGCCATGAACTTCCAACGGGTCAGGGCTTCGGGCATGGTGAAAGAGAATTCAATCGCTCCGGTACTGTCGGTTCTCAGTTCCGGGAAGAAGAAAGCGGTTTCATTGAAGTTCTTCCGGATCTTTACATCACCGGAAGATTTACCCTTATCCTTTTCATCAACAGTATCCGCAATACCATCTTTATCACCTTCTTTTTTGCTGTTTCCATTTTTAAAAGCCACCGTATCAGCTGGAGCTTCTTCCCGGGCTTCTGCAGTTGGGGCGGGAGGGGCGCCGGCGGCTTCAACCCTCATCAGATCCCGCTGGTAAACCATATCACCACCCGATTCGGAAAAAAGATAATCATACCTTTTGTCGACATATTTGGATATTTCGTCGCTACTATATTTCTGCTGCGATTCTATCCTGTTGAAATTTTGAGTGCCACTCCAGGCACGGCTGTAATAATAGTAGGGCCATATAGAAGGCGTACTCCATCCATGCGGATAAAACTGGTCAAGCGAGGCATCGTACATACTGGCCAGCATTTCCGCCGCGACCATTTCCTTTTTATAACCGGTGATCTTCACTTTCCATTTTTCCTCGCCGCCGGGAAGTGTTTTATCCCGGTAGGTGGCATATTCAACAGCAAGTTCTTTATTGGTCCAGGGTATACTGATAACCTGGTTCAACTGGTAAAGCCTGTTATGCTTGATGAACATCCATCCCACACCATACCCGCCCCTGTCTTTTTCAGTAGCGTCAAAACTAAAGACCTTCTTCTCATTATTTATTTTAAGATAACTGTATACACCCGGCTCCCGACTCCCGGCTCCCGGCACTTTATCCACCTGGTGAATGATGAACAGGTTATCCGCCGCAGTACCCCATTCCACCCTGGCCGTCTCACCCGGTTCAACAGTAGTTTTCCGCACACCGGTCCATAAATAATCCGGCCGGTTGAGCCGGTTGCTTTTTTCATCAAACAGCTCGATATATTTCAGATCCTTTACTTCTTCCCCATTTTTATCTTTTGTTGAGATCTCAACAACATAAAACCCGGTTGTGAACTTCCCATTCACGATGGCCCATTCACCATTCAACCGGGCGGAGTCAGTTTTCTCAAAAACCTGTTCTCCCCTGGCCCATGACTTAGTATCACTCTCATTATCATATTCATCATAGGGAAAATCCTTAATGTATTCTTCTTTCGTCATCACAAACTGGTCGGGTCTTTCCCAGAACCGGTCACGGACCAGGCGTTTTTCTTCTTTCAGTTTTGTAAAACTCACTTTTACAATGGCGGGTTCAAACTCGCCGTTCATGTTCTGCGTCCGGATGATGAGCTTTTTCAGACTGTCGGCCGGAAGGGTGGAGGGAATACTGGTTTCCAGCATCAGTGATTTATAGCTTACCGAGACCGATTTTTCGCCGCTTCTTGTCTCGCCGTTGATATCGGTCACATCCGCGTAAATGGTGTAATCAAATACCGGTTCGAATTTCTTTTCGATCTTCAGATCGGGAATAGCGGTGAACTCCACCACAAATTTTCCATCCTTATCGGTTTTGGCTTCGCCATGTGCGATCTCCATTTCTTCGGAAGGAGGCTGCCACCAGCGCCAGAACAACCAGGGATAGATAAAGCGGGGTTGCCTTACCACCCGGTAATTAACCGTGGCCCCGTCAATATTATTCCCGGCATAGGCTTTGGCGAATCCGGTCACTTTAATGATGTCATTTACCTTATAGGTGCCCTTGACGGGTTCATATTCCACGTAGAACTTGGGTCGTTTATATTCTTCCACTTTAATACCGGCAATACCATTATCAGCCTTTGTATAAACCGAGAACTGACCGTTCAATCCGCTTTGCGGTAACCGGAATGTCCCGTTGAATGAACCATATTCATTGGTCGTTAGCCTGATGCTGTCAATATCCTGGTAATTGGCGTCCCGCAGGTAAACGGTTGTTGCGTATTTCGTCTTCACCGATCCTGTCTTTTCCATTGTGTTCCGGGTCAGCACAATGCCTTTGAAATAAACCGTCTGGCCGGGGCGGTAAATACTCCTGTCGGTGAACAGGTGGATGCTGTTGGTTGTCTTCGGCTCTTCGGTCTCTGAATTGGAATAATAATAATAATCATATGCAAAATCTTTCATGAAAAGCCGGTCCCCGGCATGCGTGATATCCAGCAGGTAAGTATAACTGCCGTAATTAGCAGGCTCCCTTTTCCTTTTTTCCATCCGGAAAAAACCGTTGGCATCGGTAGTGTATTTCTTCCCTTTCTCTGTAACATATTTCGACTGGGTATAATCATAACGTTTCTCCCATATCTGGACGGAAGCATTGGAAAGGGCCTGCCCGTTGTCCCGGTTCAACACGAAATAATCATTATGGCTGTTTACATAACTGATACCGGATACATAGAAGAAACGGGCGCCCAGCAGGGTTCTTTTCCCACTGAAATCTTTCGTATCTGATGCCAGCAGGATATATTCGCCGGCCGGCAAACCGTCTGCTTTCATCTCCAGGCCATGTTCCTGGAAGTCCCTGGTATCGGGTATTTTCTGTTCCCAGCTTTTCAGGGACTTTGCCGCAACCAGGGTCGGCCAGTACTTTTCATCGTACTGGTTCTCCAGTTGTTTTTTCAGTTCTTCGTCAGGACGGATCACCCGCAGGTATAGGTTAGTGACGTTTCTGTATTTTACAAACACGCGGAAAGGCTGGTTGGGCACATTCACTTTTTCCAGGCTGAAGCGGAAGGAACGCCGGTTGATTTCATTCAGCAGGTTCTGGCAGTTCATTTTCCCTTCCGATGAATCTTTTTGCTGTACTATTTTTTCGCAGATCTCTTTTGCCTTCAGCCGGGCAAAACGCTGGGTGGTATCGCCATGCGGCCTATAGCTGCCCGCTTTTTCATTATGGTATTGCGCCAGCAGGTACCAGGCCTGTGTTGCAGCCGGGTTATTTTGATATTTTTTTGCCAGATGATCAATGCTGTTGAAATAGAGCTGGTCCTTGTCCGGGTGTGTGGATTTTCCATTCACAAATGCGATTCTCAACAGGTCGGCATCGATCAGCGCATCGGGTTTTTTGTCGGGAAGATGGAAGTCAATGAGTTTCTGGTAAAGCAGCAGTGCCTTATGCTGAAGCGATAATGAGTCACTGGTCGGGAATTTCCGGGTCACGAAATCTGCGGCCGGGTCAAAGGCGCCGGCCTGGCTGATCTCAAAAGCGTAGGCCGGCTTTTTAATATCCCTTTCATCATTTTCAAAATAATTGATGGCGCGGTGTGCCAGGAGGTCAAAAAGGGTGGGGCGGAGATGCCGCATATTTCCCTTTATGATGATGGCATCATATGCGGGCAGTTTGGTCTGCTGCAGTAATTTTTCTTCTTTAACGGATAAAAGATAGAGTTCACTGATCTTCCGGTGAAGATCCTCCGTACCCCAGGTGGCAATATCCGTTTTAATGAAATTTACGGTTTGGGTGCGGCCGTAAAGCTTCCAGCGGTTCCGCTGGAAATAGTTCCGGTACATTTCCGCGAGCAGGCTGTTCAGGATGGATTTTGCCGGTTCTTTACTTACCAGGATCTCTTTCTCCACTTCAGCAATGGAGAATTGCGCATTGTCCTCCCGGTTCTCAGATTGCAGCCCCGTCATGTAAACGAGTGACTTGATCACCTGCGCATCCTGTTTTTCCTTTTTTGCCAGCGCATAGATCTTTTTTACTTCTTCCAGCGCTGATTTAGGCAGACCTTTTTGGGTTAGGTCTTCGACCTTTTTCCATTCTTTCTCGTAATTTTTTACGGGTCCCTGGCTGAATGTTTGCATGGTGAAAAAGCTGGTGAAAAGGAGGAATACTACTGAACAGTATAAAACGGGGAACTTCATGCCGGATAAAATTTGGTACAAGGTAAATAATCTTTTGCGTGGATAAGATGATGAAAGTGCCCTGATTTCATAAAACAATTTCAGCCTGCTTTACATTCCGGCGTTAATTAGAAACTTTTCAGAAATCTTTTGGGAAATACTTTGTGTCCTTTTTACATCGGCTGAAACCCTTGCCAGGCAAGGACTCCGGCATAATCCCGCAAACAGGTGCCATTCCGTCTTTTGCCCTTTAACATTTTGTTGCCCCTTTTTTTGGCACGGTGGCATGGGTTTGGAAATATCTCCTGCGGAAACAATTTTGATTACCATTAAAACATAAGACCATGAAAAAAATTTCTACCCTTTTACTAAGCTCACTGTTCTCACTCTCCATCCTGGCTTTTGACGGAAGCCGCCTGAGCATTTCAGCTCCTGCTACCAGCAACGAACTGAAAGTCGAGATCGATGGCCAGAAATTCACCATGAAGAATAACAGCCTTACCGTAGGTTACCTTGGCGAAGGCCGTCACAATGTTAAGATATTTAAGGAAGCCAAGAGAAGGAACGGCAACTTTGGCCGCCGGGAGATCGTGTACCAGAACAGTATTTTACTGAAAAGAGGATTTCACCTGGACATCACCGTGAACCGTTTCGGCAAAGTTCTGATCGATGAGCGCCGGATCGACTTCGAAGACGAGTGGTACAATGACGAAGATGAATACTATGACAATGATTTCCCTGCCGGCAGCCGGAATGTAATGACCGGTCGTGAAATGGAGCAGGTGAAGGAATCACTCCGTAAGGAATGGTTTGAAAGCAACAGGCTTACCTCTGCCAAATTCATCATTGAAAAGAACAATATGACCACAGTGCAGGTGAAAGAACTGATGCTCCTGTTCACTTTTGAAAGCAACAGGCTGGAAGTGGCAAAAGCCGCCTACCGTAAAACAGTAGACAAGCAGAACTACTACCAGCTGAATGAAGTGCTCACGTTCAGCAGCAGTAAAGAAGAACTGGCCCGTTTTATCCGTGAATCCCGTTAACCTGTCTTATTCTCACACACTATACACTAAGGGTTAAAAAACGAGGCCCTCCTTTCAGTAGGGCCTCTCTTTTTTTATTGTTAACCTATTTGCCGGCAGGTTAGTTGATTGTTTAACTGGTTAAATAGGATTTCGGGTACTTCACTTACAACAGGAATGCCGGGGTTATTTTTTTAATACCTCGGCCATTTTTTTGCCGATATCGGCCGGGCTGCTCACCACGTATATGCCGCATTCGGTCATGATC
>JBGATE010000111.1:0-9189 GCA_044229375.1 Chitinophagaceae bacterium
TTTTCAATTTAATACTGCTGATTCGGTAAGAAAAACACGGGCGATACAGTATGTCAGTCTTCCAAACAATACGTGGCAAGTGCTGCGGGAAAAACATCCGGGTGTTTATGAAAAAACTGTTAACCCGGCACCTGACCCAAACAACTGGTTTCATGCTAAAATTGTGGTGACAAAAAGCAACATAATGGTTTACGTAAATGGTGCTGCTAACCCCTGTATTAGTGTAGATATAATAAACAACAGAAAGACAGGGAGAATTGCTTTATATACCGCGGACCGTTCCGGGGGATCTTTTGCCAATCTGTCCATCAGTAATAAATAGGGCATTTTACAACGGATATTCTCGGCGTTTTTTATATGAAAAGCTAACTGACACCAGGAGTAATGCAGTAAACTGTTAATAGCATCAATTGGGAATTATTTTGAATGGAGTGTCTGATTTGCCTTTAATCGGGTCGGCAGGAAATATATCACGATAAAAGAGATTCCGGACCATCAGGTACCATTGAAAAATGGAGCAGATGGTTTGGCTTCCATCCTGCAATTACCCGGCTATTTATTATTGCGGAGATTACAGCGCCTGTATTCCTTATCGCAGGTTTTTTCAGGAATCATGGTTGCGGTAATAACTGCTATCATGACCGGAGCCGTGTATGTTGTCACCTTTAAATGGGGTTTTTATAGGAACAGGTACACCGACCCCAACAGGGGGAGGGGTAAGAATTTCACCTGCTGGTGATGGCGATTTGCGTTCCATTGATGATAAAGAGTTCGGGAAAATATTTTGTTGACAGGTTGCTTATGAGAATGGATAAAATTAAAACTGTTGTACAATAGATTAAACATAAAAGTAAGAATCTATGAGAAAAATTATTTTTGCGCTGGTCCTGTTCTCCGCCTGTAAAACAGCAACACGGGATTTAAGTAAGCAGTCCGAAAGGGAAATAAGAAACGCAGATATTGCCATGAGTGATTTAGCAGCTAAAGAAGGTTTTTTTACCGCATTGCTTGCGTATGCAGAGGACAGTGTTATTATACCCAGGGAAGGAAAATTGCCCTTATTGAGTAAGGCGGAAGCAATAGCAAGCTGGGCCGGTAAACCGGTTATAAAGGAGATTAGCTGGGCGCCCGTAAGAGTAGTGGCTTCCGAGAGCGGTGAAATGGGATATTCATTTGGCTATTCACTATACAAGGGAAAAGATACAACAACCTATACCAGCTATACCACAATCTGGCATAAACAAAAAGACGGGTCCTGGAAGTTTGTCCTGGATGGGGGAAATTCAATACCCAATCCATGGACGAAATGAATGAAAAAACGCTGAGCCAAAAGGAGGTTTTAAAGAGTTGCAACATCTGTTTTGAATTGTTACCTGGAGCGTATGGGGTTGTGTCCCGTAAAGGGAGGCCATTGCAGATTAATGATTTTCACTCATTTGTGGTCTTCCAATACCCAAAAGCAGCTATCAGTTGAGATTTGGAGCATACAGGCTTCCCTTAAATTGAGCAGGATTTGACAAGGATTCATTCTTCATACAAGAACCACCATTAAAAAGTTACAGGTGGTTAGATACCATGATGGTCTGTGTTGATTCCAGTAAAAGTGCAATTACTTTTATGAGGGAAAGGGGGCACTGCTTTTCCCCTGAAGTATTTCTAGATAAGGCATATACATGAATCCTTTTTTTAGCAGAATTACCGACGAAAACAAGCTTAGTCTTAATAAGCCCGTAGATTCAGACAGGGTGTATTATTCTGAGTTAAACGAGTGGTTTACCAGCAATGCTTTTCGAAGTTTTAGTATAAAATATGTCCTGGATAATCACATCCATTACAAGGTTGGAAAGAAACAGCACCTGGTTCAGTCCGGTGACTTTTTACTGGCCTGCAAGCAACCCTATGTGAATGCTTATTTTGAATCTGAAAAGCCGGTTAAAAGTATCTGTATCGATATCAGGCCGGAAACCGTCAACGAGGCCTTTACGGTAATGTCTTCCAGAGAGGGTCATGATTTTGACAACTATTTATCAAGCTATTTTAAGCAGCCGGACTTTTTCGAATCGGTCTGTCCGGTTAAAAGTGCCACTTCATTAAATCAAAAGCTGAATAAACTGGCCGTCGACATCTATAACGGGAATGTTGAAGGAAGTATCAATAAAGAGTGGTTTCTTGATCTCGTAGAACGGGTAGTCTATCATGAGTTTGGTAACTACCTGGCCCTGAATGGCATTCACTCCGCCAAGCCGGAAACCAAAAAGGAAATCTTAAAGCGGCTGAAAATTGCCAGGCAATATATGGATGAAAATTACCTGCAGGTCGAAGATATTGCAGAAGTGGCGGCTGTATGTAATTTTTCAGAGTTTCACTTTTTCCGCTCTTTCAGACAGGCCTTTAACATAACACCTTACCAGTATTTATTGCAAAAGAGGCTGGGGCTATCCATGTCCTTGCTCCAGACCAGGGAATTCTCGCTTAGTAAGATTGCATTACATTGCAGTTTCCCCGACCTGGCTACATTTAGTAAAGCTTTTAAACGGCAATATGGGGTGGCGCCGGCACATTATTCTCTCACTTAAATCATATTCCTGCTGTTTGGGAGCAGGTTGTTCTTGCAGCACGACATTTTAATTTCTCCTTTATACAATAAGCAGTTTTTGACAAGCCTGGTTATTGTTTAATGTCATTTCTTTGAGTAAAGTTCACAATTCATTTTTAATTTATGAACAGGGTATTGGGTATTTTATTTCTTGTTTTACACCTTGATGTGTTGGCCCAGCAGAATCCGCTGATGCAGCGGACAATGATCACCAATGATGATAAAGTGTATGATACAAAGGCATGGTCAGTTCCCACCGCAGCACCCATCCGGTCCACACCTTTAGTACACGGTGATTATGTTTATTTCGGGAATGCAAAAGGAAGCTTTTATGCTGTACATAAAAGAACCGGAATGGTGCATTGGAATTTTGAAACGGGGGATGCCATTCATTCCTCTGCAATAAATGCCGGGAATAAAGTATTCTTTGCAGATAACAAACAAGTGCTGTATGCACTGAATGAAAAAGACGGGAAACTGGCCTGGGAATATTCTTTCAGTAAAAAACTGGAATATCCCTGGCGGTTTGATTATTTCTATTCTTCGCCCGTTGTTTATAATGATAAAATTATTATTGGCGGAGATGATGGTTATGTACATGCCATAAATCAAAAGGATGGCAAAGCAGTTTGGAAGTATAAGGCCATTACATTGATAAGAACTACTGTGGCCATCGAGAACAACATCATTTATTTTGGGGACGTGAACGGAGCTTTATATGCCGTGGATGCAAAAACAGGAAAAAACAGGTGGATATTCAGCACGATGGGTGATACGTTGAGAAGCGAGGACTGGGGATTTGACAGAAAGGCAATTCTTTCCAGCCCGGTAGTGCATCAAGACAGAATTATTTTCGGATCCAGGGATGGCTTTTTATATTGTATTGATGTGAATGGCAATTTATTGTGGAAAATGGATCATAAAGTTTCCTGGATAATTTCAACAGTTGCAGTAAAAGATAATATCGTTGTAACCGGCACTTCCGACGGAAGATTTGTGCAGGCTATTGACATAAATACCGGAAGAGAAATCTGGAATTTCAGCAGTATGACTTTGTTCTGGTCGTCGCCACTGATAGTCAACGATAAAGTTTACATAGGAGGATTTGACGGGCAATTATATTGCCTTGATTTAAAGACAGGGAAAAGAATTTCTCAGTTTGCATCTAATGCCACTATGCTTTCATCACCTGTATACAATAACGAAATGATATACGTGGGTTCTGATGATGGTAACCTATACGCTCTGAATGGGCATATTGATAAACGGCATACTGATATCGATAACCTGAAGCGGTTTGTATATTATGAAACCGGTGTAAATATTTATTATAAGGACGGAAGTGACTTAAAAGTAAAGAACTATTTGGCTGCTCAGCGTTTTAAAACTGTTGGCACAGATTCATTAGTAGCTATATTGAACTCAGGGGCGGGAAAAAACACCGTTCTTGTTTTTGCATCAGATTATTTTCCCAAATCAATTACTGATAAAAAAGAGCATTCATTACTGAGAAAATACCTTGACAACGGCGGTCGCGTAATTCTTACCGGCATCAATCCGCTGACATACCTGGTAAGTGAAAAGGAAAAAACGGCCTACGGATTTAATGTACCTGCTGCGGATACTGTTTTGGGTATAAAATACGGGCCTGATGATACCCGGTCATTTGATGGGATATTGCCAAATTTTCCAACTGAAAAGGGAAAGGAATTCGGTCTTCCTGATTCCTGGGTGTCTATGTTGTATATAAATGCAGATCAGGTAGATGTTGTTTTGGGAAAAAATGAAAATGGAAGAGTTTCTGCATTTATGAAAAAATATAAAAATGGTGGACAATTAGTGCAAATATATTTAAATCCGGGTATGCCGGTGAATATGGATGCAGTTATAAAACTGGCAGAATGGGAAATAAAATAACCAAGTATGAAATTCGCCGCTATTCTACTTTTGTGTGTATTTGTATTTTCTTCATGCAGCGACTCCAAAAAGGCGATATCTGGAAATAAAAGACAAAAAATTATAAAGGAAGTTAGCCAGTTTCTGTACGATAATTTTAAACGAATACGGAGGGAAGGGTATACAGCTGAATTGGAATCGCTGGATGACTCTCCTGAATTTTTCTGGATAACACCGGGAAAATCTATGCCTGTCTCTTATGATTCAGTAGCTGCTATCATAAAAAAATTTGTACCTGGCAACCGTTCTGTGGTCAGCACATGGGATATACTTCTGGTACAGCCCTTAAGCAGCGAAATAGCTACTTACACCGGAAAGTATCATTCTGTTTATACCGATACCGCCGGGAAGGTTTTGGAGTTTAATTTGCATGAAATAGGTACAGTTGTAAAAAGAAAGGGTGTCTGGAAACTGGTGAGCGGGAAAACGTCGGTATTACAGTAGGCTACTTCTGTATTTCATAGTTCAAATTGAATCATAATTTGCCGTGCCTACTTCGATAAAGATGGCAGGGTATTGCCAATTTTCAATGTACATAATTTTTAGAGCTGAGTCAATAGCTGGAAAACCTGTTGATATTGAACAACCGAAGTGAGCCTCTTTGAAGCAGCTTAAAGTGATTCACTCTGTGGTTAGTTTGCACCGGGAAAGCATGGTCAATATCAGCGGATTATCCAATTTAAGCAGATTCAGCTTTTATCGTTTTTAAATGACTCTCAGGTAAACTGGGATTAACCCTTTATTTGGACCTTTCTTGACAGCATTTGGAAGGGAAAAGGGGAGACTTTCATGTCTGAAAATTTTTGGTGAAACACCGTAAATAAAAAAATTGATGAAAAGTGAAACCAGGCAGGAAATACTGAAAACAAAAGCCAATGCAAATGAAGCAGGGGTTTGTAGCCTGTAAGAGATTCCCTGCCTGACTGCGTCACACAGGCGGGGAGCTCGTATCACCCTATCCGTCATTACAAAAAAAACCCCTGCAAATAATGCAGGGGTTTGTAGCCCGTACGAGATTCGAACTCGTATCACCACCGTGAAAGGGTGGTGTCCTAACCCTTAGACGAACGGGCCGTCTTAGCAAAGGCTTCAGCGGCCAGGGCCGTTTTCACCTCTTTTTTAGGGACGGCAAAGATAGTCCTGCCACGATTGTTGGCCAAAAGTTTTTCCTGCCTTTTCAGGTGGCAGAATGACTTTTCCACCTCCCCGCTGCCATGGCTTTTTTCATCAAATCTGATACAGGCGGTCATGCAGGGTTTTAGTACCTTTGCGCTTCAAATAAATAAAAATTCAGTCATGAGTACAGTTAAAGTTGCCATTAACGGCTTTGGTCGTATCGGACGCCTGGTTTACCGCCAGATCTATAAAATGCAGGGTATTGATGTTGTAGCCATCAACGACCTGACCAGTCCGAAAGTACTGGCCCACCTATTAAAATATGACAGCGCCCAGGGCCGCTTTGATGCGGAAGTAAAGGCAACAGAAGATTCCATCGTGGTGAACGGTGATACCGTTAAAATTTATGCCCAGAAGAACCCGGCCGAAATACCCTGGAAATCGCACGATGTGGACGTGGTTCTCGAATGCACCGGTTTCTTCACCGATAAGGATAAGGCATCGGCCCATATCACGGCCGGCGCCAAAAGAGTGGTGATATCCGCCCCCGCCACCGGTGACCTCAAAACCGTTGTTTTCAACGTGAACCACAGCATACTGGATGGCAGCGAGACCATCATCTCCTGCGCTTCCTGCACCACCAACTGCCTGGCGCCGATGGCCAAAGTGCTGAATGATAAATATGGTATCGTAACAGGGATCATGACCACCATTCATGCCTATACCAACGACCAGAATACCCTCGATGCACCGCATCCCAAGGGCGACCTGCGCAGGGCGCGTGCCGCCGCCGCCAATATCGTCCCCAACAGCACCGGCGCCGCCAAGGCCATTGGACTGGTACTGCCGGAACTGAAGGGTAAACTCGACGGAAGTGCACAACGAGTACCCACGATTACAGGATCATTGACGGAGCTGACCTCAATCCTCAATAAAACCGTTACTGCCGAAGAGATCAACGCGGCCATGAAAGCAGCCAGTAACGAAAGTTTTGGCTATACCGAGGACGAGATCGTCAGCAGCGATATCATCGGCATCCATTTCGGGTCCCTTTTCGACGCCACACAGACCAAAGTGATGACCGTTGGCGATAAGCAACTGGTGAAGACCGTGAGCTGGTACGATAACGAGATGAGCTATGTTAGCCAGCTGGTAAGGACGGTGAACTATTTTGCGAAGCTGATGAATAAATGATTCGTTGATTTTGTCACTGTACCGCAGCGATGAACGCGTTCCCGTTGCGGTACATTTTTAAACCTGTTATGAAGATTCGGAATATCAACGGCCTTTCCGCCACTGATCTGCAAAAAGAAGTGGAAAAGGGCGCCCGCTTTGTTTACTTCACGTATGCCATTTCCCTGCTGTTCATTACATTCAGGCGGAATTCAGGAGTTTATATGATCCATGCCGGAGAAAGCGTTCGTTCCAAAGGGCTGCCTTTTACCCTCGTTTCCGTTCTCTTTGGCTGGTGGGGCATTCCCTACGGGCCCAGGTACACGATCGAAAGCATTCGCACAAACCTCAAAGGTGGAAAGGATGTCACGGATGAAGTGATGTCAACCGTGGCGGGCCATATCCTTTTCCAGGAGGCACAAAAGGTACGAAGGGAGACGGCTTGAGTTGGCAGTCAGCAGTTCACAGCCGGCAGTCGGCAGTCGGCAGTCCACAGTCGGTTCACTATAGATTAGTATTCACTACCAGCATCCAATATCCAACATCCAGTATCCCGCCAACGCTGAAGCTACAGCGGGCAAGCTAGCATCCAGTATCCAGCATCCCGCCTACGCTAAGGCTTCGGCGGGCAAGCCAGCATCCAGCATCCAGCATCCCGCCTACGCTAAGGCTTCGGCGGGCAAGCCAGCATCCAGCATCTCATTAATCAATACCTTCACAAATAAAACCATGTCCCGATTCAGCAACTACAATTTCAAAGGCCTGAAAGCCCTGGTCCGCGTCGACTTCAACGTACCGCTGAACGATAAGTTTGAAATAACAGATGACTCCCGGATGCGGGCGGCCGTTCCCACCATTAAAAAGATACTGGCCGATGGCGGCATGGTCATTCTGATGAGCCACCTGGGAAGGCCAAAAGAGGGACCCGCAGATAAATATTCTTTAAAACATCTTATTAAACATCTCAGCGATCTGCTGGGCGGCGCGACGGTGCTGTTCGCCAATGATTGCACCGGTGAACAGGCTTACCTGACTGCCGGTATGATGCGGCCGGGTGAAGTGTTGTTGCTCGAGAACCTGCGTTTTCATAAAGAGGAAGAAAAAGGAGAGGAAGCCTTTGCCAGAAAATTATCACAACTCGGTGATGTTTGGGTAAACGATGCATTCGGCACCGCGCACCGGGCACATGCTTCCACGGCCGTGATCGCGAAATTCTTCCCGGCTGAAAAAAGATTTTTCGGGTTAGTGATGGAAGGCGAAGTGGCCAGTGCAGAAAAAGTATTGCACAAGGCGGAAAAACCATTCACGGCCATCATTGGCGGCGCCAAGGTCAGCGATAAGATCCTGATCATCGAGAACCTGCTGGAAAGAGCCACCGATATTATTATCGGCGGCGGCATGGCCTACACCTTCATGAAGGCGCAGGGAGGCAGGATCGGCAAATCACTTTGCGAGGAGGACCGCTTTAATACGGCACTGGACATTATCAGGAAAGCGGAGGAAAAGGGTGTTTGCATCCACCTGCCTTCCGATTCTTTGATCGCGGACCAGTTTGCCGCCGACGCACAAACCTCTGTGGCCCCCAGCAATAATATTCCCGACGGGTGGATGGGACTGGATATCGGTGCCAACGCCTGCGAACAGTTCTCCAATGTGATAAAGAGATCCAAAACGATTTTATGGAACGGGCCGATGGGAGTTTTTGAAATGCCCAGGTTCCAGCACGGAACCAAAGCCATTGCCATTGCCGTTGCAGAAGCCACAGAAGATGGAGCATTTTCACTGGTGGGTGGCGGTGATTCCGTCGCGGCCGTCAACCAGTTCGGGTTTGCGGATAAAGTGAGTTATGTATCCACCGGAGGCGGGGCGATGCTGGAGTATTTTGAAGGAAAAATACTTCCCGGGATCGCTGCTGTTACAGCCTGACCTTACTGGCGGCGGATCTCGATCAACCGGTCCGTGTTATTCCCGTTACTGGTACAGATATAAACTTTCCCCTCCGGTGAAATACATATATCCCGCATCCTGCCATACTTGTTAACGAAGTATTCATGGGTACTGTCGACGACCTTATGCGTGGCATCCAGTTTCATCTGGTAAAGCCTCGCGTCTTTCAACGCCACCATCAGCAATGAATTTTTCCATTGCGGGATCAGGTTATGGTTATAATAATCCAGGCCGCAGGCCGCAGTGGTGGGTGTCCATGTTTTAATGGGTTCCTTTACATTATTGGCCGTACAGAAAGTTTGTTCGGCGCCGGGATCGCAATAACCGGGCACATTAGGCCAGCCGTAATTCCTGCCTTTTTCAATGATGTTCAATTCATCATCGGTGTTCGGTCCGTGTTC
>JBGATE010000112.1:0-9184 GCA_044229375.1 Chitinophagaceae bacterium
AGAACCCGAACAAACAGATCTTTATGATCACCGACGGGAAACCCACATGCCTGAAGATCGGGAAACGCTATTATAAAAACGCCTTTGGGCTCGACCGAAAGGTGGTGAACCGCTGCCTCAACCTGGCGGCGCAATGTAAGAAACTGAAAATCCCGATCACCACGTTCATGATCGCCACGGATCCGTATTTACAGCGGTTTGTACAGGAATTTACGGAGATGAACCATGGCAAGGCTTTTTTTGCATCCCTGGATAAACTGGGGGCGTTTATATTTAAGGATTTTGAAAACGGGAAGAGGAAAACGGTTTATTAATTGTCTGAACCATGATTTGGGGAGATTATTGGATTTGTAGATTACATGAGGAGTATGGCAGAGTATAAGTACAAAGAAATTACGGAAAAGATAATTGGTTCAGCCATGAGAGTTCATGCAGCATTGGGCAATGGTTTCCAGGAAGTCATCTATCAAAGAGCATTGGAGATCGAGATGAAGGAAGCAGGGCTAGGATTTGCCAGGGAATTGAGTATGCCTATCTACTACAAGGGATTGAATATTGGCGAGAGAAGGGTCGATTTCTTTGTTGAGAGTAAAATAATGGTCGAATTGAAAGCGATCATTCAATTGGAAAAAGTCCACCTGGCACAGGCAAAGAATTATTTGGAAGCTTATAATATGCAAGTTGGACTTCTGATCAACTTCGGAAGCATTAGTCTTGAATTTAAAAGATTAGAAAACTTAAAATTTAAACCTCCGGAAAATCATGTCAATCTATAAATCTCCCCAAATCATGGTTCAGACCATTAAAACTCTAGGTGAATTAAAGAAATCGGGCTATCGTCCCAAAAGTATCAAGGAAGAGATCCGGCATAACCTGGTTGCCAGGCTGAAAAAGAATGAGCCGAGTTTTTCCGGCATCGTGGGCTATGAAGAAACGGTGATACCCGATGTGGAGAGGGCATTGCTGAGCCAGCACAATATCCTGTTCCTGGGGTTGCGCGGGCAAGCCAAGACAAGGATGGCCCGGCAAATGGTGGAACTGCTGGATGAATATATTCCGGCCGTTCGGGGAAGCGATATCAACGACGACCCGCTGGAACCTGTTTCCCGGTTTGCGCAGGAAGAGATCGCCACCCATGGCGATGAAACACCCATTCACTGGATACACCGCAGCGAACGCTATGGTGAGAAACTGGCTACACCCGATGTAAGCGTGGCCGACCTGATCGGGGATATCGATCCCATTAAAGCGGCCAACCTGAAACTGAGTTTCGCCGATGAGCGCGTGATCCATTACGGCATCATCCCGAGAAGCAACCGCGGCATTTTTGTGATCAATGAACTGCCCGATCTGCAGGCAAGGATACAGGTGGCCTTGTTCAATATCCTGGAAGAGGGTGATGTACAGATACGGGGCTTCAAACTGCGGCTTCCTCTTGATATCCTGTTCATATTTACAGCTAACCCTGAAGATTATACGAACCGCGGCTCCATCGTGACCCCGCTCAAAGACCGGATAGAAAGCCAGATACTCACGCACTATCCCAAATCACTGGAAGACGCGCTCGAGATCACGGAACAGGAGGCGGAGATCAACGAAGAGCAGAAAGAAAAAGTGGTCGTGAGCGACCTGGTGAAAAGACTGATCGAACAGGTGGCCTTTGAAGCAAGGAGCAGTGAACTCGTGGATAAGAAAAGCGGCGTCAGCGCCCGCCTGACCATTTCCGCTTTTGAGAACGCGGTCAGCTCGGCCGAAAGAAGGGCCATTATCAACCACGAGAAAAAAACACAGGTCTGGATCAGCGACCTTGCCGGTATCATTCCCTCGATCACCGGTAAAGTGGAACTGGTGTACGAAGGTGAGCAGGAAGGTCCCTTCCAGGTGGCAATGAACCTGGTGGATAAAGCCATCCGTTCCCAGTTCATACAGTATTTTCCCAACCCCGAACAATTGAAGAAAAGAAGAAATACCGGTAAACCTTCACAGGAAGAACAGAAGGACGACAACCCTTACCGTCCTGTCACACAATGGTTCGACAAGGGTAATCAACTGGATATTTCATTCAATACTGCGGATAAGGATAAGATAGCCCTGCTCTATAAAGTGGATGGACTGTTCGCACTGGTGAAAAAATATTTTCCAAAAGCCAATGAAGAACAGGCCGCATTATTGATGGAATTCGTATTGCACGGTCTTGCTTCCTATTCCCTGATCAGCAAGAAAATGTTTGAAAGCAAGGTGGAATTCAAAGACCTGGTAGGCAGCATGATGAACTTCGGGGAAAAGGATTATGAGTTTGATGAGGAAGCTTGAGGCAGTTGGCAGTCTGCAGTCTGCAGCCGGCAGCCTGTGTACTAGAGTTCAGGGGTCGTCTACTATTCACTATGGGGATTGGATTTAACTTTCTCAATGAAAGACTGCCCGACTGCAAGTCTGCATGGCAGCCGACTGCCGACTGCCGGCTGCCTTTCTGCTTTTTTGCCCAACATTTCAGATCAAATTGACTTCTCTTTCCAATGTCACCCTGAACTTTGCTTTAACGCTTAACCGGATCTCTTCACTCAGATCAAGGATTTCTTTGCCGGTTGCATTTCCGTGATTCACCAATACCAGGGCCTGGCTGGCATGACAACCTGCATCTCCCCTCCGGTATCCTTTCCAGGTGATACTGCTAACCGGGCCGCAATGCTCGATCAGCCAGCCCGCGGCCAGTTTCACCGTGCCGTCCGTATTCTCATGGCCGATAAGGTTACTGAATTCAGCTTTCAGCAGACTAAACTCTTCTTTTGAAACGGATGGGTTCTTAAAAAAACTTCCCGCGTTTCCGATCTCTTTCGGGTCGGGCAGTTTGGCGGAACGGATACGGATCACCGCATCGGAGATCGCCTTAATGGAAAGCTCCTTTACTCCCATTTTTTCCAGTTCCTGTTCGATCGCTCCATAACGGGTATTGAAACGGGGCATCTTTCTTAGCCGGTAAGTAACGCTGAGAATCACAAACTGGTCTTTGAATTTATTTTTAAAGACACTATCCCGGTAACCAAATTCACAATCCGTAAGCGTAAAGGTTACGACCCTTTTATCACGTATATGATAAGCCTCCAGGTCCCAGAAGATATCTTCGATCTCCACTCCGTAAGCGCCGATATTCTGCATGGGTGATGCCCCGACGTTCCCGGGTATCAGGGAAAGATTTTCAACCCCCGCCCAGTTTCTTTCAATGCAATGCAAAACAAACCGGTGCCAGTTTTCTCCCGCCCCGGCCTTTACATAAACATATTCGCTGTCTTCATGGAGTTCGGTGATACCCGTTATTTCGTTCCTGAGAACCATTCCATTGAAGTCCCCGGTAAAAAGGATATTGCTTCCACCTCCAAGGATGAAAGTTGAGGTTGAGGTTGAGGTTAAGAGTTCCGATAATTCGTCAACATCCTGGAATCTGGCAAAATACCGGGCCTGTACATCGATACCGAAGGTATTATACGGCCGGAGTGAAATATTTTCCTGAATTTGCATACTGCAAAATTCGGGATTTGTTATGAGAGCAACACTGATCGGCGCTACGGGACTCATTGGGCGGCATTTGCTGGAACTGCTGTTGCAAGACGGTCATTTTGACCCGGTTCGAATCCTCATCAGAAGGCCTGTTGAAACGGACCATCCCAAACTGGAAAAACACCTGGTCGATTTCACCGATATGCCGGGATTCCGTAAGGCAGTGCAGGGAAGCGATGTGATCTTTTGCTGCATCGGCACCACCCAAAAGAAGGTAAAAGGCGACAAGGAAGCTTACCGAAAAGTGGATTATGATATTGCCGTGAATGCCGCCCACCTGGGCAAACAATCCGGTTGTGAGATATTTGTTTTGGTTTCAGCTATCGGCGCCAGCAGCAAAAGCAGGAATTTTTACCTGAAACTGAAAGGTGAAATTGAAGAGGATGTGAAAGCAACCGGCATCCGGTCCATCCTCATAATGCGACCCTCCTTATTACTGGGAGACCGGAAGGAATTCCGCTTTGGTGAAAAACTGGCCACCCGGTTAATGCCGGTTCTTTCATTCGTTATGCCTCAAAAATACAGACCGATACTCGCTAAAATGGGGGCCGGGGCTTTTATAACCGCCGCCCGCACTGGCGGGGCGGTTTTTAATTTTTACGACTACCGTTAATTAAAAAACCAAAACGCGACCGGCTACCGGTTTCAGGCAACTTCAACCTGCTTATACGTTCTCAGCAGCCATATGCTGATCAACAGGCAGGAAAGTAAAGGCAGGAACTGCATGGTATAATAACTGAAATAAGTGATCGTCACAACGGGCGATGGTACTACTTGAATCATCAACTGGTTACCGATCGTGTTCCCGGAGAAAACAACCATTTGAACGATGTTCCAGCCCAGATGAATGGCGACCGGAATGTACAGTGAAAAAGTTTTTGCATAACCATAGGCCAGTACCAAACCCATGGCGCCGGAACCGAAGAATTCAAAAGCCATTTGGACAGGGTTCCCCCATAATTCATGAGAAAACCAGTGATAGACACCGAAAGCCACCGAAGAGATAATGATGGCCCTGTTTGCCCCAAGCTTTTTGACCAGGATATAAAGTAACACACCCCGGAAGATCAGTTCTTCAAATAATACAGACTTGACCACAAACCAGGTCCCTTCCAGGATCAGCCCTGCATTGATAACAGGATTGAGTTCCCAACTCTGTTTGGCGATCAGCATTTTCAGCAGAAACCCAAATGCCGAACAGGCTGATGCAATGATGAAAAAAAGGAAAAAATCCCAAAGTCGTTTTTGGGTGGGCAGCAAACCCAGGCAGTTCAAATTACCTTTCTCATAAAGCCAGATGATCAGCCAGGAAACAGCCAGTTGAATGAATATGCCAATCATCCGGAAATATAGGAATAAATAAACGACTGTAGCAATTCAGCAACCACTCACGGCTCCGATTTAAACCGCGTCAACATCCGCGACTACCGTCACACTCCGGAAACTCTTGTTTTGATGAAGGATCGCGATCTGCTCCTGCAGGTCTTTTTTACAGCGGCCGATGGTCTTTCCATCCCGGGGGAGTTTCAGCAGCAGTTCGATCAGGAACTGGTTCCTGATACGGCCGATGACCGGTTCTGCGGGACCAACGATATAATTCCCGTAACTGGGTTTCAGGGCTTCGGTATAGAAATGCGATGCCCTCTCCACCACTTCTTTTATCTTATGCTTAAATGTAAGATGAATGATCCGGGTGAAGGGCGGGTAGGAGAATTCTTTACGCTTTTTAAGCTCTTCCGCAAACAACGCTTTGAAGTCATGTTGCTGCACGATCTGCAACACGGGATGCTGTGGTTGCGAGGTCTGTACCAGCACCTTCCCGGTTTCTTCTTTCCGGCCGGCGCGGCCACTCACCTGTTCCATCAATTGAAAAGCCCTTTCATTCACCCGGAAATCGGCAAAATGCAACAAACCATCAGCATCCAGGATACCTACCAGGTCCACATTATCAAAATCAAGTCCCTTTACCACCATTTGGGTACCCACCAGGATATCGATCCGCTTCTGTTCAAATTGCTGGATCAGCACATCATGCGCGTTCTTTCCCCTCACCGTATCGATATCCATTCTCGCCACTTTCGCGTCGGGAAATGTTTCCTGCAACTGTTCTTCGATTTTTTCGGTGCCAAAGTTCCGCTGCACGAATTTGTCGCTTCCGCAAGCCGCGCAACTATGCACGGGAGGGTAGTTGGTACCGCAATAATGACAGATCAGCTTATTGCTTAATTTATGAAACGTGAGTGAAACATCACAGTACTTGCACTGGGGTATCCAGCCACAAACACTGCAGACCTGGTAAGGCGAATATCCCCGGCGGTTCTGGAACAATATCACCTGCTTACCTCTTGCCATCACTTCCTGCACCGCTTCCACCAGTTGGGGTGAGAGCATCACTTTGGATCTGTCTTTCTGAATGATCTTTCGCGTATCCACCATTTCGATCGGGGGGAGTTTCAGATCGCCGAAACGTTGCAGCAGCTCCACCAGCCCGTATTTACCGGTGCTGGCATTATAATAACTCTCCACCGAGGGCGTACCGCTGCCAAGTATTGTTTTTGCCCCGAAAAGGGAAGCCAGGTAAATGGCCGCATCCCTCCCGTTGTAACGGGGTGCCGGCTCCTGTTGTTTGAAAGAAGTATCGTGTTCCTCATCGCAGATCACTAACCCGAGATTTTGATAAGGCAGGAATACAGATGATCTCGCACCCAGTATCACACTCAGCTCGGCGTTCTTCACCTTATTCCAGATCTCCACCCTTTCATTCTGGGAGAATTTGGAATGATAAATACCGATATAACCCCCGAAATGTTTTTGCAAACGCCGGATCACCTGCGAAGTGAGCGCGATCTCCGGAAGCATGTAGAGTACTTGCTTGCCCTGCCTGATAAATTCTTCGATCAGGCGGATATAGATATTGGTCTTCCCGCTGGAAGTGACTCCGTGCAGCAGGCAAACCGGTTTCTCCTTCAGCTTTTCTTTTACCTGCCCGAATGCCTTTTGTTGACCTTCGGTCAGTTCGAAATCGATACTGACATTCCTGGGCAAATACCTGATCCTGTCCACCACCCTTTTCTCGATACGCAGGATATTCTTTTCCGTCAAACCTTTCAATTGTGCATCGGAAGCCCCTGATTTTTTGAGCAGGGAGGATTTGGTCACCTCCCCTTCCGTTTTGATCAAATGCAGGTAAGCCAGCAGCAGTTCCATTTGCCGGGGGGCCCTCGTCCAGTTGTTTAGCAGGCCGGATAATTTCTCCTCGTTATCATATTCCGGGTTCAGCAAAACATAGGTTTCCTTTTTGGGAGTATAGGTTTGCTTCAATGCCTCCCAAACAAAACAAACCCTCTTTTGGATGAGGCGGTTGATGACGGGATATACATTGTGTGAATCAAGCAACTGCTGCACTTCGGAAAGATGGAGTTCCTTTTTCAGCAGCAGCGCCTCCCCCACTATGTATTCATCATGGTCGAGTGAGGAAAAATCATCTCCGTACTCTTCGTTATATACCAATATCGTTTCACTGGAGAGTTTAAAATGAGCGGGCAGGGCCGCGGCCATCACTTCTCCCTCGCTGCACATATAATAAGAGGCGATCCATTCCCATAACTGAAGTTGTTCCGCATAAACGACCGGTTCGATGTCGAGGACATTCAGGATATCCTTTGTTTCGATGAATTCCGGTTTGTCCGCCAGTAATCTTTTTACCACCCCCGCGTATTTCTTGCTCTTGCCCAGGTTCACTTCCACGCGGCAGCCGGGTTTTACCGACTCAAGCAGGTGTTCAGGTACTGACCACGTGTAATTCCTGGGTAAGGCGGCGGGTATGATTACTTCGGCATAGCCTCCCGAACGGCCCCCATCCCCTAAGGGGGAGCCGGTTGCATTTATATCGACTCTTTCCTCCCGCATACAGGAGCAAATCTAACCATAACAGGGTCTAAAGTCTCTCCTTCGGGGGAGATTTCGCTGGGTTTTTTCTCCACGCGGCGTCATACTCGATCAGTTTCTTTTCCATGATCGCATACACTTCATCCTTCAGTCTTCCCACATCCGCCAGTGTGTATCCTTCCACCGGAATTTCATTAAGGTAAAGTATCCTGCTCCGTCCCGGGGTAACCGAAAAAAGACTCCGGTAATGCATACGCCGGTAGGCATCCAGGAAAAGTACCGGTTTGATCGGGGTCTGGGTCTCGATGGCCACCCGGAATGCCCCGTCATAAAAATTCTTCAGCGGCGTGGTGCCCATGTTGAAGGTTCCTTCCGGGAATACCAGCACGGAGATCCCCTTACTGATCAGGGATTTCAATATCCGTACGCTGCTGGCCCGGTTGGCAGGACTGCTCCGGTCGACTGTTACGATCGCGTTGCGGTAAATAAAACCAAAGACCGGCACATTGCTCATTTCCACTTTACCAAGGGGTCGTACGGGCTGCCGGTAGGCTTTGGGTATGATCGCCGCATCGAGATAGGAAATATGATTACTGAGGAAAATGTAGGATCTTTTTTTATCATGCGGCGCTTCATAGATCTTTTTATGCCAAATACCTATCAACGGGAACCACAGGTCGGCCCAAAGCATACAGAGCCGAAAGATGGCGTTACCACCCTTTATCCGGCCGAAAAAAGATGCCATGATGGCAAAAGGGAAGATCAGCAACATGATGGCCACGAACGTGAGGAGAGCATAGATGCTGAAGATCCATTGAAAGGGTCGCAGTAGAACCTTCATCAGTTGCGGTTTTTATATTGATCATCATCACCCGGACAATCGCAGGCATAATCCGTTTCCAGGTCGATCACTGTTACCACCACCGTCTTTTCATTGCATTGCGCGAAAACGATCCTTACCCGCTGGTCATCCCGGGTAATCCCTTCTACGGCATAACGGGGACAACGGGCATTCCGAATGTCACTTTTATTATAATTGATCTTTCCGTCCCGCATGATCTCTTCCACCTCAGCCTTTGAAATTTTGCGGCATTGCATCCGGCAATTGGCATGCTTACTATACTCCAGGTAAGAAATGCGCCGGTCAAAACCCCTGTCACGGTCCGACGGGTTAGCGGCCGGGTCCTTGGGCTTGTCCGTATTGGTCACTTTTGGCCTGGGTGCCGGATCATTGCCTTTTTTTAACTGCCGGATCACAACGATGGCGACCAGCATCAGCAGGATCAGGATATAGGGTGCCCATTTTTTATTCATTACCCGGGATTTGTATAAAAATAGAAAAGTTACAGCAGTGAATGTGTTTTCTTATGTGGTTCATTCAAATTGTACTGGAAATTTCATCATAAAATGCTCCTGGAAATACCTCCTTTTTGCCGGCTTCCTTCATTCAATTAACTTTGCCGTCCGCCTGTTGATCCGTCTTTACCCGGATCATAAAACAGGCTGCTGCTTAACATGCCGGAATCCAGGACAGTTGCATTTCATACACTGGGTTGTAAACTCAATTTCTCCGAAACCTCCTCCCTTTCCCGCCTGCTGGAAAACGAAGGATTTGAGAAAAAAGAGTTTGATGACCTGGCAGATGTATATGTTATCAATACCTGTTCGGTGACAGATAATGCGGATAAAGAGTGTCGGCAGTTGGTTCGCCGGATTCAGCGAAAAGCTCCTGAGAGTTTTG
>JBGATE010000113.1:0-9164 GCA_044229375.1 Chitinophagaceae bacterium
AGGATGGTCAGCTTGACCTGCTGACCAGGCTTGGCGGTCTGCATAAAGGTTTGCAGGTCGTCAAAGGTGGCGATGGGCGTGCCATCGATCGCGGTGATCACGTCGCCGCCTACCAGCACCCGCGTACCGTTGATCAGCAGCGGCTTGAAACAGGACCTGGACAAGTACAACAAAACGGAGTATTTCGCCAATATCGTTCGGCCCAGGGATCTCGATCCCAAAATAAAGATCAGGTACGTAACCGTGGATGAAGAATCACAGCTGAGTTTTAAAGGTATTGTACCGCAGATGAACCGTTTGACCGCCAACCAGCTCGATGTGGGCAGTGGCAACACCAAGGGCGGATATATCAATGCAGGCAGGACATTTATCCCTGTTAATTTCCCCCTGGGCACAAAATCCTTCCAGCGGTTGGTGGAAGCCCATGCTACCGGCAATCTTGACCTGGAAACCTATCGCCGCATCGCGGAAAAAGTAATGCACGACAGCCTGGGGCGGGTGATGGTTTACCAGTTTACGGACAAAAGGGATTTTAAGTCCCGCGATGTGGTCTATCTCTCCGGCGGGATCGTTTGGGCCATTGCTTCGCTGATGCATCCCGAACTGATCCGCCAGAACCATGTGGAGCTTTCGCCTCAGGATATCACCGCTTTCCGCGAACTGGTGTATACGGCTTATGACGACCTCATCAAACCCGACCTGCGTAAACAAATGAATCCCGAAGATGCCGCGGCATCTTACGCCAATATCAAGAAAGTGGTTAATACCTATGACCAGAAAGCCCTGCTGGCCGGCTCCATCTGGCTCGACGAACTGATCCAGCAGGTGAATACGGTCAACCCCAACAAAAAATTCATCTTCCCGCGCTATGCCTATGTAGGTTGGATCAGCGGTTATATTATCGATAAGATCAGCAAACAGTATTCGGAACTGGCGGTGAAGTGAACGGAAAAAATACAGTTACAAAGGATTTTTTAAGTTTTTACTGGCCCATTGAAATATAAAGCTCTCCGGCAACGGGGAGTTTTTTATTTGACGGTTTTTCCTGAGTTGTATTTGCGAAAGTTCGGTGCATCAACACTTTTGTACATCTTGAGTTGTATGCAATGGAGGCCCGGTAGACGGGTCCGCAGGTGACGGTAGCGGCGATTGGCGAACGGATGCCCTGCTGCGCCGACTTAAAGAGGAACAGGGACATCAATATTGTGATCGGGCGTAGCCAGGAAAATGAACTGGGCGGAATGGGATACCCAAGACCACCATGACAATAAGGATCAGTGAATGAGCCCACAATTTCAGTTAGCCATAAGGCATCTAATCATTCTAAATTGGACTATCTTCCCCGGGTAAAAGATCCGAACGACTGCAAAGAATAACCTGTGTTGCACGTATGCATCATTTTTAAACCACCAAACCAATTACTTTTATGAGAAAGACCGCCTCCTTCCTTCCTGCCCTCCTTTTGGGTTTTCTTTTCCTCACCGGTTGCAACAGTAACGACAGATCCAAAACCGCCACAGAGAAAGAAACCGCAGCCCCGCAACCGGAAAAGCCGGAATACTTCAGCCTCCGGCCAGCAACGGAAAAAGCCTATGGTTATACCCATGCCGTAAGGATCGGGGACGATATAAAGGTCTCCGGTGCGGTGAGTATGGACGATGCCGGTAACCCCACGGCAAAAGGCGACCTGCTGCAACAGATGAAGAATTGTTATGCCGACCTGGATAAGGTATTAAACCATTACGGCTGTACGTTTGACGATGTGGTGGTGGAAAATGTATTTACAACCAATATGCCCGAATTCCTGAAACAATCGGGGTACCGCAATTCCATTTACACCAAACAATTCCCGACAGGCTCCTGGCTCGGCGTAAAGGAACTGGCCCTGCCCGAGTTCATGATCGAAATTGAACTGGAAGTGCATAAGGCCAGGTAAATCAAAGTGACAAATTGCGCATAAAAGACAAACTCCCTTAAAAGAAGGGAGTTTGTACTTATTTATTTAATTGCTAATTAGTATTGGTCGCCCGCATGCGCTAAAGGAATTACCACAGGGTATGGTATGCCCTGTGGCTACTCTCCCTAAATATTTTCTTTCCACTTTATCCATAGGGCATGCCCTGTGGCTACTCTCCCCAAATATTATCCTTCCCCTCCAGCCACAACTTCACCAGGTCCGTTGTTACCGACTTCGGTCTCTCCAGCGGGAATCCCAGGGCACGGTCCCAGCAGAGACTGGCGAGAACGCCCAATGCGCGGCTAACGGCAAAAAGCACGGTGTAGAATTCAAACTCCTTCATACCATAATGCACCAAAAGGGCGCCGCTATGGGCATCCACATTGGGCCAGGGGTTCTTGATCTTTCCAAGTGATTGCAGGATCGGGGGAACGGTCTCATATATATTCCAGACGGTTTGCACCAGCGGATCATCGGGCATATGCTTCTTGCCGAATTCCATTTGTGCCGTAAAGCGGGGATCGGTTTTGCGCAGCACGGCGTGACCATAACCCGGCACCACTTTTCCTTCGCTCAGGGTTTTCTTTACATACTCCGCGATCTGCTCTTTGGAGGGAAGATCCGTTTTCAGTTCTTCCTGCATTTCGAAGATCCACTTGATCACTTCCTGGTTGGCCAATCCGTGCAGGGGACCCGCCAGGCCGTTCATTCCGGAAGCATAGCTCAGGTAAGGATCGGCCAGCGCGGAGCCAACGAGATGTGTTGTATGCGCCGAAACGTTGCCGCCTTCATGATCGGCGTGGATAGTCATGTATAAACGCATCAGTTCCTTGAAACTTTCATCCTCGAAACCCATCATATGGGCGAGGTTACCGGCCCAGTCCAGCAAACCATTGGGCTGAATATGATCACCACCCTTGTACTTGCGACGGTAGATATATGCCGCCACGCGGGGCAGACGCGCGATCAGGTCCATCGTATCATCGAAAACGACTTCCCAGTAATCTTTTTTATTCATCCCGGCCGCGTATTTTTTGGCGAACTGGCTTTCGGTCTGCAGCGCCATCACCGCGGTCACGAACTGCGTCATTGGGTGCGAGTTGATGGGCAGGGCTTCAATGGAGTTGAACACATGCGTAGGCACATGGCTCCTTCTTTGCCAAACGGAAGTGATATGGTGCACGTCATCCTCGGAAGGCAGTTCTCCCACCAGCATTAAATAGAATAATCCTTCAGGCAATGGTTCGGACCCACCGGGAGCATGGGCCAGTTTCTCCCGCAGTTCAGGAATGGAATAACCCCGGAAACGGATACCATCCTGCGCGTCGAGCAGGGAGGTTTCTGTGATAAGGCCGGTGATACCACGCATACCCTGGTACACCTGTGATAACTGCACTTCACCGATCACTTTATTACCATGTTCTTTGAGGATGTCCCTGATCTCTGCCGCCATCTTTTCAGATCTGGCTTTGAACCTGTCTTTAATGATACCCATAACGCCTTTTTACTGGTTAAAATAGTCTTTTGAGAGGACCTCAAAATTACGCAAAAGCCCCTTGTTGGAGAAAGAAATTGTGAGGAATGTTTTATGATATGACAGGAGTTGGGAGCCGCTGCTAAAGTTGGAGGATTCAAAAAACAAGAGATATTTCTAAATATCCTGATAAACCATAATGAACGGCAAGCCTCCGAAATTTCCTGTGCTTTTTTTTAAAATTGTTTGAATTATGGTAGGTGAAAAACCCTGCTTCGCACCCTGTGGGAAATTTTTGCAATAGTGAGAACCGACTCCTGACTCCTAACTCCTGACTCCTGACTATTTCGGGGTTTTCCGATACATCCAATATGCCACTCCGGCAAAAACAATATTCGGCAGCCAGGCGGCCAGTAAGGGAGGAAAATTACCTTTGGTGGCGAATACGGTGGAGAAACGATCGGATAAAATGAACAGGGCTGCAATGACGATACCCATGGCGAGGTGCATGCCGCTTCCGCCGCGGGTCTTACGGCTGGCGATCACGGCCCCGATGAGCGTGAGCAGGAGAACGGCCGTTGGAGTGGCCGTGCGACGGTAGCGTTCCACTTTCAGGGTGTTCAGTCCCTCCGTCCCTCGTCCTTCTTCCCGGCGGATGAATTCAACCAGCTCGGGGGTGGTGAGCTTGTCCTTCAGGTAATAATCCTTGCGTAATTCATCGGGCTTCAGGGAGATGCTGATGCTGAGTGTTGGCAGATAGGCCACCCGCTCTCCCATGCTGTCGATATAACGTTCGGCGGCATTGAGCAACTGCCATTTTTTGACTGCCGTGTCCCATTTGATCGTTTCCGCCCGAAGGTTATAGAAAACCTTATTATCCTTAACTTTTTCCATGAAAAAGGTCCGGGCGGATCTGCTGCTGGTGTCAAAGTCCTTCAGGCCGATAAAGGTATTGCTATCGATGCGCAGGTAGTAATTGTTATAGCCAAAAGAGTAATTTTTACTGGGATCGTTCTTGTCGATATACTTGCTCTGGAAATTGCTGCGGATAGAATTGGCCCTGGGGATCCAGTAACGGCTACCCACCCACAGGAGGGCCCCCAATAATAAACCCCCGATAAGATAGGGCCGCAGAAAGCGGTTATAACTAATACCGCTGGCCAGGATGGCAATGATCTCGGAACGGGTGGCCAGGCGGCTGGTGAAAAATATCACGGCGATGAATACAAAAAGCGGGAAAAGCAGGCTCCAGATCCAGGGCACGAACCCCAGGTAATAGTTCTTAATGATCCCCATGGTGCCGAGTTTGGCCTTTACAAAATCATCGGCCTTCTCACTGCTGTCGACCGCTACGGCTATCACCGTGAACAGCAGCAGGCAGAAGAAAAAGGTGACGAGGAGTTTTTTGAGTATGTAGCGGTCCAGCTTCAGCATTGGCTGCAAAGGAAAAGAATTATCCTGTAAAGAAAGGCGAAATATAGGGTCTTTGTCTCCCGGTATTAACATTTCATCAGCATCCGTTCCGGGTTTTCTTACGGATTTTTGCAGGGAACGTAAACCAAAAAAACAATCGTTATGAAAAAGATCATGTTCCTGGCCCTGCTTTTCGTTTCCTATAGCAGCTTTGCCCAGGACAGCACCCGGGTGGAACAATACTGCAGGGTGATCGCTTTTAACAAACTTCTCTCCAGCAAAGTGAACATTGATGTGGACTTCGGCGATGAAAGAAAGTTCTTCCGGGATAACCGCTTAAGGGACGAAGAGACCGGCAAACTGAAAAAATTCAACACTGTGACCGATGCCCTGAACTATATGGGTTCGCAGGGCTGGACCATGGTGAATGCTTTCCCGGTGTATGACGGGTCCACCAGTACCTATCATTATTATTTCAAGAAGCTGTTTCCAAAGGAAGATGTGAGGTGAGGGTAAAAGTTCCAGGCTCCCATTAAGCTCAAAATTTTAACAGCACACGGATGTGACTGATGAAAACGGATATTATTTGATTCATATCCGTTTTTGCAGCCGAACAACCATTTCCCCTTTCCATGCTGCAAAATCACCGGCCACAATATGTTTCCGGGCTTCCGTTACCAGCCAGATGTAAAAAGCGAGGTTGTGAATACTGGCAATCGTGTACCCGAGGAATTCCTTTGCCTTCATCAGGTGCCGTAAATAAGCTTTGGAGTAATAATGGCTCACTTCGCAATCAAACCCTTCATCAAGTGGTGAAAAATCATATTCCCATTTTTTATTATCGATATTGATTACGCCGTTGCTGGTGAATAGCATGGCATTTCTCCCGTTGCGGGTGGGCATCACACAGTCAAACATATCGATCCCCATACTGATGCATTCGAGGATGTTCCAGGGCGTTCCAACGCCCATCAGGTAACGGGGACGATCGGCCGGCAGGTGGTCGCAGCACCAGTCGCAGATCTCGTACATCACCGGTTCGGGCTCGCCCACGCTTAATCCGCCAATGGCATTGCCCGTTGCATTTTTGGATCGGATGTATTCACAGGATTCTTTCCGCAGGTCCTTAAATGTGCCGCCCTGCACAATGGGAAACAGGTTTTGGGTGTACCCGTATTTATTTTCTCCCTTGTCAAAATGATCGATACAGCGGTCGAGCCAGCGGTGGGTGAGCTCCATGCTTTTTTGCGCATATTTCCGGTCGCTCCCGCCCGGCGGACATTCATCAAAGGCCATGATGATATCGCCGCCGATGGTTCTTTGAATATCCATCACATATTCGGGACTGAACAAATGTTTACTGCCGTCAATATGCGACTGGAAGGTCACTCCCTCTTCTTTGATCTTCCTTGTGCCCGAAAGGGAGAAGACCTGGTAACCCACGCTGTCGGTAAGGATCGGCTTATGCCATCCGTTGAACTTATGTAAACCACCCGCTTTTTCCAGCACTTCCAGTCCGGGTCGCAGGTAAAGGTGATAGGTATTACCCAGGATGATCTGCGCCTTTACATCATTCAGCAATTGCTGCTGGGTAACCGCCTTTACACTCCCTGCGGTACCAACGGGCATGAAAATGGGAGTATGTATTTCACCGTGGTCGGTGCTGATCATACCTGCCCTTGCTTTGGAACCCGGATCCTGGTGGTTAAGTTGAAATGACAAAGAGGCCATAAGCTTGCAAAATAGTGCTAAATCGGATTATCCCCGGGAAGAAACAGCATCTCAGCGCTATTCGAGGACGCTTTCGAAATAAACAATATTGCCGTCTGATGAAATGCCTTCCGCCCGTATCCTTATCTTTTTGGCATGGTCATTATTATAAAATTTGATCTCCGCCACGCCCCGGTCCACCACGGTATAGGGCTGCCATAACAAGGTTTTCCTTGCATCTAAAACTACCTTTCTCTCGTTTTGACTGTAATCCTGTACCCGGAAATCCCTGGGCACAGTATACCCGGTAACCGTTTGTTCCCGGAGCTGGTACCTGTCTTTTTCCCAATAACCCTCGTCACCCGGTTTTTTCAAGTATATCGCTATTGCGGGGGGGAAGCCCTTCTCAGTTGCGAGCATGGGAACGAATTTTACCAGGGCAACCTCATCCGGCCGGATATTATCGGCCATGTCCCTGTCAATTCTCAAATTCTTCAGGTAAAAGACTGTAACTATTCCTCTTCCGAACGTAAGCAGCTCCTTCCTGCCATTTCTGAAGGTCAGGGTTATACCGCGCATATTTTGACCGATATAACTAAAGAGATCGAAATATTTGGGTGCCCTGGGATCGTTCATCACATCCAGTGTTTCCCCGGTGGCAAAATACCCGCTGAATCCTGTTCCGTCAATATATTTCTTCTCCAGTTCCTCCAACCTCCTTCGTGCCAGCAGGCTGTTATCAGCATGTACCACCACTTCTTCCAGTACAATTGCCGAATCGGCCGAAATGAGGGTATCCTTCCACAGCATTTCGCCGGGAATCGTTTCTGCGCCAGCCTCCGGCCGCCTGTATGATTGCAGAGAAGCGACTGCCAGTTGTTTGAATTCTTCAAAAAACGCAATATTTGTATTGGGTGAAGGACGTCTCAGAAAAAAATCAGCCGATAATTCATCATCTGCATTCCCCGGTCGCCGGCAATGAACAAAAGTTTCTCCGTAAAAGATGACCCCATCCAGCTCAAACCTTCCCTGGTCATCCGTGAACACCTTATACAATTCCTTTCCCGTATAGGGGGAGCGTGCACCCACCAGCACCTCTTTATTCGCATAAGGCTTTTTGCCCCTCTTCACCACTCCACTTAACTTAAGTTGTCTTTCGGGAGTGGCTCTTACGGTTGTATTCTCCACATCACCCCTTTTCTGTATGCCGGAGGTCGTCTGCACGGCAAGGTCAAGCATCCCATTGAAACGCCCTTCCGCATTTACTGGTGGTATGGATGATAATGATGCAGGTAAAAATGCGGAAAGTAAACCCGTTCTGTCACCAGGCCGGTTATCAAAAGAGGCATCCGTGATACTCACAGACATATATTTAAGAAGTGTATCATGAAGATCCAACCGGATGATATTTTCACCTCTTTTACTGAAATCCTTTTTCACCGTATCCAATTCCACATGGGATGTTATCATTTTCCTTGCAATGAATACAGGCCGGATTGCCAGGACCTGTTCTTCGCTGTCAAGCACCCGAACTTCTGCCATCCCCGGTCCGAATTCCACCAGGGGGATAAAATAACTGAATCTCTCCTTCGAGGTCATATTCAGAACAACCACGTAAGCCACTTCGTTATTGATCAGCAACTGTACTTTGGGATTCAGGATTCGCAGGTTCTTGTTCCCTCCGTTATCCAGGTCGAAAAAAAGGGTATCTTCTGACTGGCTGACATGCAGTGCTATTCCATTTTCAAACGGCACCGGGAGTGCCGTAACCATATCCCTCTCATTGGATCGCCAATGACAGAAATAGCGCTCACCCGGAACAGGGCGAAAGCTAAAAACGCCCAGTCCATACTGATTTGGCTCAGCGTCCGTCACTCGCTCGCCCCTGTTGTTCCTGATCGAACCTTTAAAATTTTCCGGCGATTTGAATGTTACATAATTAACTGCATTATACACAAGCCTGCCACCTTCCGGGAAAAAAACGGGAGCGGAAACTGTCTCCGTTGCGATTCCCGGATCTTTGCTGTATACTGGTTTTACAAATTGAAAAGGAACACCCTGCATGCCGGTGACGTCCGTATAGGCCCGTAAAAAAACGGGGTTGGATCTTGTATCTCCCGGTATTCCTACCGACCCGCAGGATGTGGCATCAATAACAGGCAAACAGATTTCAGCAATCTTCCTGAAGGCCGTATCCCATAGCTCCACAAATACATTGCTGCTTTCGGTTACCGAATCACCGGTAACAATAAACGCTTTGAAATGTATCGTCTCGCCTTTGGCATAATATTCCCTGTCTGTCTGAATATGGATCCGTTCTTCCGGGTACTGGGCAACCGAGAAAAACGGTATCAGCAGCCATGTAATCAACAGCAGGCTATAAATCCCTTTCATTGTATTGAAATGTATGTGAAACAAACACAAAGGTACAAGGTACAAGGTACAAGGTACAAGGCACAAGGTACAAGGTACAAGGCACAAGTGTGTCCCAAAGAGCAGGATTTCCTTTTCCGTCGCAAGGCTTTTTCGATAATTTACACCTGATATTACACATTAAAGTTCAGTATGTGCAAAATTAGAATCGCCCCTGGCGTCCTCATTGTACCTTTT
>JBGATE010000114.1:0-9141 GCA_044229375.1 Chitinophagaceae bacterium
CCATTGCAGCCTGTAATAAAGATAAGGAAACAGCCCCCCCGGTTGTAACTACAGATGTTTATGTAGCCGGTACTGAACACAACGGAACTATATATGAAGCTAAAATCTGGAAAAACGGGGTGGCCACAAGCCTTTCGAATGGCAATCCGGGTATGCAACCGAGATCCGTCTTTGTTTCAGGGCAGGATGTGTATGTGACAGGAACAGAATATAATGCAACAGGCCGTTTTGCCAAAATCTGGAAAAACGGCGTGGCCGTCAACCTTACCAGCGGCAGTCTCAGTATTCAGGCAAATTCAATTTTTGTTTCGGGGCAGGATGTATATGTAGCCGGAACGGAAAGAACCGGATCGTATGGTATTGCGAAAATCTGGAAAAACGGCGTGGCCACCAATCTGACGGATGGGACAAAAGATGCGGTAGCAAACTCCGTATCCATTTCGGGTTCCGATGTATATGTAGCCGGCACGGATTATACGGTTTCAAGAGGGATCGCCACCGTATGGAAAAACGGTGTCGCGTCAAATCTTACCAGTGGCACATATGCTGCCGAGGCAAATGCAATTACTGTTTCCGGGCAGGATGTATATGCAGCCGGATATGAGAGAAACGCAGCCTCTTTTTACGTTGCCAAAATATGGAAAAACGGGGTAGCGATAAACCTTACCGATGGCAGTTTTGATGCGGCCGCAAAATCAGTATTTGTTTCAGGCGCTGATGTATATGCAGCAGGGTATGAACAAACTACAACGGGCTCACGGGCCACGATTTGGAAAAATGGAGTAGCTACCGCATTAACCGGCGGCAGTACTTCTGCTTATGCCTATTCCGTTTTTGTATCGGGAAAGGATGTATATGCGGCCGGCGTAGAATATAACGGGCCAACCCCGGTTGCTACACTTTGGAAAAATGGTGTAGCCGTAAATCTTGGAAATGGCAACATTTCGGAGGCTACTTCCGTTTTTGTACATACGCATTAATAATTTATTAAAAAAAATGAATTTGATTTTCATACAACCGTTCACATCCGCAGGTGCTTTGGCCCAAAAGAATCGCTATGGGTATTTACTTACCCGCCACCTGTGCTTTTACAAAAAAAAAATTGAATTATCTTCAAGAGTACAGTAAAACATGAAAATAAATGATACCGGCCTTTGTCTCACACCCTCTTACAAACGCCAACGGCCAAACAGGATTGAATGAAAGAGGTTAACGCCAGGCGGAATGAGCAGTTGTTAAATCAATTAAACAAAGCTGATAAAATGCCCCGGCAAAATATTTTAAGTCCCGGCCAAACCATTTTCCCGATACTTACTCGTAAAATAGAAATGATGAAAAAACTTCTTCTAATACCTGCTTTACTCTTTGTTTCTTCAATTGTTTTTGCGCAACCCGACAAAAAACCAGCCTCAAAACCACCCACGTCCCAACCGGATATGAACAAATTGCTCGAAGATGCCATGAAGGCTGAAGGAATGAGCAAGGAAGAACAGGAAGAGATGAAGAAACTCATGAAAGACGTGATGCCTGCCCTGGCGGAACATAACGCAACGGTGGCCGATTACCCGGAATTTACCAGCAACAAAGTCCTGGTGCCGAAAAGAGATGCGTTGCGGATCAGCACTGTTCCCAAAAAAGTATTGACCGGCGGTGAGGTCAACGGTTATGCTGCTGTGTTGTACAATAAACTGATGGCAAAGGGCAATGCTGCTGAAATGGCCCTGGTGAAAAAGATCATTGCACAAACACCAAAGGCTGCGGATATCGGTGGCGCCGCAGTACTGGCTATGCTGCAGGGTCATCCCCAGGCCGCGATGGCATTAAGTATGAAAGCCGTGCAGGCTGATCCGGCCAACCCAAACTGGCAAAACAATATGTCGGCCCTGCTTACCAGTTATGGCTATCCCGAACAGGCCATCCCGGTTTTGCGAAAACTGCTCAACGATCAGCCCATTAACAGTACCATACTCAATAACCTGGGACAGGCCTGGCTGGGACTGGGTGAAACCGACAGTGCCAACCGGTATTTCAATTTTGCCCTGATGGCCAATCCCTACCATCCCGAATCAAAGACCTGCAGCGGGCTGATCAAGGAACTGAAAGGAGACCCTGTTAAAGCTGCAAAGGATTATGCCGAAGTGTTTGAGAATAATCAAACCCCTTTTACCGACCGCCTGTTGAAGAACAATAATGGGGGAAAAGATTATTCTGATAAACTGGATTTTGAAAAAATAAAACAAAACATCACCATTTACGAATATTTCCCGAAACATTGGATTAAGCCACCCCTGCTTACACCCGATGTCAGTATGTATTCCGAAAACTATGCCACCAAGAAGGGATACGAAAAAATGGTGGATTCGCTGAAGGAAAAAGTAAATGCCATGGCCGATGAAGCGGGAAAAGACCTGGATAACCTGGCAGAACAAGGCGAAGAAGAGTTTGACAAGCAATTGGCAAAAGACACTTTAAAAGGACTGAGTTTCATGAGTAAACCCGCTACAATGGTGGATGGCATGCTTGCTCAGTATAAACTAAAGTGGATGGGGCAGTTCACGGAGGAAGCAATAAAACTGGATACCAAGATCAGTTACTACCGGGATGTACATGATAATATCACCCGAAAACTGGATGGAAGTGATTGCAGGCCCTATGACCAGGCGGCGAATGACCTGATGTCGTCAGTGAATCCGATGGTGCATCGGTTTTATACCGAGAAAGCCGAAGAGTTCCGCCAATGGCTGAATGCCCTTATTACGTGGAACTGGTATATGGCCGGTAATGTAAAAAATATCATTCTCCTGCAGGATATCCAATCTGCAGCATTTCTGGCGGAGTTATACGAATTGGCGAACAGGCACCAGATTGTTCGGGCGCCTCATTGCAAGGCTCCGCCTGATCCGGATCCAAAAAAGATCGATGAACCCAGGATCCCCAATTTCACCTGCCCGGCTGTGGTGAGCATACCCATGGGCAATGAATGGATGCAGCTGGCCGCTGCTTCGAAGAATTTTGATGATAATATTTATGGAATGAAATCGGAACATCCCGCACCGATACCTAATCACAGTCTCTCCTATGGCATTGATCATTTATCCGTGGCTGAACCCGGGGCAGAACCTTACTTCAGTTCAAGCGAAGGAAGCCTGGCACCGTCCATCCCGGGTCCGTCAATGAGTACCGGCAAACAACTGGTTGAACTCATGCAGCGCTACAACGAACACTTATCCAACTACTTCAAAATCCCCCGTGAATATGTACCGGGAGGGGATCCTTTTGAAGCGGCCGCATCAAAGATCAGGGGGGAACTGTTAGACCTCCTCGAAGCCGACCGGATCCGGGAAGAAGGCAGTCGGAAATTCTGGGAAACCTGGAAGGAAATGCAGGATAAAAAGATCCAGGATGCAATAGCTGAACGGAAGAAAAGGGACGAGGCCAGTATGAAATGGTGGGAGGATTATTTACGCTTAAAGATTGAAAGAGGGAAGAAAGAGGCTGCCCAGAATGCAGAGCGGCTGAAAAAAGAACTGGAAGAAAAGGCGAAGAAAAGTGAACGGGCCCGCAAACTGCTGAAAGATATGATGACCGGGGATTGCACCATGATCAAATCCTCGGAACAAATAAAAAAATACTGGGAAAAAATGAAGGTCCAGGCGGATGAAATGATCAACCTGCCTGATTTCGGGCTTCAGCCTTCCATAAGCAGTGGCGTACAGGCTCCAGGTACATTTACCGTACAAAAAGGATTATTTAACTGATGAACAGGATCGTGAACGATACCCCTTATTCTTAGCAGCTAACTATTAAAAATGAAAAAACTACTTCTCTTCTCCGCCATACTCCTGGTATCAACCGCCGGTATTTCACAGAAAGATTACGAAGACCAGTATCTCGGCTGGATCAAGATCTACCATTTCAAAGGTGCAGCGAAACCTTTACAGGTAGATGAGAAAAACTATTCCATCGCCCAGCTTTCACTGATTGACTCCTTTGCCAACTGGATGCAGGCAAGCTATACCCCAAAAGGGGGATTGGGGGATATCATCAAATATGTTACCCCTAAAAAAAATCTGTACCATGAAAAATACAATGCGGCGGTGCCGCACAGTTATGGCGCCAATGCCAGGACCTACATATTCCTGAAAAAAGTAAACGGCAAATGGACACCGGAAAACAACCTGGGGTATGGCTGGACCATAACTGCGAATGAGATCCCGCTCGACTACCGGCTGGGAGATCTTAACACTGATAAAGTTTGCCTTTTTACCATTCCCGGTTACGATGAACAGGTGATCCGGGAACAACCCAATTCAGAGGAAGCCAAACGTAAAAAAATGTATGACCTGTCGGGTCACCCGGTACTCAGTAAATATATACTTTACAATATCCCCGGCTATAACAATACATTCAGGATGAATAAAGTGATCCTCAGCAAAAACAATAAATCCCCATTTTTGAATGTTACGATCGGCGAAGCATTACAGGCAGCCGAAGATGCGCTGCCTGTTAAGTTAGCCGAAGAAAAAAAGATCATAGCGGAAAAATATCCTTCCAGTCCGCGTGACAGGGACTTTTTTACCAACCAGCTGATCGAAAAATTTGACAAGGCAAAAGCCACCCTCCGGCAAACCCGGGAAAAATACAACAACCGGCTGAATGAAAATGCCTATACAAAATATGGCGGTTATTCGATAACTGACCTGGGTAATGGCTCTGATATGTTCACCGGCCGGAAAGTAAATGAAGGGGGCGAATTTGACAGGTCATTCCCGATATTGAAAGTGGACCCCGGGATGCAGGCCCTATGCAAAACCGACCGGCCCCAATGGGTGGTTGTTAGCTGGTATGGCGACGAAATGAATAACCCGGTCTTTAAACATATGCATGAATCGATCATCCATAATTTTGATTTTGACTACCTGTACCAGTTCCTGTTTGAACCGGAAAAAGTAAGAGGTAAACCGTATAAAACGCTCCGGTCGCCCGTCTTTGAGGAAAAAGTGATGGCAGTTGAAAAATCCGATGCGGCCAGGAAAATGGAAACCGATCCATCCGTGACCTATTTTGAGGACTTTTCCAATACCCCTCCGGGAAAGCCGCCGGTTAACTGGACTGCCGGCAATAACAGTGACGCACAAAAGGTAAGTGTGGAGAAGCTTTCAGGTGAAAACGAAAACTGGGCAGTTATTAAAGGGCACACGATGAAACCCAATAATTTCAAGAAAACATTCCCCCAGGATTTTACAGTGTCGTTTGATGTTGCCGTACCCAAAGGGTTTACCTGGGGAGCCAAAGCCCTGGAATTTTGGATTGCGGATGAAAAAGCAGATGGCAAAAAGGGCGCTTCCATCCAGCTCCGGCTCCGCCCCGGGTTTGATGGCAGGGATGGTTCCGCCCAGCTGAATACCGAATCTCCGGCAGGCAAATCTTTCAATGATGCTGAAGCGTATCAATTCTCCAATGATAAGCCGGTGAACCGGGTATCAGTAACCATCAAAAGGTCGGGTGACCAATTGCAGTTGCTGCTGAATAATAAAAAACTGATAGACAAACCAAACCTGGTTCCTGCCGGCACAGGCTTCAACCAGTTTTGGTTTTATCATATCGGAAGTAATGGCGATACCGAAAAATATTATATAACCAATATTAAAATAACCCGTGATTAGTTTAAAAAGATATTGCCTGTTGCCCGGTTTATTTATTTGGGCCCTGGCTGCAGGCGCCCAAAAGGGAAATTTTGACCTGGTAACCTACCACTCGCCCCCTGGCTGGAAAAAGCAAAACACTGATAATGCATTGCAATTATCAAAAGAAAACCCGGCAAACGGGGCCTATTGCCTGGTAACCGTTTTCAAATCCATGCCGGGATCAGCCGATGCCAAAACAAACTTCGACGCGGCCTGGGAAACGGTGGTGAAGGGAATGGTGAAGACCACCGGTGCACCTGAAATGCAACCGGCAGCGAAGGAGAACGGATGGGAAGCGCTGAGCGGTTATTCACCATTCGAAAGTGAGGGCCAGAAAGGCATCGCCCTGCTCGTCACTTCAACCGGTTTTGAAAAGATGGTGAACTTACTCGTTCTGACTAATTCGAATGAATTTGAAAAAGAACTGACCACATTCCTGGAATCTATAACGCTTGCAAAACCAGAGGGTAAACCAAATACAGGGAGTCCCGTCTCTAAAACAGGGTCTGTCACGCCGGCACCGCAAACACCGCCTAATAACAGCGAGTATGCTTTTACTACCACCAATTTTGACGATGGGTGGACCAGTACCGTTCAGGAGGATTGGGTAAAAGTCACCAAAGGCAGTACCACGGTGCTGATCCATTATCCCCATAAAAAAGCGGATGCCTACAATTCCGTTTTGATGGACGGGTTAAAAAATGCCTGGAATGTACTGGTCGCACCAAGATACAGTTCGGCTTACAATTTTGCATTTAAACCAATAACCGGCTGGCAGTCTGTTGAATTTGCAGAGGCTGACGCTGTTGAAAACGCTACCGGTAAAACGGTACACGTTGTTTTGTTCAAAATGAATTATTCAAACGGCAGTGGCAGGTACCTGGAGTTTATAACACCTAGTAAAAACGCCTTTGAGCAGGAATTTGGCGCTTACCATGAAACATCCTACGGTTGGGAAAAAATGGAGAATATGGCTTTGTATAACAAATTTGCCGTGGCCGCTACCGATCTGAAAGGTAAATGGACCAGTGATTTTTCCGGGATGCAGCAATATGTAAACGCCTACACCGGGGCCAGTGCAGGCGCCGACACACATGCATCCAGCGAATCCTTTGTATTCACCCCCGGGAATACGTATAAATGGGATTTGGGTGTGGCAGGCGGTTTTGTCGGGAATATTAAGTTTCAAAGCGTGAAGTCTGGCGGTAAATTTTCATTACCCAATAACTGGCAGGTGGCCTTTTCTGATATTGAAGGCAAGCCAAAAATCTGTAATGTCTATTTCTCCTGTGTAAAGGGCGCCAGGATCTTATGGATCGGAAATACGGGTTTTGGCAGGAGTGAATAATTACCAAACCAGGTACTGATCGCACGACAACCTACTCAACCTTACTTATCTTCGCAGTCATGCCAGCGCTTCAATCACTTCGTATCGTTTTCATGGGTACCCCCGAATTTGCCGTCGCTTCGCTTGATGCGCTGGTCAAAGCAGGCTGTACTATCGTAGCCGTGATCACGGCGCCGGATAAGCCGGCCGGAAGGGGCATGAAGCTGACAGAAAGTGCGGTAAAGAAATATGCCCTTGAACACCAACTGCGGATCCTTCAGCCTGACAAACTGAAGGGCCTCGCGTTCCTGGAGGAACTCAGGGACCTGAAAGCCGATCTTCAGGTAGTGGTTGCTTTCCGAATGTTGCCTGAATATGTCTGGAACATGCCTCCGCTGGGAACAATCAATCTCCACGGAAGCCTGCTGCCGCAATACCGCGGTGCCGCTCCTATCAACTGGGCGATAATCAACGGTGAAAAAGAAACCGGCGTCACTACATTTAAACTAAACCATGAAATTGATACCGGGGACATTCTGTTGCAGGATCGTTTTCCCATTGGGGAAAATGAAACAGCAGGAGAAGTGCATGACAGGATGAAAGACATCGGCGCCCGGTTATTGGTAAAGACCATTAAGGGAATAGCGGACGGGACACTGAAGGAGATACCGCAGTCACCGGCTGCGGTTTTGAAACATGCCCCGAAGATCAGCACGGAAACCTGCCGCATCAACTGGAGTGACCCGGTGGAAAATATTTATAACCTGGTACGGGGGCTCAGCCCCCACCCCGCGGCCTTCACGATCATGAATGAAAAAATGCTGCGGATCTTCCGCTGCGAAAAAGAGGTCGTCTTTCCAAAAGTAACTGAAGGGGATTATGAAACGGATGGCAGGACCTTTTTGAAATTCGCCTGCGACAATGGTTATATCCACCTGCTGGAAGTACAACTGGAGGGAAAGAAAAGAATGGGTATCCAGGATTTCCTGCGGGGGTATCGTTTCAGCAACCAACCGGAAAACGATCAGTAGTTCACCTTCACAATGAATTTATCCTGTTCCGTGATCTCCAGCGCCGAAGCGGCGGCATTGCTGATCCGGATATTGTAACCTTCGTTCTGACGTATACCGGCCATTTCTCCCAGCACTTTCGCATAAACCGCCTTATTGGTAGATGGATTGATCACTTTTACAATGGTGCCGGGTTGAACCTTATCCATCAGCAGGTAATATTTCGCATCTTCCCAGCCGCTGGTGGTTTTGAAAATACCGGCTGTGACCGTTTCATCTTTTGTCGCAGGACTGGTCCGAACCTGCTGCTCAAAATGATTTTTAAAATATCCCTGTCCTTCCGCCTGGGGTCTGCGGATCTCCTTTACAACCGAAGGTGGGTCCTTTTTTATTTCTTTTTCTTCCGACTTTTTCTCCGCCTCCGCTATTTTCTTTTCTTCCTTGTTGGTGATATCCTCGGACACCAACACCACCGGTTCAGGCTTAACTTCCTTAACAACGGCCTTGTCATCCGGAGCAGCGGAAGGAGTAAGGGTTACAGACTTCATTTCCTTACTCATCAAAAAACCAACGATCAGTTTGGTATCCTTTTTAAGCACATCGCCTGTGAGATTATTCCAGGCACGGAGGTTCGAGAGCAGGACATTGTTATTCTTCTTGCTGACCGTCATAAGGCCTTCATTCTCCCCCACTTTGTAATACACGGGTGTGCCGCTGTTCCCGGTTTGGATAAAATTGGTGTCCAGTAACGGGATCCTTATCTTCTGGTCGATATTCAGGCCTTTGTTCATTTCCAGTTTATTGAAGGCCGCTATGGATTTAGGGTGAAGGTTGTAGTGACGTCCGATTGAATAAAAGGTTTCTTTGGCCACCACTTTGTGTTCCAGGTAAAGGCCCTTATCGCTGCTTTTTGCGACCAGTTCCCCTTTTTGCGCAAGTAAAGCCGGAAAGGAAATAAATGTGGACAGGAGTATAAACACAAGTTTCCTCATACAGACAAGATTTGAACTGCAAAGATGCGGAATTTTTATCAGCCGGAGGCCTGGCTTTCCTTCAGAATCCTAAGCTCTTTCGGGTAATAATTATTGATCCGGTTGGGCAAAATATTCACCCAGCC
>JBGATE010000115.1:0-9043 GCA_044229375.1 Chitinophagaceae bacterium
AATCGGCAACCACTTCTTCCATATCCACTTCCATCAGGTTGGCAAGGGTCAGCAACCACATCAGCACATCCGCAAATTCCTCTTTTGCATTTTGCCTGTCGCCGCCGGCGATCGCCGAAGAGAGCTCCCCCACTTCTTCATGAAACCATAAGGCAGTGTGATAGATGCCTCTTTCATGATCCGTTTTAAAATAACGTTCCTTTACTATTTCCTGCAGTGCTGAAATTTCCATATGTAAATAGTGTTGAAGGTTAAACAGTTTCTTTGGAGACGTCCCGGCTCCCGCTATACAGTTCATATTCCAGCAGGCGGCAATCGATCTTGCTGGTATAAAACTCCATCCGGCGCTTTGCTTTCAGCCCTATTTTCTTTGCCAGCTCCAGGTTGCCCGTAAATACATAACCCAGGTAACCGCCACAACGCTGTTTCATAAAATCACCGATACGGGCATAGGTTTTTTCCAACTCCTTCACCTCCCCCAGCCTTTCGCCATATTCCGGGTTCACATAAAAAACACCGGGTACACCGGGAGGTATTTCCGTGGCGGCGAAATCACAAACGGAAAACTCGATCATCCTGGCAACCCCGGCAGCTATGGCATTCTTCCTGGCATTTTCGATGGCCCTCCCGCTGTAATCGGTGGCGATGATGCGAAGTCCGGGTACCTCAATGATCTGTTCCTCCAGCAGGGCGTCTTCCTTTACGTAAACCGTTTCATCATATCCGAGGAGGTGCATGAATGCGTAATTGGTCCGGTATAATCCAGGCCGCCGGTTGCTGGCGATCATCGCCGCTTCAATGGCCACCGTACCCGAACCGCACATGGGGTTTACAAAGGGTGATTTTCTGTCCCAGCGGGTGGCCAGTATCGTCGCGGCGGCCAGGGCTTCCAGCATCGGCGCCTGTCCTGGTATTTTCCGGTAACCGTGCCGGCCCAATGAATCACCGGATGTATCAATGAATACTTCTGCTTTTTCATTTTTCCAGAACAAGTTGATCACCGCGCCTGTAAGTGCCGAGCCGGTGGATGGCCGGATCCCTTTTTTCTCCCGCAACCTGTCCACGATCGCGTCTTTCACCCGCAGGTTGGCATACATGCTATTGTTAATGGTGGCATTATTTACATTGCTGGTGATGGAAAAATAACCGTCGCCGGGTAAAATATTTTCCCATGGAAATTCCAGCAGGTTTTTATAAATGGCATCGGCATTTTCCGCCTCAAACTTTTTGAGGCTGTACAGTACCTGGCTGGCACAGCGAAGATTCAGGTTCAACCTGATGCAATCGTTGATCGTGCCGGTGAGCCGGACCCCTGTTATAAATGTTTCATCTGTTTTAAAACCCAACTCCCTTACTTCCTGCTCCAGGTAGGGGGCGAGCCGCTTGGGACAGGTAATAATGATCACGCCTTTCTCGGTAAATAAATTCATGGTGGCGCTAAAGGTAAATTTTTAGGGGATCACTGAACCCTTTTCTATTTCCCGATAAGCTCCTTTTATCTGCCTCCGGAATTGTCAACCGGTTTGCATACTGTCAAACCCATATTTTTTTTCGAGGTTGACTTTACTCCGGTTGCGGCACTTTTGCCCCGCTGCAGGTTGCCTTTACCTCGGCCGGCAGTGTTCCGTATAAAGGGATTGATTGTTTAAAAGTTAAATGAGTCGTTCCGTTCAATATTCAACAGTCCCCCGGCTTCCATTTTCCACGGCTTAGTTCCGGATCAAATTCTCATACAAACAATTCACCGTCTTACGGATCACCGTATTAAAACCATCGGTATAGCCCGGGTGGCAGCCATTGCTGATGACCACGATCCCGAATTTTTCTTCCGGCTGGAAAAACATGGCGCTGAAGAGTCCGTAGGCAACACCCGTATGACCTTTCAGTGTTTTACCCGCGATCAGTTTACTGGTTGTCGAAATAGCAAGACCGTACCGTTCCTTATCGGTATCGGTAAGCAGTGCCTGCATTTCCAGGACACTTTTCTTTGAAAGGATCCTTTTCCCCCGGTGCTTCCCTTTTTTCATGTGCATGATCATGTATTGGGCGAGACCGGTTGCGGAAATTTTCATGCCCCCGGTAGGTGAAAAGACGGGCGTGGTATATCCCATTACATAGTTCGCGATGATCTCGCTGCGCGGCGCATAGGCATCCGGGGAGTGAAAAAACTTCGCTGAATCAGGGTTGTATTCATAAATGGAGGCAAACCGCGATTTGTCCAGCGAGTCAACACAATAACCGCCGTATACTCCAAGCGGGTCAAGTACGTGGTGTTTGACATACTGGTCAAACCGTTCGCCGGAGATCTTTTCAATGATCGTCCCCACCATATTATAGTTCAGGTTGCAGTACTGGTACCCTGTTCCGGGCTCATACGCGTTATAGCATTTCGCCCAGTCGGGATTTTTCCCCGGATCGATCCCATCCAGTTTGAAATATCCCTGGCTGTCGTTGATGGAGGAACGGTGCGACATGACCATCCGGAGCGTGATGACGGTTTCCGGGAATTTCGGGTTTCTGACTTTGAAGCCGATCAGGTTACTGATATCATCGTCGAGCGAAAGCTTTTTGGCCTCCGCCAGTTGCAAAATGGAAACCGCCGAAAAGGATTTGGAGATGGAAGCGATGCGGAACAGGCAATCGTCCGTCAGCGGGGTATTGCTTTCCCGGTTCTTATACCCGAAAGAACGGGTATAAATGACCTTGTTGTTCTTCACCACGGCCACCGACAGACCCATCACCGGGGACTGCTCCATGATCTCAAGGATAGCGGCTTCCGTTTTATCTTCCTGTGCAAAACCGGGAAGGGAAATATCCAGCGTAACAAAAACCGTAATGAGGAACTTCAGGAATAAGTGTCGAAACATACGGATAACATTGTTTATAAAACAGAAAGCTATTTAAAAGATGGTATATTACCAACAGGACCGCGATGCCCCAAAAAGTGATTTTATGATCCCCTTACAATCGGATATGAAAAGGCTATAAATTTGAAGTGAATCATCTAACGACTTAATCTTAACCACCAAATTGTACTATTCATGGCAGCCCGGCAAAAGATCAGTTCCACCCGAAAAAAAATCTGGCACAAATGGTATATCGCGTTCAGGATAATCCCCGCGATTGTTGTCGTCGGGGTTTTAAAGTTCCTCGCCAACAAGTACGGATATGAAGTACTGGAACTGAATGCCCTGTTCACCAGTTTAGTGGCCGGTACCATTTTCCTGATCGGCTTCCTGATCAGCGGTGTACTTACCGATTACAAGGAAAGTGAAAAGCTGCCCAGCGAACTTTCCGCCACCCTGAAGAACCTGTATGACGATACAACCACCATTTTCAAAAGCAAGAATTCCGCTACGGCAGGCCGGTTCCTGGAGTATCAAAAGGCATTTGCGGGTTCTGTCATGAACTGGTTCTTTAAAAGGGAAAAAACGGCTGTCATACTGGGCAGGATCGGGGGGATGAATGATTTCTTCGCCGAACTCGACAAGGAAGGCATACAACCCAACTATATCATTAAAATGAAGAATGAACAGAACAATATCCGGAAGATCCTGCTGCGGGTGGATACGATACGCGACACCGGTTTTGTCGGTTCCGCCTACGCGATCGTGGAAGCCATGGGTATCCTGATCGCGATCGGGCTGGTGATCATTAAGATCGAACCCTTCTACGCTTCGCTTTTTTTAACGCTGCTGGTCAATTTCCTGATTGGCTATATGTTCTTCCTGATCAAAGACCTTGACAATCCCTTTGAATATTCTGAAAAGGGTGAGCACGGGAATGAGATCTCCCTGAAACCCTTACGCGACCTCGCCGTTGAATTAAGCGGCCCTTCCTGATATCTTTCTGTAGTTGTTTACAAAATAATCAACTTCGTGTGGCTTACGTATGGAAACCGTGATGATCATATTAGTGGTGCTGGCCGTATTTGCACTCCTTTTCAGTCTCCTGTTGCGGCAACGCAGGAAAAAGGTTACCGTTCCGCCCCTGCCGGGCCACTGGAGGAATATTCTCTCGAACGATGTGCCCTTTTACAATTCCCTTGACGAAGCGGGAAAAACGAAATTTGAATCGCGGATGATGCATTTCCTGGCCACCACCCGGATCACCGGTATCAATACATCCGTGGAGGAAACCGATAAAGTATATATCGCCGCCAGCGCCATCATCCCTATTTTCGGGTTCGATGACTGGGAATACATCAATGTGAATGAGGTGTTACTGTATCCCGATTTTTTCAACCATGATTTTGAACAGAAAGGAAATAACCGGGACGTGCTTGGCATGGTGGGTGACGGAGCACTTAATAATTCCATGATCCTTTCCCGCCGTGAACTGCGGGCGGCATTTCAAAACAAAACCGGCAAGACCAATACGGCGATCCATGAATTCGTACACCTGGTGGATAAAACCGACGGCAGCGTGGACGGGATCCCGGAATTTTTCCTTGACAAAAAATATCTCCTCCCCTGGCTGCAATTGATTCAAAAGGGTATAAAGGATATTATCGATGATCGGTCTGATATCAATCCTTATGGCGCCAGGAACCAGGCAGAGTTCTTTGCCGTGGTATCCGAATATTTTTTTGAACGTCCCGATTTGCTGCAAAGCAACCACCCGGAGTTATATGAACTGCTGGTGAAGATATTCCGGCAGAGGCCGGGGGAAAGCCAATAGACAATGGGCAAAACTCTATTTATTAAAACCCCCTCTGTAAGCAATCGCGAAGATCAGGAAAGCAGGTAAATATGCACCCGGGACAATGATCACCACCAGCAGCCAGGTTTTCATTTTTTTGTACGGGGCCATGAAATCCTTTACGGTGAGTTCAGGATCCTTTTTCACGGCCCTTCCATTTTCAGCTTCAAAAGACCGGGGGATGGCTTTAAAAACTCCGTCAATTTTAAAATGTTGCCATGATGCTGTCGCCGGGGCCTGCCCCGATCCTATTTTATTGCTTCGTTCTACCTCGCCCAAACAGTCGTAAAACCTTTATTACCGGACTGGCTATTGGTGGACCAGGTTGCCGGATCAGAATCAATGACCGTATACGTACCTGCCGGCAATGTGATATCCGGCCTGACCACCCAATAGGCGTTTAACACACCACCCTGCCCGGTGGTGCCTGTCGCATACCACGGACCAAACTGTTCTCCCTTATTATTCACCAGGGTGATCGTGCCGGGGGGTCTTCCGTTATTGAAATAATGGTAGTTCTCGATACGCGAGATAAACGTTGCCCGGGAGAGTACAAACTTTGTAGGACTGCCCGGTCCGTTGGTTACGCCATAAATATTCCCGTTATCGAATATTTTCGTTTCCTCCCCGGTACCGGTCATTTCCTCACCGGTTTGATCAGCAGAAGTTACCCGGGAACCGGCGACCTCTCCTTTCTTTTTCTTACCGTCCAGGATCCTGAGGGCGGCATTCTCCGTGTTTTGATCCAGCGCATATTCCTGCCCGTTATTTACTTTGATTGAATACTTATAAATATTCCGTCCTTCGGGATCGTCCTGCATATTAAACCCTGAATAAATTGCCGCTTCCCCGTTGCCGGTGCCTTTGAACAGAAGCGTATAATTATCACCCGATGGATATGACAGTTCCGTCCAGTTGGTTCCGTCTGCCAGCCGGAAAGTATTGACGGATACCCCTGGGATTTCCGTACGCAGGCTGCCGTTGGGAAAACCACTGATACGTCCGGCTTTGTCAACAATATAGACATTCAACGGGCAGTCTGCCGCCGCTTTTTTTGCCTGGCCGCGATTGGCATATCCTACTTTGATCCGTCTCTTGCGTTCTGTTGCGTCCTTGATATTCCGGTAAGACTCCTGTCCTTTTTCCGAAAGCGACTTAAACCATTTGTCTTCCGCCGGGGTCAGCACCGTTTTACGCGGATCGGTATAGCCGGTGCCACCGCAATTCGGGTACTGGCCCTTATAATAACCGGAAGAATTCATTCCATGCGGAAATATTTTCTTCCATTCCTCGATGCTGTAGGATTTGGGGCGTTGTTCCGGCCAGGGATCCAGAATGGTCCCCGTTTCCTTCCAGTTTGTACCCTTGGGGTAAATGACCACCGCCTGGTGGCCCCCGGGTATCACCCCGCAATTGGTCTCAATGGGTCCGAAATCGTAATCCTCCATCCATTTCCTTTGTTCGGCGTTCGTACTGAATTTCATTTCTTCCAGCAATTTGAGCACTTTTGCCTGGTAAGCGCCACATACGAATTCATCATATTTATTATCAAACCACCACAGTTTATTATTATCGGGGCCATTACTCACCAGTCCCCGGGGGATCTTACTTTCATCTGAATAAACCTTTATGATATCCTTTAATACCGCCACCAGTGAAGGTTTCGGTTTATACTTATCCGGCTCGGCCGGTTTGTTGACAGAACCCCATTTGCCATCCCAGGAGCCCGTAACGATCACACCACGGTATCCGCCCCCCATACTATAGTGACCATCCATTTTTACGGTTATACTGGCAGATTTGGCATCTTTTGGAATGTTAACGGTCTGCTGAAAACTTTTCGGGCTGCCCGGTTGCACTTCATAAGTGCCGCTGCTGGATTTTCCGCCTGCGCTAACGGTAACCGTGATCGTGCAACCCAGGCCACCGGCCTGCAGCGAACCTGATATGCCCAGCACGCCACCGCTTTGTATATCGGTGATCACAAGACTTCGGGTACAGGTGAACCCGGGTACATCCGTGTATTTTGAAATCGTTGCGCCGGTTATACTATAGCTTACCTGCATACCATTAAAGGGTTCGGCAGGGTAAACACCGGACGACTGGGCCATGATGGCACTGGTCAGCAACGCTGAAAGGATGAAAAGCATTCCCTTTTTCATATATGTGTATTGAAAAGGCAATTTATTGGTTTACTCAAGCGCTAAAAATGACGGGGATTTCAACCCGTTGTGATTCTTATCAGCATTAGAAATACCGGTTTTTCCTGTTTCATAAAACCTGATTTTTTGTGATATAAAACGGGGTTGACGATCCAATGAACGGGGTGGTAAGCCTTTCTTATCTTTAGTACCAGGTGGGCCGGCCGTCTGCCCTGCTTTACATCTATAAAAGAGCCTGTGTCGTTTATCCCGAAGCATATGATTCTGCAGACGATAACCCTAACTGTTACCGGAATGAAATACCGTACATTTTTATTGCTGACAATACTCTTCCTTTCCGCCTTTTCCGGTTCGGCACAGTTAAGTTCTATCCCGGAAAAGATCAGTAACAGGCGTTTTGATCCTTCCACGCTGCTATGGTATACTTCCCCGGCGCAAAAATGGGAAGAAGCCTTGCCGGTGGGAAATGGACGCCTCGGCGCCATGGTGTTTGGTAAGAACGGTGAAGAACGAATTCAACTCAATGAAGAGACCTGCTGGTCGGGCGGCCCCTATTCCACCGTGGTGAAAGGGGGGTATAAAGTGCTCCCGGAGATCCAGAAGCTTGTATTTGAGGAAAAATACCTTGAAGCTCATAACCTGTTCGGAAGAAATTTAATGGGCTATCCCGTGGAACAGCAGAAATACCAGGCACTGGCCAACCTGCATTTATTTTTTAGCAACCAGGACAGCGTTACGGATTACAAAAGATGGCTGGACCTGGAAAATGGAATATCCGGTGTTGCCTACCAGTTCAACGGTATCCGTTACCAGCGGGAAGTATTTTCCTCCGCGCCCGACCAGGTCATTGTTGTCCGCATAACCGCGGATAAACCCGGAAGCATTTCTTTTACGGCCAATCTTCGGGGGGAAAGAAACCAGGCACATTCCAATTATGCCACGGATTATTTCCGGATGGACCCTTATGGGGAGGACGGACTGATCCTCACCGGAAAATCGGCTGATTATATGGGCATATCCGGAAAATTAAGATACGAAGCGAGGGTAAAGGCGGTTCCGGAAGGCGGCACCATAAAAACCAATGGCGTTAACCTGGTCATTGCAAATGCCGATGCCGTTACGATCTATTTTGCCGCTGCCACCAATTTTGTCAACTATAAAGATGTCAGCGCCGACCAACATCGCCGCGTGGATGATTATTTTAAAGGAATTGAAAACAAAACGTATGGCACAATACGGGGATCCGCCGTGACCGACCACAAAAAATATTTCGACCGCGTTTCACTGCAATTGCCTGTTACCGAAAATTCCTATTTACCCACGCCCGAACGGGTGAAAAAAATTCAAACTGAACCCGATCCTTCTATGGCAGGACTGAGCTACCAGTTCGGGCGGTACCTGATGATCGGGTCTTCACGTCCCGGCACCCAGCCCGCCAACCTGCAGGGCATCTGGAATGACAATATGAATCCTTCCTGGGATTCAAAATACACTACCAATATCAATACGGAAATGAATTACTGGCCGGTGGAGAGCGGAAATCTTTCTGAATTTGCGGAACCATTGGTGCAGATGATAAAAGAACTGACCGACCAGGGAAGTGAAGTGGCCCGGGAACATTATGGAGCCAGGGGATGGGTGTTTCACCAGAATACAGACCTGTGGAGAGTGGCCGCACCGATGGACGGCCCCACCTGGGGTACCTTTACCGTTGGAGGCGCCTGGCTTTGTACCCATTTGTGGGAGCACTACCAGTATACCCGTGATAAAAATTTCTTGCAGGAAACCTATCCTCTTATGGAAGGGTCCGTGCAATTCTTCATGGACTTCCTGGTACCGCACCCCAATGGGAAATGGCTGGTCACCAACCCCTCCACATCGCCGGAGAATTTCCCTGACGGGGGCGGCAATAAACCTTATTTTGATGAAGTGACGGCAGGCTTCAGGGAAGGCACTACCATTTGCGCGGGCTCTTCTATTGATATGCAGATCCTCTACGACCTGTTTGGGTATTATGCCGAAGCATCCGCTATCCTCGGAAAGGATGATGCATTTGTTCAGCGGGTGAAAGCAGCCCGCGAAAAACTGGTTCCCCCGCAGATCGGCAGGGATGGTTCCCTTCAGGAATGGGCCGATGACTGGCGCTCCCTGGAAAAGAACCACCGCCATTTCTCGCATCT
>JBGATE010000116.1:0-4900 GCA_044229375.1 Chitinophagaceae bacterium
CGTGTGACTGACACTGATTCCCGGTACATTGATCGTTGCACCGTCGCCAAAGTCCCAGAAATAATTAGTGATATAAGTGGTATTGATATTGATCGCTGTGAAGGCAATATTCGCGACACGGCATGCCGTAACAGGCGTTGCGGTAAAGTCAGGATTTTCATCCACGGCAAACACTGTTTGAATTAAGGTATCGGCGCATCCTCCGTTTCGCACGATCAGCCTTACGTTATAACTGCCGAGCGCGGGGAAAATATGTACCGGGTTCTGGAGGGTGGAAGTATTGCCGTCGCCAAAATCCCAATCCCAGCTCAGCGGAAGTATGGACTGATCCGTAAAACTGAATCGCAACCGGTTGCTGCAATCGGGAAGGATATCGAAATCGGCAATCGAGGGCAGTACATAGATATAATTGGTCCGCAGCAATGTATCGGCACATCCGTTATTGGTGGCGATCAGCCGTACGCTGAAATAACCGGTATCATTATACGAATGCGCCGGGTTTTGAACTGCAGATGAAGCGCCGTCGCCAAAATCCCATAACCATTCGTCGGCGGGTACGGAGAGGTCGGTGAACTGAACGGGCTGATTGGCGCAAACAGGAATCGGGGAGGCGCTGAAATCCGCGACCGGTTTGGATCCCACCCTGATGGCATTGATAAAAGTGGTGTCATCGGTACAACCTGAACTGGTGGTGATCGTCAGGGTGACATCATAGGTGCCCTGCGTAGTATAGGTGTAAACCGGGTTGGGTAATGCGGAGGTACCGCCGTCGCCGAAATCCCAGCTATAGGAGGTAACTGCGTCCAATGATGTAATGACAGGGTTAAAATTGAATGTAAAAGGAATACATCCTCTTGCCGGCAAACCGGGGATACTGATCTGTGCGCGGCGGAGGACAATATAATCCGGCCGTACGATCGTGTCACTGCATCCGAATGCGTTGGTCGAAATAAGGGTGACCGTAAAACTTCCGTAACTGGTATAGGTATGCGATGGATTTTGCGCAGTGGAGGTGCCTCCGTCGCCGAAATCCCAGTTCCAGCTCACTGCGCCACCGGAGGAAAGATCCTGGAAGTTCACCGTAAGCGGCGGTTCGCATCGTGAAGTGACAGGGGCGGTGAAATCGGCAACCGGGTTTGGGTTAACGGTAATGCTTTGGGTGACGGAGTCAGTGCAACTGGAATACGTATTGTAAAGGGTAACCAGGTAAACACCCGGTACAGGGTAACTGTGATTGGCATTGATAGTATTGGCGGTTCCGCCGTCGCCGAAATTCCAGAGGGAGCTAACGGGAGCGGGCGTACTGGTATTGGAAAAGACGGCAGTTTCACCTGCGCAAACTTGTGCGGGATAATTGAAACTGGTGGTGAATCCCCCGATCACGATCGGGTTGCTCCTTGCGGTATCCTGGCAACCGGCTGTACTGTAGGTAACCAGTGAAACAATATAACTCCCGCTGGCGGTATAGGTATGTACCGGGTTGGCTGCTACGGAGAAATTGCCATCGCCAAAATCCCAGAGATAACTCAGGGTTGGCGGACCGGTGGAAGTATTGGTAAAAGAAATATCCGCAGGTGGACGGCAAACAGTTGGCTGCGTATGGGTGAACCCGGAAGTAACACCATTGGTAACCGTAATATAATTCGTACGGCTCAGTACCCGTGTACAACCCTTGTCATTCGTCACTCTAAGTGTTACAGAATAAGTGCCCGCCGCGGCATAGGTCACAAAGGGGTTTTGTAAAGTGGATGTAATGCCGTTTCCAAAATCCCATAACCAGGAAACATTGGTATTGCCTGCACCGGCTGTCGAGAGGTCCTGGAACTGAACCCGTAACGGAAAGCATCCGCTTGTGGTATTGGCAGAGAAATTGACGGTCGGGGATTCGTAAACGGTCACATATTGAGTCCGTGTTAATGTATTGGAGCCGCCGGCATTTGTGGCCGTGAGCGTTACGGTATAAATGCCGGGAGTAAAATATGAGGCTGTAGGGTTTTGAAGGGTGGAAGAGTTTCCGTTTCCAAAATTCCAGTTCCAGGAGGTTGGGTTACCTGTGGACAGATCCTGGTAAACGACGATCATCGGGGAGCAGCCAGTTAAAGGAGATCCTGAAAAATTTGCAACGGGGGCCTGGCCGGAGACAAGTTGGGCCGATAACAGGATAAATGCCTGTAATACAATTAGTTTTGTAAGGATATTGTGGTAGTGCTGCTTCAAATTGCACTTATTGGTTATGGTCCTGTGTTGAAAACGAACTGGTTCAGTAAAAATTATTCTTCAAGCCCTGTTTATCCCCTGAAAATGAATAAATGTTCATTCAATCCAGGTGTAATTCTTCAAATAAACCGGGCTGTATAAACTGAGACAGTTCAATTGGAAAAATGTTTAAAAGACAAAGGGGGCGGACAAATACAAAGGTAAACAGAAAAACAGGAACTGGGAGCTATTGTTTATCAAGGCGCATGACCCTGGTTTCCGTGCCAACGGTCTGGTAGGCTTCGACATAGGTCCAGCTATTGCGGGTGATGTTCCAGGTGCCGTTGATAAGGGTTAGCGGGTAAACGGCACCGGTGAAATTGGCCCAGGTGGTATTATTGGACGAATTGCCGTCCCAGTTGCCTGTTTTCTCAACACTGCCGTTATTAATGGCATCAACCGTCTTATTGCTGTAATATTTAAAACGGTAGGTGGAGAAGTCGGAAGTGATATTGTTCCCGGCATTGGTAAAACTGGTGATCGCCCACTGACCGTCGGTCATAGCCTTAATGACCAGGTCTTCCTGGATGTTCTGGATCGTTTTCTTACAACCGCTGAATGTCAGAAGGATTGTTAAACAGATAAGGAAAGGGTTCATAAAGCTTGAATAATACGATGCAAAATACACTTATTCTCCTGCTGATGCAAGAACTGTTTTGCAATTGGGTTTGACAACGACCTGCCGCAGGTCACTTGCCGTTTTGTGGTTAACTTTCAGCGGGTTAATTTCACATTTTATAATCTGATGAAATCAAATCTTCGCAATCTTATCCTTGTCGCCGGCCTGTGTTACAGTGCCGCTGCCGGCGCACAGGCACCTGTTGAATTACTGGAAAAATGGGCAAAGCTCCACCCGATCGAAAAGGTCTATCTCCATTTCGACAGGGATCAATACGTGGCGGGAGAAACGGCATGGTTCAGGGCTTATCTTTCTTCCGAATATTTGCCGGATACCATCAGTACCAGTTTGCAGGTGGAACTGGTCGCTACTGACCTGCAGGTGCAGGAAAGGGTTATGGTGCCCGTATTTGCCGGTACGGCGGCCGGTCAGCTAGAGCTGCCCGATACGCTCCGCACCGGTATGTACACGATCAGGGCCTTTACACCCTCCATGGCAGGCCACGCGCCTGACTATATTTTCAGAAAAGGCATTTATATAAACGGAAAGAAAGTTTCCGAAACTAACGTTGTTGCCAAACCGAAATTGGTGATTGATTTTTTCCCGGAAGGAGGGAACCTGGTTACCGGGTTTATGAACATGGTCGCATTTAAAGCGGTGGATGAATACGGGTTGCCGGCAAGGGTGAAGGGGGTGGTGCGGAACAGCAAGGGTGAAGAACTGGTCACGTTCACCGATTACCACGACGGAATGGGTATGTTTGAACTTACTCCCGTCGCAGGAGAAAAATACATGGCTATCATCAGCGGTTCGGTAACGCAGACTTTTGCGTTGCCTGATCCCGTTGAAAAAGGGATTGCTTTGTCTGTGATCCCTCACCCGCAGGGCAATTTCTTTGAGATCCATCAACGGGCAAATGATCCTTCCTTTACCGCGGCCTATATGATCGGCCAGATGCAGCACCGGGTTGTTTTCCGTTATGATTTTAAAACGGCGAAAGTGTCCCTGCAGGGTGTAATTGATACCAGGCACCTTCATTCGGGCGTACTGCAGGTAACGGTATTCAATAAAGACGGACTGCCGCTTGCCGAGAGGTTGTGCTTTGTCAACAACCGCGAATACCTGCAAGCAGCTGAATTGTTAGCGGATACACTTAATTTTTCTGCCAGGGGGCGCAATCGTTTCAGGATCGGCATGCCGGATACCATTCAGGGTAGTATCTCAGTTTCCGTAACCGATGCGGATTATGAGACCACGGTTGAAAGTGAAGAGAATATTCTTTCCGCGTTGTTGCTGTCCTCCGACCTGAAGGGTTATGTGCACCGGCCTTCGTATTATTTCTCCGCGCAGAATGATTCCGTGACCACCGCGGCCGACCTGCTGATGATGACGAACGGTTGGCGGCGTTTCAAATGGAGTGAACTCGCTAAGCAAAACCAGCCGCCGGTTACACCACCTGCCTATATCACGCTCGCCGGCCGGGCAACACTGAAAGGGACCAACCGGCCATTTGGGGATAAGTCGCTATTGCTGCTCATGAGCAATACAGGCGACAAGAGGAGCCGGAACACCTATATGCTCCAGACGGACAAAGAAGGAAATTTCCTGATCGACTCCCTGCTTTTTTTTTGACAGGCACCGTCTTATTTTCAGTGATGTCAGGGGGAAAAAAAGCCAGTATATCGATATCAAACTCATGAGCGACACGCTTCGACGGCCCTTTTCATGGTCGGGTTTTGAAACGGCGCCCTTCCGGCCTGCAGCATCTTTAGCGGCTGCACGCTGGCAGCAGGATTATAATGAACTGCTAAAGGAGAAAGGACTCTTGCTGGAAGGGATTACGATCAAGGTGAAAAAGAAAACACCGATGGAAGAAGTCGAAGAACGATATGCAAGCGAGATGTTCAGCGGTGATGCGGTCCGCGCCATCGACCTGGTACATTCGGATGAAGCGTTTCCCTATACCAATATTTTTGATTACCTGCAGACAAGGGTACCCGGCCTGCAAATATCAAGTGAGGATGC
>JBGATE010000116.1:4910-9002 GCA_044229375.1 Chitinophagaceae bacterium
GATGCCGATTATATAGTGACCTACCGGCAGGGTCCTTCCATGAGTTCCATGGGACCTATTGCTATGACCTTAATGCTCGATGAGATTGAAACGAAAGCCGCCGTGATCGCCACGATACCGGCCAGCCAGGTAGCGCTGGTAAAGGTTTACCAGTCTTTTGTAGGAGACTGGGGAAATGCGCCTGGAGGAGTTTTGTCCATCTATACCAAAAAAATGGAGGACATGACGAGCACCGGGATCTTCTCATCCATGGTCATTTACAATGGTTATTCGGTCGTGAAAGAATTTTATGCGCCGGATTACAGTCAGTCCAAAAAATCAGAAAAACCAGATAACCGGATCACGCTTGACTGGCGCCCCGGGATCTTCATCAATCATTTCAATCCGCGCATTCCCATTAGTTTTTATAACAATGACCGGACGCGCAGGTTCCGGATCGTGGTAGCCGGTATGACCACTACGGGCAAGCTGGTATGGCTTGAAAAAATAGTTGCGGCGAAATAATAGATAAACCCCGGCCTTTTGGGAACCGGGGTTGGTTTTTTCAACAGTGAAATATTATTTGGCAGGGAAACCCGGGCTGTTCTTCACTTCATTCATTTGCTGGGTATGACGGTTGCAGTGCGCGGCAAGCATCAGGTACAACTGGTAACAATCAATGCTACCGAAGGGCATGGTCACCACATGATTGCGCATATCCTCCGTGGAGGTTCTCATATATTTTATATGATCCGTACGGATCGTTTTAAACTCAGCGACCGCGTCATCCAACGACGGGTATTTAATATTCTTTGGCTGGAGGGGTTCGGCAGCCTGCGCTTTCTTGCTCCTGTCCTGAATCATATTCACAAATTCCTGGTCAGTCACTTTTATGTCCGAACGCTTTTCCGGGTTGGCCGGGGATTGCATCACGCCTTCCAGCATCGACCAGAGGCCTTTTTCGGCGGCCACAATATGATAGAAGCATTCTTTGACCGACCATTTTTCGGGGGAGGGTTTATAATTAAGCTGTTCCTCAGAAAGACCTTTAATGGCTTGCAGGGATTCTTTATAGGTGTCTTTCATCAGGCCAATCGCGTATTTTCTTTCTGATTTGGACAGGGAATTATTATTGAGGGTCCCGGCAAGACCAGTAATGACAAGAAGGCTGAGCAGCAAACGGCCGGTCGTTCTTTTAAGCATAGAACAATTTGTTTTAGATACCTGGATAAGGGCGCTATCCAAAGGGCGGGAACCTGCCTGCCGGCAGGAACAGGCAAAGTACAAAAGTTTTTCAAACAGGCAACATTGTTTTTGGCACAAACAGGCTGTACTCAGTGCAATGGTTTTTTCTTTACCATTCCTCCCTTTGTATCCCGTATGCTTTGCATCACGATAAAGGCATGCGGGTCGATTTTCTCGATCTCGCTGTTCAGGCGGCTGATCTCCAGCCGGGTGACCACGGTAAAGATGATATCCGTTTCGGCATCCGATTCGCCTCTTTTGCCATAACCTCTTTTACCCGAGTAAATGGTCAGCCCTCTCCCCATTTTCTGTTTGATGAAGGCGGCGATCTCGCTGCTATGGGGTGAGATAATGGTTACCCCGGTGAATTCCTCAATACCTTCCAGGATAAAATCAACGGTCTTGGCGGCGGCGAGGTACGTGAGGATGGAATAAAGCGCCGTTTCAATGGACAGCAGGTAAGCGGCCACGGAAAAGATGATGATATTGAATATAAGAATGAAATCCCCGACAGAAGGGCTCTTTTTTCTGCTCAGGAAGATGGCCAGCACCTCCGTACCATCAATAACGCAACCGCCCCGGATGCAAAGCCCGATACCGGCACCGATGAAAAAACCGCCGAACACGGCCACCAGCAATTTATCACTGGTCACCACCGGGTAGGGTAATACGGCCACCACAAATGCCAGCAGTGCGATGGCCCCGATGCTTTTCAGGCTGAAGATTTTACTGATCTGTTTTGAACCCAGCAGGATAAAGGGCAGGTTAATGCAAATGATCAGCAGGGAGAGCGATATCCCGGTCTGTTTATTGATGAGCAGGGAGATACCCATCACCCCTCCATCGATCAGTTTATTGGGGATCAGGAAACCCTGCAAACCAAACCCTGCGGAAAGTACACCCATCAGCATCATACTTACCGAACGCAATTCCCGTTTGATCATTCTCCGTAAGCGCCAGGCGCCCTTGGCCATCTCGTACCGGCTTACTTCTTCCGTATCTTTTTTCCCAAGGGATTTCTTTATTTCCTGGACGATCCGCTTGTTTTTTTGTGGGTCTAAAGGCATGCTTAAAGTTAGGAAATGGAAGATTGTTACGCGCAGGTAAAGCGTCAAATTCTTATCTTGGCCGAATGAAGATCAATGATGTGATTGCGGTCCTTGAATCAAGGGCCCATCCCAGTCTCCAGGAAAAATATGACAACTCCGGGTTGCTCACCGGCGATCCAGGCCGGGAATGTACCGGGATCCTCTGTTCACTGGACGCAACGGAAGAAGTGATACGGGAAGCTGTCTCAAAGAACTGTAACCTGGTGGTGGCCCATCATCCCATTATTTTCGGGGGACTGAAAAGGATCAACGGACATAATTACGTGGAGCGTTCGGTCATCGCAGCAATCAAAAATGATATCGCCGTTTATGCCATTCACACCAGCCTCGACAATGTTGCCGGCGGTGTGAACGGTAAGATAGCGGCCATGCTGGGTTTGCAGGATACCGTCGTTCTGCATCCCAAAGAAGGAATACTCCGGAAGCTGTTCACTTTTGTACCGGCCGCTTACGCCGAACAGTTGCGGAACGCGGTTTTTGCAGCGGGCGGAGGACAAATCAGCAATTACAGCGAGTGCAGCTTCAATACGGAAGGTACCGGCACTTTCAAAGCGGGGGAGGGTACCCGTCCTTTCGTGGGTGAACAAGGGAAAAGGCACCTGGAAAAAGAGGTCAAAATAGAGATCATTTTCCCCGTATTTGCCGAACGGGCGATTATAGAGGCTATGAAAGCTGCGCATCCTTATGAGGAAGTGGCCTATGATATCATTACTCTTTCCAACCTGCACCCGGGGATCGGTTCAGGGGTACTGGGTTCATTGCCCCATCCTCTTTCTGAAAATGAGTTTTTGACAAAATTAAGATCGGTTTTCGGGGTTCCCGTGGTTCGTCATACCCGCTTATTAAACAAACCGATTCAACGGGTGGCCCTTTGCGGGGGAGCAGGCAGCTTTCTGATTTCCAATGCCTTATCTTCCGGCGCAGATGCTTTTATCACGGCCGATATAAAGTACCACGAGTTTTTTGACGCCAATGACCGTATCCTTTTATGTGATGTGGGGCATTTTGAAAGCGAACAGCATACGATCGGCCTTTTACAGGAGCTACTGCAGCAAAAATTCCCTACCTTTGCCGTCCTTAAAACAGGGGTGATAACCAACCCGGTAAACTACTTTTAAAGGTTAGCCGGTGGTGAGAACGACAAGCAGTGGCGCTACCCTTAATACTTTATTCACGAAACAGTAAACGCAGAATGGCAAACGTCAAAGAATTTTCAGTCGAAGAAAAACTTACTTCCCTGCTGACCCTTCAGAAGATCGAAAGCAAGCTGGATGAGCTGAAGATCCTGAAAGGAGAATTGCCGATGGAAGTTTCCGACCTGGAAGATGAGATCCTGGGATTGCATGCGAGGCAGACCCGTATCGAAGAAGAGATCAACGGCGTAACGGACTTCATCGAACAGCGAAAGAATGCCATCAAGGAAGCCGAGGCCCTGGTGAAGAAATACGAAAAGCAAAGTACGAACGTAAAGAATAACCGGGAATTCGAGGCGATCAACAAGGAAATCGAGATGCAGCAACTGGAAATGAAACTGGCGGAGAAGCATATCAAGGATGCCACGGAAGAGATCGCGGAGAAAGCCGTTTTACTTGAAAAGGCAAAGAAGAATATCGCCGCCAAGGACGGAGTGCTGGCCACCAAGAAAGGTGAACTGGAAAAGATCATCGCCGCCAACGAAAAAGAGGAACGACATTTCAACAAGATGGCCAATGATGCCCGTGAGCATGTGGATGAAAGACTGCTGGCCGGCTACGACAAG
>JBGATE010000117.1:0-8924 GCA_044229375.1 Chitinophagaceae bacterium
CAGCCCGGCGGGCCGAAGAGGTAATTCCAGCGTTGCCGGAGGCTAAGACCTTTTTTGCCGAGGTCGGTCCCGATACTTTTCCATTCATGTACAACAATGTGTAACGGATCTTCCCGGTCAAGCGGTTTGGTAAGACCGTAACGGATCGGTTGGTATTGTTCAGCCGGAAGTTCGGGCTGAAAAGTGCCGAAAAGTTTGTCCCAGATGATGAGGAACATGCCCAGGTTCCGGTCGAGGTATTTCGGGTTGGAACCATGATGTACCCTGTGATGGGAGGGTGTAACCAGGAAATATTCCAGTACGCCGAGTTTGTTGATCTTCTCGGTATGCACCAGGATGCCCCAGGTTTGGGTGACGGCATAAATAAAAGCGATATCGACCGGCTGAAAACCCAGCCAGGCAATAGGTATGAAATAGATAAAACGGTACAGGGGTTCCATGACGGAGGACCGGAACCCGACCGTGAAGTTGAACCTGGGGGAGGAATGATGAGTGACATGGGTAGCCCAGAATAAACGGCAATAGTGGTCCACCCGGTGCAGCCAGTAATACATAAAGTCCTCAAAGACCAGTAAAACGATCCAGTAAAGCCAGGGTTGCTGAATGGGTTCAGTGATCCTGTTATCATATACAAAGGTCAGCACCAGGCCTATCGAAATTACCCGGAACAGGAGGTCAAGCCCGCCATTCAGCAACATGAAATAAATGTTCTGTGCCGTGTCTTTCAGTGAATACGTATCCTGTTTACGCAGCTTGCTGATAAATAATTCCATGCCGATCACAACCAGGTAAAGGGGTGTGGTGATCAGGATCAGCAGTTGTTCCCGGGCGGTTCCCATGTGGTCAAAAATAGTCATACGGGTCAAATAAGTCAAATGGGTCATATCGGTCAAATCATTCACCTGTGACCCATCTGGCCAAAATGACCGCCATGACCTCTATGCCTTATCGTAACTTGCGGCATGGCTAAGGACCTGCTAACCAACTGGGAGAAAAAATCGGGCGAAAGGCAGAAGGAGTATAAAAAATTTCTGCACCGGGCCAACAAGAACAAGGTGCTGAAGCAATTGCCCGACCTGAATGAGGAAGCATTTGCCAAAATTGACTGCCTGCAATGCGCCAATTGCTGTAAAAATTTCTCACCCCGCTTTACCCCGCCGGATATTAAACGCATCAGTAAGTATCTTGGAATAAAAGAAGGTGATTTCCGTGAAACTTACCTGCGGGTGGATGAGGAAGGGGACAATGTGCTGAAGGAAATGCCCTGTGCTTTCCTGGGCACAGATAATTACTGCAGCATCTACGAGGTTCGGCCCGCCGATTGTGCCAGGTTTCCATATATGGATGATGATTTCATGCTGAAACGGCAACCGCTTGCACTCAAAAACTCAACTTTTTGCCCGATCACATATTATATATTAGAAAAACTGATCGAAGGGGAGAAGTAAAAGGGAATTTTTCGTATCTTCTGAAGTCAAAACAAAAACCTATGCCACGATATGTAATTGAAAGGGAACTTCCGGGTGCCGGGAAACTGACCGCGGAAGAGCTACATGGAATCTCACAAAAATCCTGCGGGGTGATCCGGGACCTGGGCCCATCTATTCAATGGGTGGAAAGTTTCGTAACCGAGGATAAGATTTATTGCATTTACAATGCCCCCAACAAGGAAATACTATTGGAGCATGCGTCGAAAGGAGGTTTTCCCGCTAACCGGATCGAAGAGATACGGAATGTGATAAGCCCGGTGACGGCGGAATGATCCGGAAACAATAAATAGTTGCGGGATTCCCGGAAAAAATCTCAACGGTATTTTATTGCCCGTAAGGAGGTATGTACTTTACCCTATTATCGATTCTTACCGCTTCCCTGTATTCCCGTTTAAATTTATTGAAAATGAATTTTGAGAAATCTGGTAGTACAGGGAGCTTCGATTTACGGAAGCGATTACTCAATTCGCAGCCGGCTTTTACCGGGCGTAAGTTATGGCTCCGCCCCCCGGTCATTTAGCAATAAAAAATTACTTAGCGGTCAGTTCATCATAAGCCGCACCAAGGGGCCGCTGTATCCCTTCCGTTTTCCATTCCTCTCCTCCCGGGATGAGGGTGGTTTTCAGGATCTCATCTTTTGATTTGCCGGCCCTGATCTCTCCTTCCGTAAACTTCAGCACATTGCCAAGATAGTCGCGGAACTTATCCAGGTCATCGGTAGTGCCGGTAACCTTGTAACCGGCGGCTGCATGGCCATAGATAAAAAGGGTGTCCCTGTCAAACTTGTTCAATGCTTTGTTCAATACTTCTATCCAGCTTTTGATACTGGCGCCGGCACCGCGGTCCACAAAGGGATGCCGGCGGTTGAACACCAGGTCGCCGCAGTGTACAATATTGGCATGCTGAAAATGGATGAAGCTGTCGCCGTTGGTATGCGCCGCTCCATAGTACTGAAGACATATCTTTTCCTTACCCACCTTCTGACACCAGGTATCCGTGTAGGTCTGGTCGGGGTAGAGTTGTTTGTCCTCCGATTTGTTTTGTTTGGCCGAATTTTCCTGGTTGATCTTTGAGTTCGCGTGGGCCAGTACATGCTCCGCTATACCCCTGAAAGAAATATTTCCGCTGCTGTGATCGCTGTGATGATGCGTATTGATCAGCAGTTTGAAAGGTTTCTCACTCCGCTTTTTCAGTTCATCCACCAGGTGTTTGCTTGTGTCGGGGAACTGGGCATCCACCACCACTATTCCTTTTTTGGAAAGGAGAAAGGCGATCGTGCCCCCTCGTTCCTCAAAAATGCCGATATCATTGCGCAGCATCGTTATCTTCCAGGGCTCCTGTACGAAGGCGGATAAGATCTTTTGCTGTGCGATCGTGAGTGCGCCGATCGTGAGGCAGGAGTTTTTTATAAAAGTTCCGCGGTTCATAAATTTAATTATGCAGGGTTAAAAACTAAAACTGAGTTTATCTTCTTTAAGGACCAGGTACCGGTTATAACCAAAGGTCGTGTAATAAAGACTGACCATGAAAAACGGAATGATCAGCCAAATGACGTAATTGATCTCATAGAGATATTTTGCTATAAAATGAACCGCCAGGAGGCCCAATTCGATAGCCAGAAGAGTATTGGCATATTTATAGGGCTCCACCGCCACCGTATAGGTCTCATTATCCGATAGGGAAAAGCTGTGCTGGTTGCTGCCGCACCAGTCCAGTTTTGCCTTAAGGGTATGCTGCCCGGCGTCAAGTGTAAATTCTTCCATATCGCCGTTTCCGATCGTGCCAATCTTGTTATTGTCAAGATATAACCCGATACTCCTCATGTTGTTTATCCAACGGCTTTTTCTTTTTACGATCAACCTGGCCATAAGAAATGAATGGGGTTCAGTTCCGGTAGTAAAGTTACCGTTTAATGAACCTTGTCGTTATTCTTTAACGGGTTTATATCATAGCAAGGGAATCATGGAACGAAGTCTCCACATTAGGGACGCAGGAGGCTTTAATATTCAAATTTCCTTAATCCCGGCGCCCTGAACCAGGTTATGATCACCACGATCAGGGTCATGGCACCTCCAAAGATCACCGACGGCACGGTGCCCATTGCCTTTGCCATAAAACCGCTTTCAAACTGGCCGAGTTCATTGCTGCTGTTAATGAAAAGGGAATTCACGCTGGAAACCCGTCCCCGTTTGTCATCAGGAGTGGTGAGCTGCAAAACCGTGCCGCGGATGATGACGCTGATACCATCCAGCATACCGGCGGTCATGAGGGCAAGAAAGGAAAGCCAGTACCAGCCGGATATACCAAAGAGGATGATGCAGATGCCGAATCCGCCCACCGCGTACAGTAACCGGTAACCCTGTCTTCGTTTCATGGGCCAGATGGTAAGTATCGTGATCATCATGACAGAACCAATATCCATGGCCGCATTGAGCCAGCCGAAACCAATGGGGCCAACCTTTAAGATATGATCCGCGAATTCCGGTATAAGGGCTACGGCGCCGCCAAACAGCACGGCAAAAAGGTCCAGCGAAATTGCGCCGAGCATGATCTTATTATTGTAAACGAACCGCAGACCTTCTTTCACGCTTTCCCAGGCATTCATTTCAGCGTTTGCAACGGCGACGGGTTTCTTCTTGATACGGGAGATCAGGAAAGCCGAGATCAGCACATAGCCGAGTATAATGTAAAAAGTGATGTGCACGCCAAACCAGGCGATAAAAAATCCGGCGGAAGCATGTCCGGTAATGGAGGCCGCCAGCCAGGTGGAGGAACTGATATTGGCGGCAAAATGCAGAATGTCCCTGGGTACGAGTTGGGAAATGATCGCGTTGGTGGCCGGGCCGGTAAAGGCGCGGATGGCACCGGTGCAAAAGATCACACCGTAAAAAAACAATTGCGGTGACCGGGTGTTGACATTGTTCTCGAACCAGGCGGAGGTTATGAAAATAAGGGCTACCACGCAGATCGAATACGTAAGCACGCCTTTCAGCAGCAGGGTCCGCTTGTCTGATTTATCGATCACGTGCCCCGCATACAGCGCGAGCAGGAAAACAGGGATGAATTCAGAAAGCCCGGCAAGACCAATGGAAAAAGAACTTTGGGTGAGCTTGAATAATTTGTAAGCCGCCACCGTACCCAGCATGCGGAGGGCCATGATAAGAAAATAACGGGCGATGATGAAGATCCGGAATTCCCGGTGCTGAAGGGGTCGGAGTGAACCGGACTGTAGTAATGGCGACATGTACTCAAAGATATAGCGAATGTGTCCTTTTAGGGTAAGGCCAGGTAGTGCTGACCGTCTTCATACTCTTTTTCCAGGGCTTCATAGACCACCTGGAGGTGTTTCTCGTTTCCCAGGAAATCGGCATTCGTGGTATCAATGAATAGCGTCTTGATGTTATGCTGCCTGATATAATGGGTATAGGTTTCCTGGATGTTGAAGAGATAATCATCCGGGATGTTCTGTTCATAGGAACGGTTGCGTTTCCTGATATTCGACTGCAACTTGGATACCGGTGCGTGCAGGTAGATCAGGATATCCGGCTGCACCAGTTGCTGGTGGATGATGTCGAACAACCGTTGGTAAAGCCGGAATTCATCATCGGGCAGGGTCACTTTGGCAAACAGCAGGCATTTGGTGAACAGGTAATCGGAAATGGTCAGGCTTTGAAAGAGGTCTTTTTGCTGGATCAGGTCTTTCTGCTGTTTATACCGTTCGGCCATGAAAAAAAGTTCAACCGGGAAAGCATACTGCTGCGGGTTCTCATAAAATTTCGGAAGAAAGGGGTTGTCGGCAAATTCTTCCAGCACCAGCCGGGCATTGTAATGTTTGCTCAGCAGGTGGGCCAGGGTGGTTTTCCCGGCGCCGATGTTTCCTTCTATTGTTATAAAGTGATAGTTCATTGTGGTCAATTGTGCATGGTCAATGGTGAATGGTCAATGGTCAATGGAGTCTGAAAAATACCAGGCTTTATTAGCGTTTCCGATGCTTTTGTTAACCATTCACTATTCACCATTGACCATTCACCATTGCCGGCTGCTTCAACGGTTGCAAAATAGGTTAAATGACGGGCTGATATTTTTCGGGGTTCGGGATTGTGGAAAAAATCAGGAATACTTTTTTACTTCCAGTTGATCGGGACAAGCCCGAAGGAGTTCTTTTATCGGTTTGTTCAGTACCGGGTGTACCAGGCCGGGAGCGATCTCTGCCAGGGGCAATAAGGCAAAGCGGCGGCCGGGCAGTTCGGGATGGGGGATCTTTAGAAATGGATAATCATACGTTTCATTATTAAAAAGAAGCATATCGATATCAATGATCCGGGGCCCGTATTTTTCCTCCCGCACCCTGCCCATCATCTTTTCCGTCTTAAGGATGCGGCGGATGAGTTGTTTGGCATTCAGCAGGGTTGAAATGTGCAAGGCCTGGTTCAGGAAATCGGGCTGATCGGTTTTGCCCCATGCTGCTGTTTCATAAAGCGAAGAGGCCTCGATGATGGTACCGCATTGCTGGCCGATCAGTTCTCTTGCCCTGGCAAGATGTTGTTCCCGGTTGCCGAGGTTGCCGCCGGTGAGCAGGTATGCGTGATTCATGCGGTCAAATATCTTCATTTTCATCCTCATAAAGCAGGATGCCTTTCCTGATTTTTTACCAGTGAAAGCGTTATTTGAATACATTTGCCCGCCGGCATGAAAGAACAAAAACAACCTTACAGTCAGACCAAAGCGCTCTGGGCCATTACCCGTGCCAGTTTCAGGGCCATTTTCGGCCACCCCAGCGCGATCATATTCAGTATTCTTTTTCCCATCATTTTTGTTCTCATTTTCGGGGCTTTCGGAAGCGGCGGCGGGCCCAATTACCGAATCGCACTGACGCCGGACAGCGATACAAGTGAAGGATTCTACACCGGTCTTAAACAGATACCGGGTGTAAAGATCATAGCGTACCCCGATACACTGACCCGTAATAAGGATCTCCTGAAAGGGAAACTGACGGCCATCATTACCCTCCATAAGAACACCGACAGCTCCGGTAAGGACACCTATGTGGTGTTCACCCGATCCACCACCGCAAGTGCCAATACGCTCTATTCATTTATGGGAGCGCTGGATTATGTCAAACTCCGGCTGGAGAAAGTAATGCTGGAAAACAGTGAGGATCTTGTTAGGCTGGAGGACCCGCAGGTCAGGGAAGTTAGAAAATACAGGGCCATTGATTTTATCCTGCCGGGCCAGCTCGGTTTTTCTATCCTGTTTTCCACTTTATTCGGGATCGCATTCACTTTTTACGGTTTACGCGAACAACTGGTACTGAAACGTTTTTACGCATCCCCCGTTAACCGGATCAATATCTTACTGGGTATCGGGGTCAGCCGCCTGTTTTTCCAGTTATTGAGCGTAGTGGTGTTGTTGCTGTTCGGGTATTTCGTACTCGACTTCACCTTACAGCATGGCATCCTCACCTTTTTCGAGATCCTGGTCATGACCATAGTCATGCTCTTCCTGCTGATGGGGGTGGGTCTTATTTTCAGCAGTATTGTAAAAAGTGATACCTCTATACCGCTATTGATCAATCTTTTTGGATTTCCGCAGATGATGTTATCCGGCACTTTTTTCCCCATTGAAGTTTTCCCCGGCTGGCTGCAGACGATCTGCCGGGCACTGCCACTAACCCAGTACAACGATGCCATCCGCAAGATCTCCTTTGAAGGCCTGCATATTACAGATTGTATGACGGAACTGGGTATCCTGGGGATATGGATGGTGATCACCTACGCGTTGCTGGTGAAGTTGCTGAAATGGGAGTAGGAAGGATGAGTCAACGTGGTCTAATAGGTCAAATCAGTCAAATCAGTCAAAAGGTCAAATGAGGATCATCAAACTCGCCATTATAAGTGTCATTGTTTTTTCGTTGCTTATTACAATGATCTCATTGTTCTTTCCTTCACGTGTGCGGATATCCAGGGCGATCGATATGAACACGGATCGTAATGCAGTGATACAGCAGTTAAAGGATACGGCAAAATGGAAGAACTGGTACCCGGGTGCGGATTCTGCCCTTGTCCTTCCGGTGATAACTGCCGTTACGGATTCTTCCGTAAGCGCGGAAACCTATTTGGAAAACGGTAGAAAGGGGATGACGGGATGGAATGTTTATGAGGCGTCATTACCCCATTCCGTTACGGTGCAATGGTACATGGATTTCCGCCTGCGATGGTATCCCTGGGAAAAATTCTCCGGGTTATTGCTGGAGAAAAGATACGGCCCGGTGATGGAGATTGGGCTGGGGCGAATGAAAGAGCTGATTGAAAAATAATTTAATAGATTTTCTTATTAAGTTTCACGCAGAAGGTCTTTGGAGCGAGAGCTGACAACCAGCGCCGGCAGTAAAAAAATGCATCGCGCAGAGCAGAAGGAGGGAAAGAGAATCGCTTCTTAAGGCTCTCGTCATTCCCGTTTAAGGAATTTAATATTCCGCTGTATCCCTTTGAACCTGGTTCTCTTCAATGGCGAATCTTTAAAAACCTGCCGGAACGATTCTTCTGTCATCGCTTCCCATTCCAGGGTGTCCAGGTTGAGTATCTCCGGTAACGGGTTAAATGCGGCCTCGTGGTGTGGCCGGCTGAACCGGTTCCAGGGGCATACATCCTGGCAGGTATCGCATCCAAACATCCAGTTGTCAAATCGTCCTTTCATCTCATCTGGTATCAGCATCTCTTTCAGCTCGATGGTGAAATAAGAAATGCAACGGCTGCCATCCACCACTTTATCCGGGAGGATGGCGTCGGTTGGACATGCATCGATGCAACGGGTGCAGGTGCCGCAGAAATCTTTGGCAAAAGCATCATCATATTGCAGTTCAAGATCTGTTATCAGGGTGGCGATGAAATAAAAGGATCCGCTTTGTTTGGTAATGAGATTGCCGTTTCTCCCGATCCAGCCCAGCCCGCTTTGCTGTGCCCAGGTTCGCTCCAGCACGGGCGCGGAATCGACAAAGCCACGGCCGTTGATCTCCCCGATCTCTTCCCTGAGGGATTGAAGGAAGACACCCAGTTTTTCCTTTATCACTTCATGATAGTCCTTTCCATAAGCATATTTGGAGATCTTCGGTGCTACCGGGTCCTGTTGCCGCGAAGGGAAATAATTTTTCAGCAAGGTGATCACGGATCGGGCGCCCGGTACCTGTTTTGCAGGATCGATCCGCAGGTCGAAGTATTTTTCCATATAAGCCATGCTGCCATGAAACCCGTTCTGCAACCAGCTTTCCAGCCTCCTGGCATCCTCATCCAGGGTATGTGCCCTGGCGATGCCGCAGAAATCAAAACCGAGCATTGCGGCAGTGCTTTTAATGAAGTGCGTATGTTTCAATAACGTATCCATGAAAAAAGGTATTCCTACCGCAAAAGAAATTGTACGTGTTTACAGGCCGTTATC
>JBGATE010000118.1:0-8889 GCA_044229375.1 Chitinophagaceae bacterium
TTAACATAGTTTGTACTTTTATTTTAGTTGATCAAAAATAGCTTTTAACTGCACATCCTCTGCCACGGCGGCATTTTTTGACGCTTCTTTAATATACCCGATCCGTTTTTCAATATCCGGGTGACTGGCCAGGAATTCGGGGATCACCGAACCCGGCGCCGATTCCCCGAGATGAGTGAAAAGGTCGACAAAACCGCGGGGATCTATCTTTCGCTGCACCAGTATTTCCAGTCCCTCCGTATCGGCCTCTTTTTCCAGTTTACGGGAATAGGTCAGTTGCTTCAGGTTATCGGCATTATTCACCAGCACGGACGTAACGGAACCGAAACTTCCGAACAACAGTCCCAGGAAAACTTTTGAACCGAAACGGCGAAAGATGGATTTGGTGGAATGTTTGTTCTGAATATGCGTGAATTCATGACTGAGCAGGGCCGCCAGTTCGGGATAGGAATTGATTTGCTGCAACAGGGCTTTGTAAACGACAATCCGGCCACCGGGAAGGGCAAAAGCATTCACCACATTATCATTCACTACCGAGATCCTGATATCGTATGCAGTCGGGATCTCCATCTCCCGGAAGAATTCATTCAGCAGGCGGGACGCGGCCGTATCTTCCTGTGCCTGCATCCCCATGGCATCATAAACGGCATTTCCCAATTGCATTTCCGTTTTTACGGGAACCTTTGCCGCCAGTTTTTCAGAAAGCCAGGGTACGATCAGCAGGTAAAGCAATACCAGGATACCCGCTATCCCAAGGAAAAGCAGGCTGTTCCGTATCCATTCTTTCCCGCTGCTTTTCTGATGCCAGGGTTTTTGCATCTCTTTCTGCATGGATCCCACGAAATCCGCGGCGGCCCGCCCTTCGATCATAAGCTCACCCGGCAATTTTGTATGGCGCAGGACCGTTGACTGCCGGGCCGGTTCAAAATTCACCAGCACCTCCCGCAGCATCCAGTTCACCGACCGGTTACTTTCATCATCGGACTTATAGCCGATACTGAGGTTCTTATCGAATACCAGTACGGTACAATCCACAGGGTTGTGGCCGGGGCTGGTATAAACACCAAAATAGCTTTTCATGCCGGCGGTTTCGACTGTAAATATAACCTGATTCACCTACCCTCATTGTTAAGACATTTGCCAACAATTCAACTTTTACTTTGTTATGTGTGGGGAAAACAAAATCTTTGTGTTTGTGAGACCCGGGCTATGTGCTATGAACTAAGAATTGTGAGCTTTAAGCTGCGAACGAGGAGATTCAAAGAGAGAAAAGAACAGCTATGGCTTTCGGAAACCCATCCCGCCTACGCTAAGGCTCCAGCCTTTACATTTGTTTCGGCTGGCAAGTCGGCGGGCAAGCCAACATCTAACATCCCGCCTACGCTAAGGCTCCAGCCTTTACATTTGTTTCGGCTGGCAAGTCGGCGGGCAAGCCAGCATCTAACATCTAACATCCAGCATCTAACATCCAGCATCCAGCATCCCCCATGGTCCAAGCCTACAACTTTCTCGCCTCCTGGCAGCTTTTCCCTGAAAAAGGAAATTATGAGCTCGGTGAAAGACCGAAGAGCGGGATCTATAAGATAGAATCGGGTTCGGAAAGAAAGGAACTGAAGATCTATCACAACTGGGTGTCGCTGGAGAACCGGGCCTTTGCGGCTTCCTATATTATCCTGGCAGACGGGGAGCTGAATGATTTCTCCGACCACCAACTGGCCGACAAAGTACAGGTTGCTTTTCCCGACAGCATCAGTTTTGAGATTCATTTTTACCGGAAGGGTGAAGTGGCATTGCATATCGTACACGAGATCATGCCGAATGGATATTTAAAGATCACCCAGCAGGGACGCAAAGAGGACGGCAGCCCCTATACCAACACAGAGTTCTACCACAAACAACTGAGTGTGCTCCCCTACTCCGCCGTGGTTTCCGGCGCTGTCATCAAACCCAACGAGGAAGGGATCATCAAACACAAGGCCCTTACGGCCATGGAAGAGCAAACGAATATGCAACTGGACCAGATCCGGAAGCAGATCGAACTGCTCGCACTCCAGGCACATGAGATCCAGAAGAGAAAAGAACTTTCGATGATAATTTACGGGTCAAAGATGTCATTTAAACCCAATATCGGCCAGACCTATTACGTCTACGAAAAAGAAGATGGCAGTTACCTGTTATCGCTGGTTGCTCCCAAAGAATGGGGTACTCACGGACCCTTTAAGCGTTTTGTTGCCGCCGTTCGCCTGCTGGCGGATCACACCTGGTCTGAATTATAACTCACTGTATTTCAATGAAAGTTGAAATAATTAAGTATTTACCATTATTTTTTTACTGATTATTATACTAAGTGTTTTCCTTTACCGTTAGTAAGGAAATCACCAATAATCCTTCCTATGAGAAGACCTATACTCATTACGGGCCTTGGCCTGCTTTTCATCCACCAATCCCTTTCTTCACAGATCACTCTAAACTGGGGGAACTCTTTTTCACCTTCCTGGTCTCACGGCGCGCTGAACAGGACCGCAAATAATATCAGTGGCAACAGCATTAACTGCGTGGCAACCGTTTCCATGTCCGGTCCGGGCTCGTTCACACTGGCAATGGGTTCTTCCGGAGCCCAGACACCTACGGTTAACGGAGCGGTCTTTACCGTGCCCGGTGCAAGCAGCCGTATCCAGATTACACCCAACTTTAATAATAACAGCAGTTATACGCAAACCGTCCTGAATTTTACAGCACTGACAACCAGTGTTAGTTTCCGGATCGTTGATATTGATAAAAGTGATCCGACAAGTGACACGTATTTTGACCGGGTAACCATAACCGGTAGTGACGGCAGTGCCAGCTACAACCCCACGATCACCAAATATGATGCGGTGACCGATCCGGATTTTCTGATCGTAAGCGGCAATACTGCCTATGTGAATACGGCAAGCGGACAGGCCGGTAATACCGCCTCCGATGCCAGCGATCAGCGAGGAACCATTACCGTGAATTTTGGGTCAGCTGTTATCAATAGTGTTACGATCCGTTATGATAATGCCCCGGGATCTGATAATAACCCGGCCGCTCAATCCATCGCTGTGGGCAATATTTCCTTTTCACAGTTCACGCTGCCGGTAAGCCTGACCAACTTCAGTGGTTATCGCCAGCAACAGGATGTGATGCTGGAGTGGACCACGAAACAGGAATACAATTCCGCATCCTTTGAGATAGAGAGAAGCAATGGCAGCAACAGTTGGGAGAAGATCGGAACGCTGGCGGCGGCCGGTTACAGCAACAGCGACCTGCAGTACCGTTTCCTGGATCAGCAAGCGCAGGGCTCCCTCCTGCTGTACCGGCTGAAACAGGTGGATGCGGATGATCATTATAAATATTCATCCATTGTACGGATCAGTTCAGCTACAGACGGACCCGCTGTTAAAATTTACCCCAATCCATTTATGGATAAGCTCAGTATCAGCCTGCATTCCCCCGTACAGCAAGTGGCTTTCCTGACGGTTTCAGATGCTGCCGGTAAAATACTGGTAACTACAACCCGGAACCTGTTTGCGGGGCCCAACAATATCCTGCTGGGTAACCTGAGTCAACTGGCAAAAGGCGTTTATTTCATCAGCATCCGGAATACGGAAGGTTATGATCTTGGCCATACAACCGTATTAAAAGAGTAGGGCGGGGACGCACAAGCATTATCTCAACCTCAACCTTAGCCTTCTATTCCGGCCGGCAGCGTTTTTTTACCGGCATCTGTTACCTTTGGGCAAAGAGGAACGGATGACAAAACTCTCGGTGAACATCAATAAATTCGCCACCCTTCGCAATTCAAGGGGCGGTAATAATCCCGACGTGGTCAAAGCGGTGATCGACGCCCAGCGGTTCGGGGCGGATGGCGTAACGGTGCATCCCCGTCCGGATGAACGGCATATCCGCTACGAAGATGTAAGACAGATCAAAAAGATCATCACTACCGAGTTCAATATTGAAGGTAATTGCCGGGAGCAAAAGTTCGTGGACCTGGTACTGGAAAACAAACCGCAGCAGGTTACCCTTGTACCCGATACAGGCGACCAGCTCACCAGCGATCATGGCTGGGATACGGTGAAGTACAAAGATTACCTGGTGGAGAAGATCAGGGTCTTCAAAGAAGCGGGGATCCGCGTCTCGATTTTTGTTGATCCCGTCATCGAAATGGTGGAGGGAGCGGCGGAAACGGGGACGGACAGGATTGAGCTGTACACGGAGGCTTATGCGAGGGAGTTTGGAGTCGGTACCCCTGAAGCCGTGATCCAGCCTTATATCAGGGCAGCCAGAAGAGCGAATGAACTGGGATTGGGGATCAATGCCGGGCATGACCTGGATCTACACAACCTGAAATATTTTAAGGACAATATCCCGGGTTTACTGGAAGTGAGTATTGGTCACGCACTGGTTTGTGATGCCCTGTACCTGGGATTTGAGAATGCGGTGCAGTTGTATAAAATTAAAAAGACAAAGCACCTCCATGACGTCCTTCCCGGTCCTTTCAACTCCCCGTCTCATCCTGCGTCAATTGGAAGAAACCGATGATAAGGCCGTCTTTTCCCTTCGTTCAGATGACCGTGTGAACCGTTTCCTCGAGCGTAACAAACCAGCGGATATAGAAGAGGCAAGATCTTTTATCACTAAGATCAACAATGCTATTGCGGAGAACCAATCGCTGTACTGGGCCATTGGATTAAAAGAGGACCCGGCACTTATCGGCAGCATCTGTCTCTGGAATTATTCCCCGGATAAAAAAACCGCTGAACTGGGCTATGAACTCAGCCCCCGGCAACAGGGAAAAGGACTGATGAATGAAGCCCTGGAAGCCGTTATCCGCTTTGCATTTGATACGGGAGGAATTGCCGTACTGGAAGCCTATACGCATAAGGACAACCATGCTTCCTCCCGGCTTCTGATGAAACAGGGTTTTACCCTTCTGCAAGAAAGAAAAGATAGCGAAAATGAAAACCTTGTTATTTACGCTTTGTCCAACAGCCTGCAACAGTAACAAACCAGGAATCAAGAATCAAGGATCAAGGATCTAGGATCAAGGATCTAGTATCTAGGATCAAGAATCAAAGATCCCGACTCCTATCTCCTAACTCCTATCTCCTAACTTTGCTACATGGCAGAAGACCTTCACATAAGCACCGGAACAAAAAAAGAACAATACCAATCCCTGTTGCCGCAGGTAAAAGGCCTGCTCGATGGCGAACCGGATCTCATTGCCAACCTGGCCAATGTAACGGCGGCATTGAAAGAGCAGTTTGGCTGGTTGTGGGTGGGATTTTACCTGGTTAAGAATGATGAACTGGTACTGGGCCCCTTCCAGGGACCGGTTGCCTGCACCCGGATACGCAAGGGCAAAGGTGTTTGCGGAACCAGTTGGGCCGGGGGCCGGACGCTGATCGTTCCGGATGTAGAAAAATTCCCGGGGCATATCGCCTGCAGCAGTTTATCAAAATCCGAGATTGTTGTTCCGGTTATCCGCGATGGGCAGGTACTGGCAATACTGGATGCAGACAGCAGCGGGTACGACCAGTTTGACAACACCGACCAGCATTATTTAGAAATGATCGTAAACCTGATCCAATTTTAAACAGTGCAACGTTGCAAGTCTGCAAGTCTGCAAGACCCGCCTTCGCATTCGCTACGGCGGGCAGGCTGCAAGGCTGTAAGGTTGCAAGACTGAAAACATGCTCCAAACCATCTCCATCATTGTAAGCGGCAAGGTGCAGGGTGTTTTCTACCGCCAGGCTACCCGGGAGAAGGCAAGTGCATTGGGTATCACCGGTTATGTGCAAAACCGGGCCGACGATACAGTTCATATAATGGCTACCGGTACAAAAGAACAACTGGATGAACTTACTGCCTGGTGCCGGCAGGGACCGCCCCGTGCCAATGTAAACGGAATTCAGATCACGATGGAGGAACTCCGGGTGTTCGACTCCTTTTCCATCCGCCGCTATTAATGCACCACGTGGAGGTAACTGATGTATAACACCGATGCGTGGCAGAGAAACAGCAACAGCTGGCTGAGCAGCCAGTATTTCCCGTGATGTTTCCGGATCTTCTTCACCCTTTCCTTATGGAACTTATGGATATGCGGCAATTCTTCCGATTGCGGTGTATGTGATTTCCCGTGGGGAACATTGGAATGCGCTTCCTGCGATACCGGTGCCTGTTTTCCCTGGACAGACATATCAGCCTGTTTCGCCGCTTCCGTTGCAGGGCCGTTCGTGTGAACGGCGCCATCCTGGTTGCCGGCGGCTTTAGCCGAAAGGCATAACAGGATATACACGATGGTGAAGGCAAGGCTGAAATATTTTTTCTGTGTCATAAAATAATTTTTATAACACAAATCTTGCTTCAGCGATGCCCCTGAAACAAGGTAGGAAATGCGGTAAAAACAAATGCCGCAGATGCACCTGTTAATATCCTTAACAACTACGCAGGAATACCTTGCCGGCCGGTACAGGTACAAGTACGCAGAACACAGCGTTACTACGCAGCCTCGTGCATAGAAGCTTTCTGGTGGAGATCAAAGCAACTTAGAGCTACGTACTAATACGCAGAATGCGGGCATTCTGTGTATTCCCTCAAAGCGATCTTTGTAATATGAGGGGGTAATCTTAAATTAGATAAGAATTTATCCCGCCCGAAGAAGCTCCCTGCCGCTTTTTAAACCATTAAACTTATCCATCATGCTACAACCCGTGTTTCTAAAACAGTGCCGTTTTGGGAAAATTTCTTTCGCAGGATCGCTTCTGTTCCTTATGATGACCGGTCTTTTCTCCTGTGTGGGAAAACCAGGTAAGGAATCAGCGCCGATCGCCGGCCCGCCCTCCTGCATGAAAATGACGAGCAAGGATATCCAGGCTAACTGGGTGGATAAAGGATTTACGAAACCCGGATCGGCCGACCTGATCTATTACGTACAGGTTTATACCGGCTATATGGGTCCGGGTTCGGATTTTAAGGTAACCGTACAGGGTTTAAGAAAGGATTATACCGCGGTAGCCGGTTCGGAATTTGAATTGTCGGCGGATTCGGCATGCCTGGTTGCTTTTCCTGCAGATGTAGCGATCGGTTCGAACTCGACTGAACTTTCAGTCCTCAACATCCTGGAAGCGGACGGAAAACTAAAGACGGCATTTAAAAAAGTTACCCTTACTCCCCAGAAAGATCCAAAGAACACTCAATTCCTGAATTACACGATTGACGTGTATTCAACCGGAGGCCCCGGCGCACCCGGCTTAGTAACCCTCCCCTGCCCGCCCTGTTATTATTGCAGACCGCCCTGCGACACTACGATCACGGGCGACACTACCCTTAACAGGAAAGCTGACCCGGTCATGATTAATTAAAATGAACTGGCTACAGACTTTAAGCGACTGGTCGGAGGTTTGGGCACTGCTCCTGCCGCTGACCGTACTATTGCTCTACAAACCGGGGGGAAAAATTGTGCGCCCGCTGATCCTGTATGTGATCATCGCTTTTTTTCTGAATCTCCTGGCAACGATCATGGCGCAGTCTGCCGGTCTGCCGGGCTGGCTGAAGAACAATAACATCCTGTACAATATCCATTCCGTTGTGCGCGTGGTTCTTTTCAGCTGGTATATACTCTCCGTAAGACGATCCCTTTTCCCGCTTAACCTGAAAACATTGCTGATCGTTTACCTGGCCGGGGTGGCCATTAATTTTATTTTCCTGGAAACACCTTTCCTTCTCAGCAGCCGGCTTTTTTCAGCCGAAAGCATTATCCTGCTGATTATTTGTCTCTTTTATTTTTTACGATCCATCCTGGATGACAGCAGCACCAACTGGCTGAGCCATTCCTCCTTCCTGGTGGGTACAGGGATCTGCCTTTATGAGGCGCTTACCTTTTTTATTTTTCTTTTCTTTTACCCGCTGCACAACAGGAATTCGGCATACTGGGATCCTTCTTTTGCAATAGCCACCATGCGGATCTACACGGTCATTTATGTATTGCTTTGTTTACTGCTGGCCCTGGGATTGTATAAAAGCAGGAGGGAAAAACCGGCATAGCATGATACGCGTCAAACCGAGAACTCTAATTATAAAATATTCAGGATCAAAGGAAAAGACTGGGTCTGCGTAGAACTACGTATTCTGGGGTATTAACTACGCAATCTGGTTATCAGCCCTTTGAAAGTTGATACGGGCAGTTTACTTTAGTTCAAATTTATTCATCCGGCCAGAAGAAATCAAACCCACCATTTAAACCATAACCATTTAACATGAAACAACAAACCAGTATCAACCCGCAAACAGCGAACCGGTTTGCCTTAGTATCGGTCGCGTTATTTTCCATTTTGCTTTTCTCCTGCAATAATGACGCTAAAAAAGAAAATGCCGGGATTGCAAAGGATACGACTCAGCAACAGGAAGAAAATCCTTCTGCAAATGCGATTAACACATTTAAAAAATTCCGCATTCTTAAGGCGAACCTTAATTTGGTCCAATATCGAAAACTGACCCTGGTTCCGGGTTTTGACAACCTGGCCGATCCAACTACCATGGGACTCTATTATTTTCCCGTTTCCCAAATGGGTGCTATCGGTGTTCCGGGCAAAGCTGATGACAAAAGTGACGGGAATGCGGCCCCTTTTGACACCAACAATATCATTCTCAGCAACAATGAATTAGTTTTCGCTAATTATGACTGGCCAAATATTGATTACCTGGTACTGGAACCGGCCAGGGACGCAAACCACCCCGATAACCTGGGATTTGTTATCAGGGCTTTTAGATTCGGCGCCATTGAAGGAGACCCGGATATAGAAACCCCTATAGCTGCTCCGGCGGGAAGAGCTACAAAGCCTTCGCCACCCGCTCCTCCCGCAT
>JBGATE010000119.1:0-8784 GCA_044229375.1 Chitinophagaceae bacterium
TCCCAATCCCATAACCGAACCGCCGGTAAAGGAAACGTTGAGAGCCTTACTCAGGCTGGTGCGGGCCGCATGGGCCGTTCTGACATTAGCCTTGGTTGCGACCTTCATCCCGATATAACCGGCGACCGCACTGAACACGGCACCTACCACAAAGGCACCTGCGATCATCCAGTGGGAGTGGGGATTGGTGGAGGACATGACGGCCAGTAATATGCCCACTATGACTACGAAATAAGCAAGTATTTTCCATTCAGCTCTCAGAAAGGCCATGGCCCCTTCCGCGATATGATCGCTGATCTCTTTCATCTTTTCGTTGCCCGGATCCTGTTTGGAAACCCAGTTGAACTTTACAAGGGTGTAAAGGAGACCGATGATACCCATGGCAGGAACGAGATAGATCAATTTGTCCATAAGTGTTGATTCTTAATCAAGATTTATTGAAAGACCGCCTACGCTAAAGCTTTGGCGGTCAAGGGCGGCAAAGATAGGGGAAAATGGTTTTCAAAAGGATGCCCCGGCGGACGAGTTTTTGGTGAAGGAAATGGATGCAAATCCTTGATATGGTTTATGTTGCGGACGGGCAGAACACGGCAAAAAATGAACAATTTCCGGGACATTACCTCTTCCCGGAGCCTTTTCTGTTTTCTTTGGCCCTTCGATCAGGAAAGAATATTGCCACGAAGGCAGAAACACCCGAAGAGGAGCGCTTCAATTACCCCATCTTTCAGACTTTGTGCCTTCGTGGCATCAACTTATTCTTAAAAAATTAAAAGCCCTTTCTGCTTTCCACCGGCGGGGCCTTGGGACGATCAAATGCTTTCTTCTTCAGCAGTTCCTTTGTTTCGGTGATCGCCCTTTCGATCTGCGGGTCCTTGCCTTTGGCCATCGCTGTCAGGTCCTCCGGCACTTCGATATCCGGGTCTACTCCATGTCCTTCCTTGAACCAGCTGCCATCGGGATTATACATCCTGAAACTTGGCGCGGTGATATTACCGCCATCGATCAATGGCGGGGTACCGCTGATACCGATCAGTCCGCCCCATGTTCTTGTTCCGATAAGCGGGCCCAATCCTTTTTTGCGGAAATAATCAGGGAAGGCATCACCGCCCGATCCGCTCCAACCGTTCATCAGCATCACTTTGGGACCAAAATGCGCGAATGGAGGCCAGGGCCATGTTTCTCCATCCCTGATGGCCCAGAAGGCCAGTGGGTTCCTGTTCAGCACTTCTATAAAACGATCGGGAATTTGTCCGCCGCTATTGAAACGTTCATCGATCACCAGCGCTTTTTTATCCCACTGCGCATTGAACTGGCGCATCAGTTCATTCTGCCCGTCCACACCGGTACTGGGTACGTAGATATAACCGATATCACCATTACTGGCCTCTTCCACCCGTTTCCGGTTGCTCTCGATCCAGGCAAGGTGCCGCAACCTGCTTTCATCACTCATCGTTTGCACTACTGTGGTTTTAGCGCCGTCCCACGACGCTTTGGTATTATAGGTTATCTCAACAGCCTTGTTGGCGAGCCCTTGAAAAGCGGCGAAAGGCTCCTGTTCGGTGGTAAGCGGCACACCATTCACCGCAAGGATATAATGACCTTCTTTTATTTCCGCACCCGACATATCCAATGGCGAACGGACTTCTGCATCCCATGCCGCGGGTTTGATGATCTTTCCTATTTTATAATATTTACCGTCGGCTGCCCAGTCAACCCCAAGATATCCCACCGGGTTGTCTTTGGACACTTCCTCGTCGCCGCCGGAACGATAGGTATGCGAGGCATTCAGTTCCCCGATCATTTCTCCCAGTACTAAATTGACCTCCTCCCGGCTCATGGCGCCATCGAGCATTTTGAGGTAGCGTTCTTTTACCAGTTTCCAGTCCACGCCATGCATACCCTTGTCATAGAAATAATCCCTTTCGATCCGCCAGGCATCCATGAAAAGTTGTTTCCATTCCTGCTGCGGATCCACCACCATGCTCATTTCATTGATGCGAATCGGTTTTTCAAATTTTTGGTTCTCTGCCGGCAGGATCACCGCCCAGGTGTTGCCACGCTGGACCAGCATTTTTTTATTATCGGCAGAAAGCCAGTAACGGTTCAGGTCTTCGAGTATGGTCTTCTCTTCCCTTTTTTCGATATCAAAATATTTGAGCGCAATTTTTGAACCCGACGGCGAGCCGGTATTGGGGAAGGCCTGGTAGAGGATCTTTCCTTTTACGGCGCTTACGCTGTTGTAATTCCCGGGTTTAACAGGCAGCAGGGTCAGCCTCGACTCAAATCCTTCCAACTCGATCTCCACCGGGGCCACTTTGGGTTTCTTATCTGCAGGAGCCGCGGCGGTTTCTTTTTTCTTAACCGAATCGGTAGCAGCGGGTTCATCCTGTTTCTTCACTTCCACTTTATCATTCTTCGGGCTCAGCAGGGCGGGGGTGCTGCTTTTCAGGCTGATGACGGCCGGTTGCGCGCTATTGGGATAAATGAATGTGTTGTCGATACTGCTATAATTGGGCTGGAAATTCTGTCGCGTCAGCAGGTATAAATATTTTCCTTCGGTATCAAAAGCGGGGGAGAAACAATTATAATATCCGCTGGTGACCTGTGTTGTCTTTTTGCTTTGCACGTCATACACGAAAACAGCCGAATGATAGTTCTCCAGGTCGCGGCTCCAGGTAAGCCAGCGGCTGTCGGGCGACCAGTTGCAGCTGAATCCTTCCAGCGCGCCGTGCATCATCCGCATGCCCTTGTCCACGTCCGTAGTTTTCCCGGATTCGAGATCATAGATCTTTATCATCATGGCCTTGTCGATAAAGGCCAGCTTTTTACTGTCGGGCGACCAGAAAAGATTGTAACGGAAACCGGGTCCGTAACTGGTAATTTTTTTCGCGGAGTTTTCCCGGGAAGGATCCGCTATCCACAGTTCATATTCACCGGATTCATCGCTCCAGTAGGCGATGCTGCCGCCGTCGGGTGACCAGGCAGGGTAACGTTCAGCAGTACCCGAACTTCGGGTCATGTTCTTTACATAGCCATTTTCCGCCGGTACAGAAAAGATCTCTCCTCTTGCCCCGATCAGCACCCGGTTCCCGTCGGGACTGATATTCAGGTGCTGTATATATTTTTCGGCCGTTTCTGTAGTCGGTTTCAGGCTGGCCTTGTCGGTCACCATATTCACTTTCACTTCACTGGTTTGCTGGCTGGCCAGGTTGAAGAGATAAAGTTTACCGCCGGCCTCAAAAACGATATCTCCCTGCCCCAGGGAAGGGAAATGCACATCGTACTCCTTATAATGGGTGAGCTGTTCGAATTTCTTTTGGGCAATATCATATCGCCAGAGATTCATCCGCAGCTCCGTGCCTCGGTCGGATAAAAAGTAAACAGCATTGCCGTGCCACATGGGCAATTCGTCGGCCGCATCACTGCCGGCGGAAATATTCACGGAGCTGAGGTCCTTGAAATTGAACAGGTGGATATCGGCGTTCCATCCACCCCGGTATCTTTTCCAGGTACGGAATACCTGCGTGCGGAATGTCACCGCCATCTGGTTGCCGTCGGGTGAATAAGTGCCAAACTCAGCATAAGCCAGGGGCAATTTTTCCGCCGCGCCCCCATTGGCCCCGATGGTAAAGAACTGGTTGAATCGTTCTCTTCCGCTTTCACGGGAGGAGGCGAACAGGATGCGTTTCCCGTCCGGTGTCCAATCAACCACCCTGTCGGGTAATCCATGCTGGGTGAGCCGCTCCGGTACACCGCCGGATGCCGGCATGGCATACACATCCGTATTCCCGTCATAGTTTCCCGAGAAGGCGATGGTTTTCCCGTCGGGAGAAAATTTCGGGAAGCTTTCCACGCCGGCGGGTGAGCTCAGCCGGATGGCGGTTCCGCCTTCTTTGGGCACGATCCAGATATCGTTGGCATAGGTGAATACGATCTGTGATTGCGAAACATCGGGGTAGCGGAACAGGCCGGCATCGACCTGTGCGCCTGACTGGGTTGCGCAAACAAGAAACATAAAGCTGATGGCGGTAATAGTTCTCATGTTCTGTTGGTTTTAAATCATAATTAGGGTTGTCTATGAGTATGGCTGTTTCCTGGGTATCAGGTTCTTTAACCAGATCGCAGTCCGAATTACTTTATAAACCTCACGGTAGTACCGGATCCCAGGTGTATCCGGTTTATCCCGCTCCAGGCGGGGTAAGCAGGTGTTCACAGCTTCAGCCGATGTACCGAGGGAAAACAAATTAGCGGCTGCCGGTCCTTTTAAAGGTCTTTAAACTTAAGGTTTTTTTACCAGCGGAAATTAAAAAAATGACAGGCGGGAAGGGTCAGGCGGGCTGCTTCAGGCTGGTGAAAGCCGCTCCCATGCAATGGATGATATCCCCGGCGACCAGGGCTTCTTCGGATGTATTTTCCGCCGCTTTGTCTCCTGCAAGACCATGGATATATACACCGAGTATCGCCGCTTCAATCGAATGATATCCCTGGGCCAGCAACCCGGTAATCACCCCGCTCAGCACATCCCCGCTGCCGGCTGTGGCCATCCCGGCATTGCCGGTTGAATTAAAAAATCCCTTTCCGTCGGGCGTGGCAATCAGGCTGTGATGACCCTTCAGTACAATGATGCAATTCAGTTCCTTCGCTTTTTGCAGCGCGAGCAATGCCCTGTCAAAATCATTGGAGGATTCCCCGAACAATCTTTCAAACTCTTTGGGATGCGGTGTTAGCACGGATCCGGCCGGTATGAGTTTCAGCAGGTCCTTTTGCGCGGCGATCAGGTTCAGGGCATCCGCATCCAGCAGTACGGGGTTACGGTAGGTATCCAATAGTTCCCGCAGCATCATTTTGGTTTCGGATGCGATACCGATACCGGGGCCGATGCCGATGGAATCGTACTGGGAAAGGTCATATTCGATCTTTGTATTGAAGGAGGAATTGAAATCGGTCACCAGCATGGCTTCCGGAACCGCTGTCTGCAGGATGTCGTAACCGCAGCGGGGAACATGACAGGTGAGGAGTCCCGCCCCGCTCCGCAGGCAGGCCCCTGCCGCGAGTACCGCGGCGCCTATTTTGCCATAACTGCCGGCTACCAGTAATGCATGACCGAAATTTCCCTTATGTGCAAATCGTTTCCGTGGTTTATAGATCGTGCGGACGGTGCCGGCATCCACCCATTCAAACGGTCCCCTGAGGTGCCGGTAATAACCGGGATGCAGCCCGATATCAAGCACACGGACATCCCCGGTCGCATCGGCATTTTCCGCGAAAAGAAAGGCAGGTTTATAACATTGGAAACTCAGCGTATACCGCGCATGGATACACGGGGCGCCACCGGAGGACCGGTCGGTGAACAAGCCGCTGGGTAAATCGATAGCAATGATATCGCAACCCGAACCGTTGAGATGTTCCACCAGTTTTGCCGTGATCCCTTCCAGCGGGCGGTTAAGACCGGACCCGAATAAGGCATCCACGATTACCTGGTCTTGCGGGACAGGATGTATATTCTCTTCGGTTTGTATGAAATGGATATCGGCCCCCGGTAATTTATGAAGCCTTGCCAGGTTGGTTTGAAAATCATCGGTGCCGAGGTGCCCGAACTCGAGGATATAAACGGTGACGGGATAATTCAAATCCATCAGCATCCGGGCGATGGCAAGACCATCCCCGCCGTTATTGCCCTTGCCGCAGAAGATACCAAAAGAAGCGACCACGGGGTAATGCATCGTGATCCAGTTCACACAGGTCATGGCGGCCCTTTCCATAAGGTCGATGGACTGGATGGGTTCATGCTGAATCGTGTATTGATCCCATTCCCTGATCTCTGCGGCGGATAAGATTTTCATGCTTGACAGCGGTTTACCGGCGGCGGCATAACGGTACCGTAAAGTTGAGAAAGAAATAGCAGACTTACGATGATTTACATGCGTCCCTTTGAATTCCCTTTTTTAGGGGCCGGGGGCGGTTGATTTGACTTTGAGCTGTCCGCTTCCTCTGGATCCGGTTCGGCTTGCCGGCCGTAGTTCCCGAATAGTTCATTACAAAGATGCGCGGTATTGTATATACTGCGGGTGAATTTATTGCCCAGTATGATGATCGTGACCTTTTCATCTGTGAGTCGTGTAAACGCTGCGTTGAAACCATGCCATTTGCCAAAATGATAAACCACTTTCTTTCCGTTGGGAAGCAGCTGAAGACGCCAGCCAAAACCGTAATTGTGCACGGAGGGTTTTTCATTGCTCCATGGGGCAAAGGCGGAATCCAGCAGGGTAGGACGTATGACCTGGTCGCTGTAGAGCGCCTGGTCCCATTTCAGCAGGTCCCGCGGTGTGGTATAGATATTCTTGTCACCATAGGTCGCGTCCAGGAAATCGTAACCCCAGTAATTGCCCGAAGGGGTAAAGGAGGGAGTGGCGGACAGGGTGTCCTTCAGCGTGAAGACAAAACTATTATTCATCTGCAAGGGTTCAAACCATTTCTGCCGCATATACTCCGGGTAGGTCTTTCCGCTGATCTTTTCAATGATCAGGGCCAGCAGCACATAATTGGTATTGCAGTAATTGAACCGTTTGCCCGGGCTGCCCGTAGGGTCCGGTCTTTTTTCGATCAGCATTTTCAGCACATCCCCGTTTTGGGCAAACTGCCGGTTCCACTTTCCATCCTTCCCCGTCCCCCATTTGTTATTGCTCATGAAGTAGAGATAATTGGGAAGACCGCTCCGGTGGGTTAACAGCATTTGAACGGTGATGTTCGCGTAAGGGAATCCCGGGAAAAAACGTGTAATGGTGTCCGTTAGGGAAAGTTTGCCTTCCTGCACCAATCGCAATACCGCGATGCCCGTAAAGGTCTTGGACGTGGAGGCAATATGCAGCGGAGTGGCCGGGCTGAGCGTATCCTTTTTGCGGATATCGGTTTTCCCGGAATATTTTTCATACAGCACCGCGCCGTTCTTTGCCACCAGGATACCACCGTTAAACCCCCTGTTTAAAAGGGACGTGTCGAAAAAAGCGCTCAGCTTCCGGTAGTAAAGCCGGAATTCTTCCTGGCTAAGCACTTCGGGCGTGACCGGGTAATATTGGAGGGAATCCTCTTCCTGTTTGTTGTCGCGGGATGTATGGTTACACGCAAATACGATAATTGCCGTCAATAACAGCGCCACCGGTTTTTTCAATACATATCAGTTTGAACAAAAATAGCAGGTGGGCCCAAAACAGGAAGCGGGAGTTTTCCCCAGCAGGCTAAATATCTTAATATTGCAGCATGACGGGTACAAACACGACGAGTTATCCCAAAGAAAAAATACGGATACTGTTCCTGGAGAACATCAGTGATGTGGCGGTAAAGAATTTCCGCCAACACGGATATGTGCAGGTAGATAAGATATCCAAGGCGCTCAGCGAGGATCAGCTTGTCGAAGAGATCAAAAATGTACACATCCTGGGTATTCGTTCAAAGACGCAGATCACCGCCCGGGTGCTCGCAGCCGCGAGGAAACTCCAGGCGATCGGGTGTTTTTGTATTGGTGTAAACCAGGTGGACCTGAAGACCGCTACGAAGAACGGGGTCGTGGTATTCAACGCACCCTATTCCAATACCCGTTCGGTGGCGGAACTGGTGATCGGCGCTTCCATCATGCTGATCCGGCGGATTCCGGACAAGAACAAGGCGGCGCATGACGGCGTATGGATGAAAGACGCCAGGGGAAGTTTTGAATTGCGGGGGAAGACACTGGGCATTATCGGTTACGGTAATATCGGCAGCCAGGTAAGCGTGCTGGCCGAATCATTGGGGATGAAGGTGATCTTTTATGATGTGGAGACCAAGCTTCCGCTGGGTAATGCGGAAGACGCCAAATCGCTGAAAGAACTGCTGCATCGTTCGGATGTGGTGACCCTGCATGTACCCGAAACGCCGCAGACAAAGAACCTCATCAGTAAATCAACCCTGAAGTATTTTAAAAAAGGCGCCATCCTGCTCAATTATGCAAGGGGAGAAGTGGTTGACCTGGAAGCCTTGCGCAAGCAGGTCCTGGATGGAAATATCGGGGGTGCCGCGGTGGATGTTTTCCCGGAGGAACCCGAAAAGAACGGCGACCGTTTCCACACGCCGCTGCAGGACCTGTCCAATGTGATCCTCACCCCGCATATCGGGGGCAGTACCGAAGAGGCCCAGCAGAACATCGGGGAGGATGTAAGCGCCAAATTGTACAATTACCTGGAAAAAGGCATCACGTTCGGTTCGCATACCGTTCCTGCGCTGGCCCTTCCGCCACAGGAGGGAAGCCACCGGATCCTGCATATCCACGACAATGTTCCGGGGGTGCTCTCCGAGATCAATACCCGGCTCTCCAAAAACAAGATCAATATCCTTAGCCAGTATTTAAAGACCAACGACGAGATCGGTTATGTGGTACTGGATGTGGACAGGAGCATTTCCACCCGGGCCATGCAACTGCTGCGGGAGGTAAAGGGGACGATCAAAGTACGCGTGCTGTACTGAAAGGTTTATTTTTATATTTTCAGTAATTATTGAAAATAATGTAACTTTACCCCCGTAAACCCACAGCATATGAAAGTCGTAATTGTTGGTGCAGGTTTCGGGGGATTGAGGCTGGCCCGTAAACTCAATAACAGGGCCGGATTTGAGGTTGTACTGGTTGACCGTTTCAACTACCACCAGTTCCAGCCGCTTTTTTACCAGGTAGCCATGGCGGGTCTCGAACCTTCGAGTATCGTTTTTCCTTTCCGGAAGGTATTCCAGAAAAGTAAAAACGTATTTATCCGGGTC
>JBGATE010000011.1:0-33296 GCA_044229375.1 Chitinophagaceae bacterium
TTGGTCTCCTGCAGCGTCTGTTTGGAGAGGGAAACGAGCCGGTTTTTGAAATACCTGATTTTAATCACCCCGGGGTGGCCCTCGAAAAAAAGGAAAATGCTGCCAAACTTTTTAAAGCCATAAGTCAACTACCTGAAAACCAGAAAGTAGCGTTCACATTACATAAATTAGAGGATCTTAGTTACCAGGAGGTCAGCGAGATCATGAAGACCTCTTTACCGGCTGTGGAGTCGTTAATGCACCGGGCAAAGCAAAACCTTAGGAAAATATTAGAAAAAGAAGGGGGCTGAAAACCAATCCTGACGAAGGTTTAAGAGAATGTTCACGTCAAAATGTAGCGAGTATGAATACAGAAAACAACAAAAAGACAGATGAGATCCTGGGCAGTCTCGACGGTATAAAAAAGGCATCGCCCGCGGAGTTCTTCTATACCCGGCTAAAGGCAAGGATGGAGAAGGATCTTCTTCCTGCCGGCAACAAGCCCGGGCTGCTGAAGCCGGCTTATGCTTTCCCCCTGCTGGTGCTGATACTCGCCGTCAATGCGTTTGCCATTTTTAGTAAGAAAGATACCAGCTCCGGTAACACGGCATCCGGGAGTGAAAAAGAAATACTTCAGTCCATCGCTGCTGAATACAATCCCTCTGATATGAGCAGCCTTTATGATTTAAACGAGGAAAGATAAAATGAAGAGCAATAATAAAATACTTACGATCGCTGTGGTGCTTCTCCTGCTGACCAATATCGGCCTGGTGGCCTTTATGATGCTGGGAAAAGGGAAAAAGGGGGGTGAAAAACACCAGGGCAACCGCGAGCCCTTTGAGATGATGGTGAAAGAACTGGGCATGACGGAACAGCAGCAAAAGGATTACCGTCAGTTGAAAGAAACGCATTTTAAGAATGTGCGACCGTTATTTGATTCCATTCGCGCCGCTAAGACAGCTTTCTATTCACTGATAAAAGGAGGCGAGGTCAGCGATAGTGTATTGAATGCCTATACATCCGGTATCAGCATCAAACAGATGGCCCTCGAAAAAGAGACTTTTGCGCATTTCCGCCAGGTGAGAAATATCTTCACTGCGGAACAACAGCCGAAATATGATTCGTTCCTGCTGAAAATGATGCAGCGGGGTAAAAGGGATACTTCCGGAAAGAGCAAAGGGAGATAATTCCCGTCAGCCATAGATCCTTTCGATCGCGTCACGGTATTTTTCCATGATCACTTTTCGTTTCAGGGATAATTTGGGGGTCATTTCTCCCGTATCCACGCTCCATTCATGGGCGAGCAGTTCGAATTTTTTCACCTGCTCCACATGATTGAAGAATTTATTAAAACTTTCCACCAGTTCCTTGTACATCTCGGTCACTTTGGGCAAACGAACCAGCGCCTCGCTGTTTTCCTCGGTGATGCCGTTTTTGCGGCACCAGTCCTTCAAATTAGGTAACGAAGGAACGATCAGCGCCCCCACAAATTTTCTTTCAGAACCGACGAGCATCACCTGTTCAATGAACGGCGACTCTTTCAGTTTGTTCTCTATCGGTAAAGGCGCCACATATTTTCCGCCGCTGGTCTTGAATAATTCTTTTTTGCGGTCGGTGATCTTTAAAAAACGGTTATCCACCAAGGTGCCGATATCCCCGGTGCGGAACCATCCGTCGGTTGTCAATACTTCGGCGGTCAGGTCGGGACGTTTATAATAACCCATCATGATATTGGGTCCCCGGCTCAGGATCTCCCCGTCTTCGGCGATCATCACTTCCACTTTATCGATCAGCGGCCCAACGGTGCCAAACATCCTCCCTTCTTCATTATAGCGGTTTACAGAAATAACAGGTGAGGTTTCCGTGAGTCCGTATCCTTCCATGATGGGAATGCGGGCAGCGGTAAAGATCCGTATCAGTCTTACCTGGCAGGCGGCCCCCCCGGTAACGATACATTTGATATTACCTCCCAATCCTTCCCTCCATTTACTGAAGATGAGTTTATTGGCCATGCCCAGCTGGAAATCATACCAGCTTCCCTGGCTTTTGTTGATCTCAAATTTTTCGGCCAGGTCATGTGCCCAGAAAAATAATTTCTTCTTCAGCCCGGTGAGTTCATTGCCCTTCTGCATGATCTTGTCGTACACTTTTTCCAGCAAACGGGGCACGGTGGTGAACATATCCGGCTTCACTTCTTTCAGGTTATCGCCGATGGTCTCCAGGCTTTCGGCATAATAGATAGCGGTATAATTAAAAAGATAGAGATAGGTCACCATCCTTTCAAAAATGTGGTTCAGGGGTAAAAAGCTGAGCGCACGCATTCTCTCTCCCGGGGGGAAACAGGGGGTGCTGGCTTCCACATTGGAAAGAATGTTGCGATGGCTCAGCATCACTCCCTTGGGAGTGCCGGTGGTACCGGATGTGTAAATGATGGTGGCCGTATCCTCATAGCTGATCCGGTCAGCTATGGGTTTTATCTGCGCTATCAGGCCCGGTGTGGAAGCGGCTGTTACATCTTTCCAGTGACGCGCGTTGGCCACATGTTCGAAAGTAAAGACCTCTTTCAGCGAAGGGACCTTGTGTTTAATGCTCATCACCTTATGAAAACTATCCTCGTCATTGGTGAAAACGATCTTTACCTGCGCATCATTCAGCACAAATTCCAGTTCGTTCACATTGATGGTGGGGTAGATGGGGGTGAGCAGCGCCCCGATCTGCTGAACGGCAAGGTCCAGCATCACCCATTCGGGCCGGTTCTTGCAAAGAATGGCCACTTTGTCCCTGCCTTCCACGGTCATATCATTGGGACCGATACCCAGGCTGAGCAGACCGGCGCTGAGATGGTTCACTGTTTCCTGAACTTCACGGGTGCTGAATTTTTTCCATTGCCCACCCGCTTTTCCGGCCAGCATATCGTCCAGGGGTTTATTTTCCAGTTGTAGCGAGATACAATCAAATAATCGTTTTGGCTCTGTCATGGTGCAATCGTTGATGTGAAAGGCAAATGGCCGGTGCGGTCCCGTCAGTACCTGAACAATTTAGGTAAAAATCAAAACATAAAAAAGCACCCTGGAATGGGCAGGGTGCTTTTTACATATGGCGGTTATTTCTTATAGCACCTGGTAATACTGGCCCTGTGGCATGCGGAAGATCCTGCTTTTCTGGAACGTGGAAAAACTGCTGTATTCTTCCGGATGTGTTTTTGTCCAGTTGTCATAGGCCGCGAGGTTCTCCACCGGGCCGAACAGCCACTGGTTGTAGGCGTCAAACATGCCTTCCGAAAGAAGCTGGCGGTGGAAATCAAAAAGGCGGAAAGGATAACGGTTGGCATTGGCGGTATACCAGTCCAGAATGAAGCGCGTGCGGATCATTGTCAGTGTTTCAATATTGATACCCCTGTTCACCAGCGAGGATTGTTTGCCGATGGTTTCGAGGAAACGTTTGGCGAATTCACTCTTGTTCTTTTCTTCCCCTTTCAACAGGTCGGTACCCGCGAAGAGTTTTTCCTTGTATCCCTGCAGCAGCTGCTGTTTCATGGCGGCGCCCCTTTCACCCAGGCTTTCCATGTTGATGAATATCTCGCCATAGATCAGGCTCCAAACCTTGTCTTTGGTAAAGAAGTAGTACTGGGCGGCATTATAATAATTACCGCTATAGGAAGGATCAACACGAATTCCTTCCTCCCATTGATTGATCGCGGAAAAATCTTTCACGGCCCAGAGCAGTTCACCGTATTCGCTGAGCAACGGGCCGCTTTTGGGAAATTTCTTCAGCGCTTTCTTGTACATCTTCTCGCATTCCTTCGCCTCTTCCAGGGCCTTGTACACATTGCCGGCGATCTGGTAGGTCACCACATCCGCATCCTCCCTCTCGGTTAGCGACTTTACACCTTCCATCGCCTTTGCATAATCCCGTTTGAGATAATAGCTCATCACCAGGTCCTTCTGCAGCTCCAGGTTATTTTTGTCCTGTTCCAGTGCCCGTATCAGTACAAGAATGGCATTGTCAAAATCACCGGTCCGCATGAAACCTTTTGCCGTTTCATGCATTTTCTTCACCTCTTCTGGCTGGGCCATAACGGCCGACATCGTACCTAAACCAATGAATAGAATCAGGAGGAATTTTTTCATGCTGTAAATTAAAAACAAGAGACGCAGGAATGGACGTCTCCTGTTGCAAAAATAACAAATATTTGGAGGAAGGGGGGTGACTTTTAAGGAATGGCACACGGATGACGCGGATGAGAGGGATTTGCGCAGATAAATAATTTAATACACATCTGATTTCTAACGGCTCATTTAAACCCCCAATAAAATCCGTTTAAATCCGTTCGGTCCGCGTCATCCGTGTGCCATTTTATATAATATGTGTCAGCAACCCGTCCCTCAACTTGGGTTCAAACCAGGTGCTCTTGGGCGGCATTACCTTATCACTGTCGGCAATATCGAATAACTGGCCAATGGTGACGGGATATAAGCTGAAAGCGGCCTTCATTTCACCACTGTTGACCTTTTTTTCGAGTTCGCCCAGCCCTCGGATACCACCCACGAAATCGATACGTTTATCCGTGCGCTGGTCTTTTATGCCAAGTATCTTGTCGAGAATATTGTTGGAAAGAATGGTCACATCCAGTACCCCAACCGGTGTGCTGGTATAAGTACCCGGACGCGAAGAAAGTATATACCATTGTTTTTCCAGGTACAGGCCAAACTCATGCAATTGCGCGGGCTGAACCGGTTCCGGGCTGAGGGTGATATAAAAATCATCCTGCAGAACGGCCAGGAACTTCTCCGGTTTTAAACCGTTCAGATCTTTTACCACCCTGTTGTACTCCAGTATGGCCAGTTGGCTGGCGGGGAAAACGGTAGTCAGGAAATACTTCGCTTCCTCGCTCGCCGGAAACTCCTTACTCACTTTAGCGGCAGACGCGGCCCGGTGATGACCATCCGCGATATAAGTAAAAGGAACCTGCGTTTCAAACAACCTGGAAATGGAATGCACCACAATATCCCGGTCCATTACCCAGACCGTATGCCGGATGCCGTCGGTGGCCGTAAAATCATAGACGGCTTTATTGGTCGCCTTCCACCCGTTGATGAGGGCGTTGATCTCGGGCACATCGCGGTAAGCAATGAAAACATTGCCCGTTTGCGCCCCGAGGGTACGCATATGGTCGATTCGGTCTTTTTCTTTTTCCGGGCGGGTGAATTCATGTTTCTTTATAATGTTCTCATCGTAATCTTTCACCGAGGAAGTGCAAACCAGGCCTGTCTGGCTTCTCCCGTTCATCACCAGCTGGTATATATAGTAACAGGGTTTTTCTTCTCTCAGCAGTATTCCTTCCTGTATCAATAACTGCAGGTTCTCTTTTGCCTTATCGTAAACCTGCTGGCTGTGCGTATCGGTAGCTTCCGGCAGGTCGATCTCGGATTTGGTGACATGCAGGAAAGAAAACGGATTTCCTTCCGCTTCTTTTCTGGCTTCCTCGCTGTTGAGTACGTCATAGGGGCGGGAAGCAACCCGTTCTGCCAGTTCTGGTTTTGGCCGGAGCGCCTGGAAAGGTTTAATGATCGCCATTGGAAATTGAAAATTGATAGTTGAGAATTGAATATTATTTTTTGAACGGTTATGCTCTTTTATGTGCAAAATATTTCATCAGGTCCGTCAGGGCCTTTACGCTTTCAATAGGGAGTGCATTGTACATGGATACCCGGAATCCTCCCACGCTGCGGTGTCCTTTCACCCCGATCATGCCTTCCTGTTGACAGTAGTCCAGGAATTCCTTTTCCAGTGCCGGGTTGCCGAGGAGGAACACCGCGTTCATCTTACTACGATCCTCTTTTGCCACCGGCGCTTTGAAAAGAGGCAGGGCATCCAGGGTGGAATAAAACAAATTCGATTTTTCCTCATTGCGTTTTTCCATTGCGGAAACTCCACCTTCCTGTTTCAGCCAGCGAAGCGTGAGCAGGACCACGTACACGGCAAAGACCGGCGGGGTATTCAGCATGCTGCCCTCTTTGATATGGTTCCGGTAATCCAGGATGGTGGGGATCGTTCTTTCCACTTTCCCGAGGATGTTTTTATTCACCACCACCAGGTTCACGCCCGCGGCGCCCATATTTTTTTGTGCCCCTGCATAAATGATATCAAACCTGTTGAAAGCCAGGTTACGGCTCAGGATATCACTGCTCATATCCGCTACCAGCGGAACGCCGCAATCATAGGGCATCGTATGCCATTGTGTGCCGGCAATGGTCTCGTTACTGGTGATATGCAGGTAAGCGGCCGTGGGACTGACCGTTAACTCCTTCGGTATGCTGCAGTAATTCGTTTCCCTGGAGGAACCGGCAATTTCAACATGACCAAACAGTTTGGCCTCTTTGATGGCCTTGATGGCCCAGGTACCGGTTTCGGTATAAGCGGCGATCGCATTTTCATTGAGCAGGTTCATGGGTACCTGCATGAATTGTGTGGTGGCGCCGCCATGCAGGAACAGTACTTCGTGGTCATCGTCCAGTTGCATCAGCTCTTTCACCAGGCTCCTTGCCTCATCCATCACGGGCTGGAACAAGGGGGTACGATGGCCGATCTCCAGTATCGATAACCCCGAATCATTAAAATTCAGGATAGCACGACTGGCTTCTTCAAAAACTGATTTGGGAAGTACAGATGGGCCGGCGTTGAAATTATGCAGCACCTGGTGAACGGACTCTGGCACAGTGAAAGACGATTTTATGAAGGAGCAAAAGTAACAAAATTGTCATGGCCGGAAGGAATAAAAAAGTCCTGCGCTGAAGCAGGACTTTAACCGTATCGTATTATGGTTTATTTACTGCACCAGTAACCGTTTAGCATACTGCAGGTTACCGATTTGCATCCGGAAGGTATAAGCCCCCGCGGCCAGCCTCTCCCAGTTATAGGTGATCCTGTTCAATCCCGGCTGACCGGCACCATCTTCCCGGTGCATCAGCTGGCCAATGCTGTTGTACAGCTCCACCCTGTAAGTGGACGATCCGCCGGGGATGTAAAAATCAAAGGTCACCCGGCCGGACGTTGGCACGGGGTATAATTTATTGACCCCTTCTATATTGAGTGTAATGGCATCGGATAAAGGACTGATACATCCGTTCAAAGTTACCTGTACCTGGTAAATACCATTGCTGGCTGGCCGGTACTGCTGGCCATTGGCGCCGCCGATGACGGCATTATTATTGAACCACTGATTACCGCCGGGTGAAGAAGAGACCAGGTTGCCTACTGATTGGGTGATCACCGGTTTTGCAGGTTTGGGTATCACCGTCAGTGTAATGGAGTTGGTACTAATGGATAGCGGCGCGGCGCATAGGGCATTGGAGGTCTCTGTGCAACTAATAATATCTCCGTTTGCCGGGGCCGCGATCGTTATGCTGGTAAGTCCCGTACTGCCGGGTATTGACACGCCGTTCCGGAACCAGTTGATCACAGGTGCGGTACCGGGATTATTGTTAACCAGTGTGAATGTTGCGCTTTCACCCGAACAAAGCTGTGTTTTGGGCGTACTGATCGAAGCGCTGTGCACCAGGTTGGGCGATACGGTCATGGTGATACTGTTGGTGGTAACGACCGTTGGATTTGCACAGGAAATACTGCTGGTCTCCCGGCAATTGATGATATCACCATTCACGAGTCCTGAAAGCACTACACTTGTTTGCCCTGCCGTGCCCGGAATGGGCACCCCGTTCTTCAGCCATTCAATGCCGGGTGAACTACCCTGGTTGGCAGCAGCCAGGGTGAAAGTAGCGGTCTGGCCCTGGCAGATATTAGCAGTTGAAGCGCTGATTCCAGCAGTGTGAGTGAGATTGGCGCTAACAGTAATATAATTATTGATCGTTTTTGTATCGGTGCCTCCGGGATTGGTTACGGTCAGTGTAACACTGTAACTACCCGGTGTAGTATAGGTGATCACCGGGTTGAGCACAGTTGAAGAAGCAGGAGTTCCACCCGGGAAACTCCATGCGAATGTACTCTGGCAGTTGGTGCTGTTATTGGTAAAGGAAACGGTTTGGCCTGCGCAAACACTTACGAGGTTGGCGGTGAAATCAGCAACAGGGGTCGTTGCGGCGCAATTGTTGGCTACCGGGCTTTCCCAGATGCCCCGGCCATAGGTGGCTACTCGGATCTTTCCGGAGGCTTTTTGTATTTCGAGTTCATTGATCGCAACAAGCGGAAGGTTATCGGAGTAGTTGGTCCAGTTGGCATCGGACTCCTTTTTATAATACACACCGATATTCATTCCCACATAGATCGTACGCGGATTATCATCATCTACTGCCACCGTCCTGGCAACGATCGCGGGAAGATTGGCCGATACATTGGTAAAACTGGCACCCGCATCGGTTGATACCATCACCCGGTTTGTGCTGCTGTTGCAGGCGATCCAGATCTTATCCGGTATCAGCGGGTCAACTGCGATATCATTGATCACCGCCGGGGCCGTCCGGGTTACCCAGTTGGCGCCATCGTTGGTAGTTACATATAAGGAGGTGCCGTTGGATGTATAAATATAATTCGGGTTCGAAGGCGCAACGGCAAGGTCCGCCAATGTGGTAGTGATCGTCCCGCCCGAGATATTGGTCCAGCTGGAACCGCTGTTCGTTGACTTGTAAACACCGGTCCAACCTCCGTACAGGATCGTTTCATTGGTTGGATGGATCCACAAAGGGGTTACCCATTGACCGGGAGAAGGCTGACCCAGCCCTGAGTAACTGTTGCCCCCGTTGACAGAACGGTAGATCGCACCATTCTGGCTGGTACCCCAAATGTTCAGGTGATTGGTCGGGCTGACCAGTCCTTCCATCCCATCTGCTCCCAGCCAGTCTACCCAGGTGCCTGAAGCCTGCCGGGCAGCACTGCCATTATCCTGTGCACCCCCGGTGATCACATTGGGATTGGTGGGTGAATTGGCCATCCGGTAAAACTGGCGGATGCCAAGACCCGTGGAGAGATCGGTCCAGTTATCACCGTTGTCAATACTCCTGTAAATGCCGCCATCGGACAGGGAATACAAGGTACTGTTGATCCAGTATAAGCCATGCACATCGGCATGATTATAACCGAGCGTATTGGGCAATGACCATTCTGTGAGAGGAATAAAACTATTCCCGCCGTTGGTGGACCGCCAGCAAATAATACCGGCAATGTAAACGTCATCTGCATTCACGGGAGAAACATCCATGGCCATGTCATAGGTAGCCTGGCCGGTTGTGCCGGTGCCATTGGAAGAATAGCCAAAATAATTGGTGCCGCTGGCCGGGTTTCCGACCACGGTTGTTACAAAGCTCAACCCCGCATCCGTAGAACGGTACATGCGTCCGAAAAGGCTGCCGCCGGCCTGTACGGCATAAACAATATTTGGATTGGCCGCTGAAACAGATACCAGTGTTCTGCCCGTATTGGTAATACCCTGTGCCGCACCCACCAGCGTCCAGCTTACACCGTTATCAATGGAACGGTACACATCATTGCCGGAAGCATACATGATACTGACATCACCGGGTTTGAATTCAATGTCTTCTTTGCTGCCGGTATGCACCTGTGTCCAGCTGGTACCGCCATTGGTGGATCGCCAGATACCGTTGGTCGCCGCGGCAAAAACAATATTTGAAGAACCGGGATGGATCAGGATCTTCCGGACCGTACCGGAAGGACCGGCGCCTGCCGGCGACCAGGTGGTGCCTGCATCGGTTGATTTGATGATACCGACCGAGCCGGTCATACCGGCATAGACGATATTCGGGTTGAGAGGATCTAACGTCAATGCATAAACGTTCATCCAGGTGGAATTGTTATCCGTTAAGGGTGTCCAGGCAGCTCCCCCGTTGATCGTTTTCCAGATCCCGCCGCCGGGTGAGCTGACATAAATGACCTGCTCATTGGAAGGATGGATGGCCAGGTGGGTCAGACGGCCGGTTCCGGGGTTCCAGCTGGATGTCCGGTTCCAGCCGTTGGGTCCCAGGGGCACCCAGTTGGCGGCTTCCGGAGCATCGGGCATGTTTGACCGGTTCTGCCGGTAATTGTTCCATTCCTTTTGCGGGGAAATAAAAAAACCGTTCTCATCCGTATGAAACCTGCGCTCGTACAGCCAGCGCTGGAACTGTTTGTAGCCGCTGCCCTGGCCAGTGCCCACTCTTTCAAAATGGCGGTTGGCCAGTTGTTCCGCCTCCCTGAGGGTGATATCGGTTCTTTCCATCAACTGGAAAATATCAAATTGGGCCGATGCGGTAATAGTAATGCAGGAGTAAATAAACAGGAGGAGAATTTTCTTCATATGGAAGCGTATATGTTTTTCAGGAAATGTTCGGGTCAGAACGAGTGAATAAAGGTAGAAAAATCGGGGAGAATGCCTGCTTCCATAGCTATTTCGGGGCGATTGCTGACCTGTTTTATTAACCCGGTGTAGAAATTACGCCAGCGATCCTGGTAGAATTACGGGATTCATTCATGATCCTTTGCTCCGGCAGGTGCATTCTTCCAGGCATTATTCATCGCTTCGAATTCGCGAAGCTCCTCTGCGCTGAAGTCCTTACCCGTCAGCCGGGCCAGGTCAGGCTGACCGGCATTTACCCAGGCCGTGTACCAGAAAGAAGCGATCGCATAAATGGATTGCCGCATCCGTCTCTCGATCATTCCATTGAGCAAGCCATCGTATGCACGGGAGAAGGCGGATGAGTATTGACGCTGGATGAAGCCATTTCGTTCCTCAAAGGAAAATTTCTGATCGGGAGGGAATTGCCTGCCCAGTTCTTTTTCGGCATGTAAAACGGTATCCGCCGCTGCGGCACTTTCCAGCACCCGTTTCCAGATAAAATCAGCCGGGTTCCGGATATATTCCGCTTTACCGATAAAAAAATCCCACTCCTTGTCGGCCAGCAACTCGGGTATCCGGCTTTCCCAGAATCCGTGGATCCCTTTCTGGTCCGTGTACTGCCCGTTGTGGTTACTGCAGGCATGCAGCGGCACATGGGCATCGGAGAGGTAGTGCCCGATCTCCGCGGAGTAGCGTAAGATCTTTGACTGGTTCTTTTCTTTGAATGCATCCGTTAGCCGGTTGAGCATGACCTGCAACCACCAGGGAACGATGCCATATTTATTCAGACTGTCTTCTGAATATTTTGTTACCGCGTCGGTCCATTTCCGGGGAAGACCGGGATACGGGTACTTCCCGTAATGATCGATATCGATATAATGCCGGGGGGCTTCCTGCGCAACCGCGTATCTTCTTTTGTCGGGGTCAACGGCATGTTCACTGAGGAAATCAATATGGGGCTTGTAAAGCACCATCATTTCGGGAGGGAGCAGGAAAACGGCGCAGTAGTTGATCCTGCGGTGGGCAAAAAATCCCCAGCCCGAACATTGTATTGTCCAAACGGAAAACACACACAGAACCATAATCCTCCTCCTTCCGTTCATCTTCCGTAACTGTTTTATTTCTTTTCTTCTTCCGCGGCCACCACACCGCCCGTGACGGCATATTTCATGGCATCACCGGAACTGATCTTTTCCAGTTTCCTGACCTTTTCCCGGGGCAATACAAATAATTGTCCTGCCCAGTGATAGGCCTGTGGTATATAAATGGAAACCATTTCGGCCCCCATGTCAAATTTTTCCAGTTCCTCATCCGTTAAAAAACCCATCACCCATACATCATCGCCAAACGTATTGGCCAGTACAGGCTGGTCGAATTTCTTTTTTTCACCTGCGAACGCGCCGAAGAAATCCCGCACCGAAGAATAGATGTATTTAATGCCCGGTGTCTTTTCCAGCCAGGAATCAAAGAGATGAAAAAGCCTGGACTGAATAAACACGGAACTCAGGTAGCCGATGATGATGATGGAAACGAGGATGATGCCAAAGCCGGCGCCGTAATTCTTCACCTTATAACGCAACACATTGCCCGCGGTGTCCTTTACAGGTTCTCTGAAAATGGGCAGCCAGCTGTCAACAGTGGACACGATCCAGTAGATGGAATAGATCGTAACTGCCACAGGCGCAATGATTAGCAATCCCTGGAGCAGGTATTGAACCACTTTTTTAAACTGAAACGGTTCACGGGGAAAGAACTGTTTTAAGCCGTTTTTCATATCAGCTGGGAATTAGGTGCCGGTAAAGGTAGGGCAAAAACTTTCGGCGGACAGCGGGGAAAAACCGGTATAAACGGGGAAAAAAAGGGATGGAAACTTTGGTAACGAAAAAAGTTTCCATAGTTTTGCCTCCTGAAATTTTTAAAAATGGAACCCAAGGAGCGCATACTACAAAGAGCGGAGGAACTGTTCATGAAATTCGGGATCCGTTCCGTATCCATGGATGATATTGCCAACCACCTGGGGATGAGCAAGAAGACGTTGTACCAGTACTTCGCCGATAAGGACGAACTGGTGATGGGTGTGGTGGATGGCCATATCAATGGTTTACAGCTGGAGTGCTCGGTTTGTCACACCGATGCAAAAGATGCCATTCATGAGATCTTTATGACCATGGAACGCATCATGGTCCAGTTCAGCAATATGAACCCCATGCTTTTGTACGACCTGGAGAAATTTCACTATAAGGCTTACCAGCGTTTCCGGGAGCACAAGGATAAATTCCTGCTGAAGATCATCCGGGATAATATTGAATGGGGGATCAATGACGAACTCTACCGGCCGGAAGTGAACGTGGATGTGATGTCAAAATTCAGGATCGAATCGATGATGATACCGTTTAATGTGGCGGTATTTCCACCCGGTAAATACAACCTGGCGGCGATCTCAGAAATGATCATTGAAAATTTCACCTACGGGCTGGCCACCATCAAAGGACATAAACTGATACAGAAATACTATGACCAACGCAAAAAACAAATGCTTTATGAAGAAAGTAAGAAATAAGACTTTTTTCACCGGCTGGGCCCTGCTTTTTTCACTGGCCTCACCCGCGCAGTCCGACACGGCGGGAAAAAGCAAGCGGCATGAATTTTCCATTCAGCAGGCAGTGGACTATGCATTGAAGAACAACGTGAATGTGAAGAACGCTTTACTGCAGGTGAAGATCCAGGAACAGCAAAACCGGAATTTTACCTCGGCCGCCTACCCGCATATCAATGCGAGTATCGGCACCACGTATAATCCATCCGTTGCCACCCAGGTGCTGCCCAACTTCATTTCGCCGGCCACCTACCAGGTGCTGGTGGACGAAGGTGTGGAGGACGGAAACGGCAACCCTATTCAGAAACCGGCGGATTTCGGATTCATTGCCGCACAGTTCGGCACCCGTTTCAGCGCCAATGCCGGGATATCGCTGACGCAGATCCTCTTCGACGGTCAGGTGTTTGTCGGGTTGCAGGCAAGGGGCGCGGCCATGGACCTTTACAGGAAGACTGCGGAAGTAACGGAAGAGGGCATCAAAGCGAGCATCTATAAGATCTATTACCAGCTTGCCGTCAGCAAAACGCAAACCGAACTCCTCGATGCCAATATTGCCCTGGTGGAAAAGAACCTGCACGATACCCGGATCATATATGAGAACGGGTTCCGTGAAAAACTGGATGTGGATAAGGAAACGGTACGGCTTTCCAACCTGCAGACGGAAAAACAAAAACTGCTGAACCAGATCTCCAACGGCTATTATGCCATGAAGATGCTCATGGGAATGCCGATCAGTGATGAACTGGTGCTGACGGATAAGATAACGGACGACAAGGTCAGGGACGGGGTGCTGGATGCCGCGGTGTATGCCTACGGTGACCGGAAAGAGTACCAGCAGGCTACCATCTCCAAACAATTACTGGAGTACAATGTCCGCCGCTTTAAACTATCGCAGATACCTACGGTCGCCCTTGCCGCGAACTATGCAAAAAGTGCACAGCGGGATAAATGGAATTTCTTCGGCCGCGGCGATTGGTTCAGCGTTGCCAATGTGAACCTCAGCGTTTCCATCCCGATCTTCAACGGGTTTTTCACCAAATCGAAGATCCGGGAAGCCAGCCTGGAAGTGGAAAAGATCAACAATACACTGGAAAGCCTTAAGCTCTGGATTGATAACGACGTGGAAGCCGCGAAGAACAATTACCGGAACGCCGTGGCTACGATGGATTTCCAGAAAAAGAATATGGAACTGGCGGAAAAGATCTACCAGCAAACCAAGAAGAAGTACGAAATGGGAACCGGTTCGCAGATCGAGATCGTGGCGGCACAGACAGAAATGAAGGCGGCACAAACCAATTATATCACCGCTTTGTATGATGCCATCATCGCCAAAGTGGATTTCCTGAAAGCCACAGGAAAACTATAAGCCCTTTTCTATAGTGGGGAACCATGGCAACAGCAGACAATATAAAAACCTGAACGAAAAATATATGACACGCAATAAAAACTTTTCCAACTCCTTTCGGGAGATAAATACAAACTATATGCAGCGCAGATTAAAAATTTCATTTGTTTCCATTATTGTGTTATTGTTTATAGCGGCCTGCGGGAGCGGCGCCAAGGATAAAAAAGGGGATCTCGGCGACATGAGGTCCAAACTGGAGAAGCTGAAAAAGGAAAAACATAAAATGGATGCCGATATCAGGAGCCTGGAAGAGGAGATCGCGAAAGCGGATCCGAATGCGGCCAAACAGGTGCTGAAGCTGGTTTCGGTGGATACGATCCGTATACGTGATTTCAGCCATTTTATCGAGCTGCAGGGAAAGATCGATGCGGAAGGTATTGCCTATGTGGCACCGAAGGGTCAGGGCGGATTGGTGAAAGCGGTGTACGTAAAGACCGGTCAGCGGGTAGGCAAAGGCCAACTGGTGCTGAAGCTGGATGATGCCATGGCAAGACAGTCTGTGATCGCGGCCCAGCAACAGACCGGGCAGCTGAAAGCAAGACTGGCACAGGCCCAGACAGTGTATGAGCGCTACGAGAACCTGTGGAAACAGAATATCGGCGCGGAGATCCAGGTCATCAATGCAAAAGCCGATGTGGATGCTCTTGCAGCACAACTGAGAGCCGCCCAGGCGCAGGTGGCCATAGCGCAGGAACAGGCCAATATGTCGAATGTATATGCAGAGATCAGCGGCGTGGTGGAAGATGTGAATGTGAAAGTGGGCGAATTCTTCTCGCCGCAGAGCGCGGGCAATCCCCGCTCGGGGATCAGGATCGTCAATACCAGCCAGCTTAAGATCGTGACAAATGTGCCGGAGAATTATTCGGCCAGTGTAAAGAAGGGAGATAAAGTGGAAGTAGTGGTGCCCGAATCAGGCAAACCCGCTTACTCTTCAGTGATCAGTGTAGTTGGGGCTTCCATCGATCCGACGACCCGTTCCTTTACGGCCGAAGCCAAATTGCCTTCCGATCCTGTTTTGAAACCCAACCAGACCGCCACCATGAAGATCCTGGATTATGAAGCAAAAGGAGCTGTTACGGTTCCGGTTAATGTGGTGCAGAGCGATGAAAAGAACAAGTATGTGTACGTGATGGAAAAAACCGGTGACAAAACGGTGGCCCGCAAAAAAATTGTGATCGCGGGTGAGGTCTATGAAGGTCTTATGGAAATCAAAAGCGGGCTGAGCGGAGGTGAGGTGATCATAACAGAGGGGTACCAGACTTTGTATGACGGGCAGAATATTACGACGAAGTAAAAGCCAAACCTCCTGTCTCCCTAAGGGGAGACTTAGGTCAAAGTGATCCTGCTATACCATAGGATAACTGGGCATATAGGTTCCATGCTCCGTAAGGGCAAAAGATCGGCAGATACAGATGTGATAACTGAGCAAGGAACCCGTAAGGGTTCAACAGTAAACAGGTAATTATTGATTCAAGAGTGATGCCCCGCCGGGGGAATGCAAAAAATAAAATCAGAACAAACGGGCCTGTACGGTGTTGGCATCGCTGAGCCCGCAAGACCAATTGACATATAAATTATTTCCAGATGAAAATGCTAGAAGGCGTAACCAGGAAGTTCAAGGAGTTCAAACCCACCAGCTGGTCCATTGATAACCGGACGGCGATCTATATCATCGCCGTGATCATTACGGTATTCGGGCTGATGAAATTCAACTCCCTGCCCAAAGAGCAATTCCCTGATATCGTGGTGCCCACCATTTCGGTAACCACGGTTTATGTAGGTAATTCACCCAAGGATATCGAGAACCTGGTTACACGCCCCATCGAAAAAGAACTGAAAGGTATCAGCGGCGCGAAAGTGAACAAGATCCAGAGCACTTCACAAACGGATTACAGCCTGATCGTAGTGGAGTTTGATACGGATGTAAAAACAGATATCGCGAAACAAAAAGTGAAGGATGCCATCGACAGGGCCCGTTCGGACCTCCCCACCGACCTCACCAAGGAACCGGATGTGCAGGAGTTCGCATTTAGCGAGATCCCCATCATGTTCGTCAATATCAGCGGTGATTATGATGGCATCAAGCTGAAAGAATATGCCGACAGGATGCAGGATAAATTCGAAACCCTTGGGGAGGTGACAAGAGCGGAGATCGTTGGCGCGCCGGAGAGGGAGATACAGGTGAATGTGGACCCGTACAAGATGACGGCAGCGCGGGTCAGTTTTATGGATATCGAGAATGCCATCAGCCGGGAAAACAATGATATTACCGGCGGCCTGGTAGAAGTGGGGAATATGAAACGTACACTGCGGGTAAAAGGGCAGTTTGCCGGCATCGAGGATATGAAGAACATCGTGGTACGAAGCAGCGCCCAGGGCGCTTCCGTTTACCTGCGGGATATTGCCGAACTGAAGGATACGATCAGGGAAAAGGACAGTTATGCGCGGCTCGATGGCAAGAATGTGGTGACCCTGAACATTGTGAAAAGGGCCGGCGAAAACCTGATCGACTGTGCGAATAAAGTGAAGGCCGCCGTTAAAGAAATGCGGGATGGGGAAGAATTGCCGAAAGACCTGCGGGTGGAGTTTACCGGCGATACCAGCAAAAAAACCGAGACCTCTTTCAATGAACTGATCAATACCATTATTATCGGGTTCATACTGGTACTGCTGATCCTGATGTTCTTCATGGGCGTGACCAATGCCTTTTTTGTGGCGTTGAGCGTACCGCTTAGCGTGTTCGTGGCCTTCCTGTTCCTGCCCATCGCTGACGGTATCATCGGAACCAGCGTTACCCTGAACTTTATTGTTCTGTTCGCACTGCTGTTCGGACTGGGGATCATCGTGGACGATGCCATTGTGGTCATTGAGAACACCCACCGTATCTATAATAACGGGAGAGTTCCGATCGTGCGGAGCGCCAAGGAAGCGGCGGGTGAAGTATTCATCCCGGTACTGGCCGGTACGGCCACAACACTGGCGCCATTCTTCCCCCTGCTTTTCTGGAAAGGACTGATCGGGAAGTTCATGATCTACCTGCCCACCATGCTCATCCTGACGTTGGCGGCCTCCCTGATCGTGGCCTTTATCTTCAACCCGGTATTTGCGGTAAGTTTTATGCGACCGGAAGGGAAAGAGTTTGAAAAACCGAAAAGTTCGGTGTTCAGGAGCAAGTGGTTCATTGTATTTATCGCTGCCGGAATATTTATGCACCTGGGCGGCATGCGCGGGGTAGCCAACTTCTCACTGTTGATGGCGGTCCTCATGGTATTTAATTCCTATGTACTGAATGACCTGATACATAAATTCCAGCAAAGGGTATTGCCCGGGTTAATGAACCGGTATGAGAAACTTCTTCGCTGGGTATTGAAGGGTAAAAGACCGGTATACGCTTTCATTTCCTTATTTGGCGTGTTCATTCTTTCCGTAGGATTACTGTTGCTGAGTATCCAGACGGGCAGGACCAAATCCACTTTCTTCCCCAGCGGTGATCCCAGTTTTATATATGTGTACCTGAAGCTGCCGGTGGGCACGGATGTAAAATATACGGATAGTATTACGCGCATGCTTGAAAAGAGGGTTGAAAAGGTCCTGGAAAAGGAAAAACCCGGTGTACCCGGCGGCATCGTGGAGAGCATTATCGCAAATGTGGCGGTGAGCGCCAACAATCCCAGGGACAATAACCGAAGCGTGCAGTCGCACCTGGGAAGGATCCAGGTATCCTTTGTGGAATTTGAAAAGCGGCATGGCAAAAGCACCCAGCCTTTTATGGACCAGATCCGGGAAGTCGTGCAGGGTATTCCCGGCGCCAGCGTGGAAGTGGCCAAAGAAGATAATGGCCCACCCACCGATCCTCCTGTAAACGTTGAAATACAGGGCGACAATTTTGAAAGTATCGCGGCTATAGCCACGCAGCTATATAATTATCTCGATACGAATAAGATTGCCGGGATCGAGAACCTGCAGCCGGATGTGGACCTGAACAATCCTGAAATATCCATCAACGTGGACCGTGAGAAAGCGATGTTTGAAGGGCTGAGCACCGGCCAGGTGGGTATGGAGATCCGTACCGCGGTTTTTGGCAAGGAAGTAAGCCGCATCAAAGACGGGGAAGATGAATACAAGATCCAGTTACGCTATTCAGACCTGAAACGTAATAATATCACGGATCTGATGAACATGCGGATCACGTTCATGGATATGAATACCATGCAGGTGAAGTCCATTCCTCTCAGCGCCGTGGCATCGGTGGATTATACCAATACCACCGGCGGGGTAAAAAGAAAAAATGTAAAACGCACGATCCAGCTCCAGAGCAATGTGCTTGACCCCACCATGGTAGCCGGGGTCAACGAGGAACTGCAACTGCACATCAATGATTTCAAGGAACAGGTAAAGATACCCGCAGATGTAACGATACGTCTCAGTGGCCAGAGCGAGCAGGAAAAAGAAACGCAGGCCTTCCTGGGTACGGCATTTATGATCGCGGTGGGATTGATCTTCCTGATCCTGGTGCTGCAGTTCAATTCCATGAGCAAGCCTTTCATCGTCATTACGGAGATCTTCTTCTCTGTGATCGGGGTGCTGATCGGGTATGCCCTTACCGGTATGACCATTGCCACCATCATGTTGCTGGTAGGTATCGTGGGACTGGCGGGGATCGTTATCAAGAACGGAATCCTTATCATTGAATTCACGGATGAACTGCGGGGCCGTGGTATGCGGACCCGGGAAGCGGCCATACAGGCGGGCAAGATCAGGATCATTCCCGTATTGCTAACCGCGGTGGCAACCATTCTCGGCTTATTGCCGTTAGCAGTAGGGTTCAATGTTGATTTTGCAGGGCTTTTCACGCACCTGCGGCCCAATATATTTTTTGGCGGCGACAGCGTGGTGTTCTGGGGGCCGCTGAGCTGGACCATCATCTTCGGGTTGATCTTCTCTTTCTTCCTGACGCTGGTGATGGTACCGAGCATGTACCTGATCGCGGAAAGGCTGAAACGGCCGATGGAACGTTTTTACGGGACCAAGTACATTGCCCTCCTGGGCTTCGCGGGTCCTTTGTTCTTCATTTTCGTGGGGATCATGTTCCTGGTGAAGCGGATACAGGGTAAAAAAGTGTGGAGAGGAGTGCCTTTTAAAAAGCAGCAAAAGACAGCCTGATACTGTCTATTTATTGCAACCGGTATTATAACGGGCTGTATAGCATAACGCTTAACAGCCATTCATTTTGGTTTTGGTGGTGCGTCCCGGCCCGGCCGGGACGAAATGTAAAAGCGGCTTCTTTCCAGGGGCCGCTTTTTATTAGCAAAATAAAGATGGAGTATTTTTGATATTTGATAAGGCCATTCAGAAGTGACTGAAATCGGCTATTTAATTGTTTTGAATTATTGTGTTGCAACCTTATATATTGTTAGAACAGCCAATTGATAATAAGTTAACTCGCTCAATATCGGAGTATTAACTTTCAGGTAAAATACACTTATGTTCAAACAACCTGCTTTATTCCTGCTCTTTTGCCTGGTAGGACTTTATACTATTGGATTTTCCCAGGAGTCCGGAGATCCGATTGCAGAATCACAAGCTAAAAAACACATTGGCTTCCTGGCATCTGATAGTTTAAAAGGCAGGGTAAATTTTACTGAAGAACAACTCATCGCCGCAGAATATATCAATCAGGAATTTTTAAAATATGGGCTAACCCCCTTTTCTGCCGACAGTTTTTACATCCCTTTTGTTGTATCCACTAAACTAAAACCACAGGCAACCTGGGAAAGAACGTTGTATAACATTGTAGGCCTGATACCCGGAAAAACAAAGCCAGATGAAGTAATTATTTTTTCAGCTCATTATGATCATATTGCCAAGAATTTATCCGGCCGGAAGGATAGTATTTTTAACGGGGCTAATGACAATGCCTCAGGTGTGGCAGCTGTGCTGATGCTGGCAGACTATTTTTCAAGAAAGAATGATAACCAGCGAACGATCATGTTTTGCCTGTTTGCTGGTGAGGAACTGGGTTTGCATGGCTCAAAGGCATTTGTAAAAGTGACAGACCCCCGAAAAATAAAAGCAGTCATAAATATAGAAATGATCGGGCAGCATAACAGGGTGGGTAGGAGTGCCTTCTTTATTGTTGGTTCAAAAATTTCTGATTTGGAGCACATCTTCAAAAATAATCTTGATAGTGCAGATGTTAAACTTAAAAAGGAGGGCCCTGACCCCTCAGGGCTTTTTTACCGGTCAGATCATTTCTCTTTTTTAGGAGCGGGGATAATTTCACATAGTATCATGTGCAGCGATGATAGTGAACCCTGTTATCACAGGCCTTGTGACGAAACGGATCGAATTGATTTCCCTAATATGATAAAGGTTGTAAAAGCGATTGCTTTAGCTAGTACTTCCCTGATCAGTGGCGCGGATTCCCCAAAATGGAAAAAGAGTGGGAAAAGTAAAGACGATGGAAAATAAACCACTCATCAATCCAGCAAGAACACCCACGACAATTTAAACTCCAGCATCCTTAACGGTGTGGAATACACTTCCGCGACCTGGTGTTCGTGGATCTCGTTGGTAGTGGCATTGATGAATTTCACGCTGACCGCTTTACCATTTTCGCCGGGTGGCGGAGGCGCCGAAGCATCGATGAGTTTTTTGGTATTGATATAATCAATGTTATTGCCCCGTATATTCTGTACCCGCAGGTCAATAAACCCTCTTTTTTTGTAACCCTTAGGGTTGAATACGGCCCAGTCGATCTGCAAACCTCCGCCATAGCCTGTCATGAAGGTACCGTCCTTCAGCAATGTTTTTTGATCCAGGGGGCGGCAACCGTCAGCGTCATGCGGGTCTTCAATAAAAATGGTACTGTAGAAACTGGAATACCCGGCCCTCCCGCTCAGGTAGGGTGTCACCGCTTTATTTTTTAACAGCAATACTCTTGCGGTTAGTCCACCCTGCAGCACATTACTACTGTAGTTCACATAGGTACGGGTGCTGGCGCCATTACCGAAATTAAAGGTTTGTTCCTTTTGTGTACTGGCATAAGTGCCCCAGGAACCTTCGGCGCCGAGTTCCAGCCGGTCACTCATACCGGGTATCCGGAAAAAGATACCGGTAGTGAGGCTGTGCAACGGGTTGATCTTTTCATTCATTTTTTGCTGCGGGGATCCCAGCGAGTAGCCGATATTCATATACGACTGGCTGAAAAGGGCCGAAGAAAAAAAGAGGAGAAAGAGGGTAGAGATGAATTTCATATAAACAGGTTTAATGAACCAATAAACGGGACCGGACGTAAAAATGACAACATTTTTTGAAGAATGGCTTCAAAAAGCTGTTAAAAAAACCTGGTTTTAATCAAGCGCAGTTTCCCAAAAGCCAGTCATGCAAATTGCCACAAAGGCACGAAGGCACAAAGACCAGCGTTCAGGTTGTCTTTTCTTTGCATCTGCGTGCCTTCGCGGCAAATACGTTCAGCGGATCTTCCTGCTGATAACGGGTTGCTTATTAAAATCCTTTCTTCTCCACTTTCTTACCGTCGGCATCCAGTTCGATGATCTCATAACCCAGCTTTTTAACGCCGTCATAGATCTTTCCTTTGTCCCCGACCAGCAGGATGTTCATTTTATCGGGATTCAGCATTCTTTTAGCGAATGCATCCACTTCTTTTTTGGTCAGGTTGGCCAGGATCTTGTTTTGCTGGTCCACGTAATTCGCGGGCAGGTTATAATTCAGAATCCGGCCGATAAAATTCGCTTTCTGGATACCGGTTTCATAGCTGCGGGCATCCCGCTGGCCCAGTGAATTCTTCATGAATTTCAGTTCGGCCTCACTGATGCCGTTCTCTTTATAATTGGTGATCTCCCGCATTACTTCTGCCAGTGCACTGTCGGTGGCATCGGCACGGATGCCTGAACTGAATGCAAAATTACCCGAGTATTCATCGGCGCTGAAATCGCTCCGTGCACCATAGGTCCAGCCCTTGTCTTCCCGCAGGTTCAGATTCAAACGGCTGTTGAAATCACCACCGAGTGGATAGTTCATCAGCATAGTGCGGTAATAATCCCCGGTAGCGTCGTATTTCAGCCCGGTGGCATAACCCACCCTGAACTGTGATTGGGCAGCTTTGGGAATATCCACCATGTACACTTTGGTTTTGTCAATACCGGAAGCAATGCCGTTCACTGCGGGTATCGCTACCTTCTTATTGGGCAACTTGTTCAGGAAGGCCAGTTTGGGCACCACTTCCTCCTGCGTTACATCTCCCACGATCACCACTTTCACACCTTTCGATCCAATGTAATTGCTGTAATAATTTTCGATATCCCCGAGTTTCAGGTTTTTGATCGTGTACTCCGTTCCGTTCTGGCTCATGCTGAGGATATTGTCAGGGCCGTAATTGATCTTTGCAAATACGATATTCGCCACCGCTGCCGGGTCGGCCTTGGTTTGCTTGAAGCCTTCGAGCCGTTGTTTTTGAATACGGCTGAAAGCGGCTTCTGTGAATTTTGGATTCAGCATTCTTTCTTCCACGAGGGCCATTGTTTTATCCAGGTTCTTCTTTAGACACTGAATACTGAATGTGATACCGTCAAGACCGCTGCCCACATTTACATTGCTGCCGAGTTTCTGCAATTCAACTGCCATTTGCTCGGCGCTGTAATTTTTGGTGTCCTCATTCATCATCGCGCTGAAAAAACTTGCCAGCCCGATCCTGGCGGTATCGCCGGCCTGCACCAGGTGGCCGCCCGGAACAGTGATGGTGATGGTGACGGTCGGGATCTCTGTAGATTGGGAACCGATCATCTTTACTCCGTTGGGCATGTCCTTTCTCCAGAATTTCGGTACTCTCACGGTGGGGTTGGGGCCATTTCCGGGGATCTTGCTCCGGTCAAAGTTGTCTTTTGCCTTATTGTATTTCAGGCCGGCGTAACCGTAGTCGGGAGCAGTATAGCTGCTGGAATCGATCTTATAGTTATTGGCAGCCGCGATCAGTTTCTCCTGCCCCTTTGGCAGAACACTCAGCACCACGGCGCCTTTTCCTTTTATATATTCATTGTACACCCGCATTACATCTTCTTTCGTTACGGACTGGTACATTTTGATCAGGTCGGCGATCTTGTTCGGGTTACCGGAAAATGTTTGAAAGGCGGCCAGTTGAGATACTTTGCCCGACACACTCTGCAAGCCGTTTATTTGTTGGGCCTCAATCCCTCCTTTGAATTTGGCAACATCCTCATCGGTAACTCCCCTGGCTTCAAAAGAAACAAGCGCACTGCGAAAGAGGCTGTCCATGGCTGCCAGCGATTTACCGGGGGAAGGGGTCAACTGGAACGTGAATTCACCGGCCAGTTCCGATTGGTTGCTGAAAGCACTGGCCTGCAAAGCCAGTTGTTTCTTTACCAACTCCTGGTAAAGCACGGAATTCCTGCCCTGTCCCAATACCTGTGAAAGACAGGTCAATGCTCCCATATCCTTATGATAAATGGGAACCGTTGGAAAAACGATCGACAATAAAGGGAGTTTAGCGTAGTTGTCGGTATAGGAAACATAGCGGTCCTGCTTTACAGCAGCAGGCGGTACCACCACGGGTGATACTTCCGGTCCGCGGGGAATGGAACCAAAATATTTCTCCACCAGTTTCACCACTTCCGCGGGTTTTACATCACCGCCGATGGTAAGCGCCGCATTGTTTGGGCCATACCAGCGCATAAAGAAATTCTTCAGGTCATTCACATCCACGCGGTTCAGGTCCTCCACATAACCGATGGTGAGCCATGAATAAGGGTGGCCATAGGGATATAGATTCCTGGAAGCGGTTTCCCCTGCCAGTCCATAGGGGCGGTTATCGTAATTCTGTCCTCTTTCGTTCTTTACCGTTGAACGCTGGATCTCGAATTTCTTCTGTGTTACCGCATCCAGCAAAAAGCCCATGCGGTCGGCTTCCAGCCAGAGCATTTTTTCCAGTTGGTTGCTGGGTACGGTCTGGAAATAATTGGTACGGTCGCGGTTGGTACTGCCGTTGAGGGTGCCTCCGGCATCCGAAACGATCTTGAAGTGCTGCTCATCGGCAACATTGTCGCTTCCCTGGAACATCATGTGTTCAAAGAAGTGAGCGAAACCGGATTTACCGATCTCTTCCCTTGCCGAACCCACATGGTAGGTCACATCCACATGCACCACGGGGTCGCTGTGATCCTCATGGATGATGAGGGTGAGCCCGTTGGGCAATACATATTTTTCATAAGGGATGACCAGTTCATTCCCCTGTTTGATAACTTTTTCAACCAGTTTGGTCTGGCTGTTCACAGCTGTGAAAGCCAGAATGAACGCTACAAGCACCATTAACCTTTGTTTCATATTCTTTTGTTTTGAGGGATAGCAAAATAAGGCTTTCCGGCCATGAAATCATTGCCTTTTATCATTTTACGACTGACATCACCCTCCCAGCCTCCTTTTCCAAAGGAGAGGGAAGAGCTGAACGCCGAAAGTGCCGGGATGCCTTTTGCTCACTAACTTTGCATCCTAATACCTTTAAACGATGAGCACAACAACCCGCCACAACCATGAAATTGACTTCAAAGTATATGGTGAAGAATTACAATTTGTAGAGATCGAACTGGACCCCACCGAGACGGCCATCGCGGAAAGCGGCGCCATGATGATGATGGAGGACGGCATTACGATGCAAACCATTTTCGGTGACGGATCGGCCCAGCAGCCGACCGGTTTTTTTGGAAAATTAGTTAGTGCCGGAAAAAGGGTGCTTACCGGTGAGAGCCTGTTCATGACCGCCTTTACCAACGAGGGACAGGGAAAAAAGAAAGTGAGTTTCGCGGCTCCTTACACGGGAAAGATCATCCCCATGGACCTGCGGGAACTGGGCGGCACCATCATTGCGCAGAAAGACGCTTTTCTTTGTGCGGCCAAGGGAGTGAGTGTGGGTATTCACTTGCAGCGCAAACTGGGAGTGGGTATTTTTGGCGGCGAGGGTTTCATTATGCAGAAACTGGAAGGTGACGGACTGGCTTTCCTTCATGCCGGTGGTTTTATTGTAGAAAGAAACCTGGCCGCCGGGGAGATATTGAAAATAGATACCGGTTGCGTGGTGGCCTACACACCGGGCACACAGTTTGACATTGAATTTGTGAAAGGGGTGAAGAACTTCCTTTTTGGAGGAGAAGGCCTGTTTTTTGCCAAACTGCAGGGCCCGGGCAAAGTGTGGATACAGTCATTGCCGATCAGCCGTTTGGCAGGAAGGATCATTGCTTATGGCACATACAAGCGGAAGGAGGAAGGAAGTGTATTGGGAGGGCTGGGGAATTTGTTTGATGGAAGGGAATAAAGTCGCGAGTCTGGAGTTAGGAGTTCGGAGCCGGGTGGTTCATGAAACAACAACCCTGCCGGATCATAACAAGTGTAGAACGGGGGCCGTCAAAATAATTGGAAATGTAGTTACGAATCGTTCCGGGGTATATTCTTTACGACAGCAGGTATTTTTCTTTAATCACATTGATGTGGTGCAATTCATGGCCGGCAATATGATAGCCCAGTGCCCGGACCGTTGCCTTGTTTTTGTTGGCGATTCCTTCCCGCATCAGGGCAGATTTATCCAGTCCTTTATATAAGGCAATGGTCGCAAGCCGGACAGCTTCATATTCCTGCATGATATTTTCAATATTCCTTTCATTCGCGTTAGAATAAAGCGAATAGTCATCCTGTTCAAAGCCGGGCAACTCCGTTTTGTCATTCCGGGCGAAACACAGAGCGCGGTATGCATAGATCCGTTCATCATCTATGATATGCACCAGTATTTCCTGGATAGTCCATTTACCCGGGGCATACCGGTGCAATAATTTTTCTGCGGGGAGGGAGGAAACGAATGTCTTAACCATTTCCAGGTTATTGGCCAGGTGTTTCAGCAACAACCCGTCATCCGGCACCAGTTTGATGTACATGTTGGCATAAGGGGGAAATTCTCCTGGCGCAGGCTTCTCTATTATTTCCGGGGCGGTATTATTCATCAGGTTGTAAATATCATTTAAGGTGATGGACAGCGCACAGGCATACGTTTTGGCCGTGATAAAACGTTTGTTTTTCTGTTTTAATTGTCTTTATTGCCCGGGATACGGGAAAATTCATAGATGTCTTGCTCCTGGATTACGGTTACTTTACTACAATGGGATAAGTGCGTGAAGTGAAAAGGTTTATTTACATCGAAACCGGATTTTTCAGTCTTAAAGATCCCGTTGCATTCCGGGTCGCCATCGGAAGAAAAACGGGTTATGTTGAATCCTTCTTCGGCCGGCTCCAGCGAAAACCATGAGCCTGCTACTTCCCCGCTCAGCCACTGGCTGTTGGGGGGAATTCCAGCAGGTTTTACTGGTTCCGGCAGGGTACCTCTTACGTTTTCTTTTGTATAGGGAGTGGAATATTTTCTCCTGTCAGCGGGTGCGGATACTTCCGGCACGGTCATTTTACCGGACAGGCAATTGATATTGCTGATGGGCATGGGTTTGAAGGGCCACAGGTACTGAAGTTTAAAACGAAATCTTTTCGGGGGCAGGCCGGCCAGTATCCCTGATCGAACAAAGCGGCAACAATTGGTTCCATTTCTAACGAATGGACCAAATGGAATAGCGCCGACGCTTTGCATTTTCTTGACCCTGGCCCAGGCAAGCTCAAAGTTTAACGGGCAATAGGCGGCATATAGCTTTCCGACGCCGAAGCTGGCTTTATTGTTCTGTATCTCCATTGTTATTTCCTGAAAATTGCAGATCCGGTTTCCCGATATCCTGGCTTTTGTCTGAATAGCAAGGTTATCATCAGTAGTGGCATCCCGGATCCTTCCGTATTGATAAGGTGCATGGTATCGGCCGCAATCAAAGTGGTGACAGGAACCTGTTTCCTTATTAACCAGTATCAAGGCCGCATGACCAACTTTATAATGGAAATTCCGGTTGGCACCCAGCCAGCGCATGGGAGTATCATACCAGGCTCCCGATTGTTTCCCGATGAAATCGGGCCATGCGATCGCTATGGCTAATCCGCTGTATTCGGTCATGGAAAACAGGGTGTATTTATTTTGGTGAGTCCCTGTAACAGGGAATATTTGTTATACCCGGGCACTATTGATACATGTCTTTATTATTCCTTTTTACCTGATTTAGATGGCATTGTTCCGAAAATGACATCCCAAAAAGGTGTCGTCACGCCATACGCTTTGTGGTGGTCCTTAAAATGGTGAATGTAATGATGCTTCCAGAGAATACGGAAAATGTTATGAGGGGGACGGCGGGTATGGATGATATAGTGAACAAGCAGGTAGAATGCATACCCGGAAAGGAAACCGGGAAAAAAGAAAAAGGCAACCGGTCCGATGATGAACCGGAGCAGGAGGAACAGGATAGCAGAAAGAAAAACCGCCAAGGGAAGCGGCATGGCCAGGCGCTCCTTGTCGGAAGGGAATGCATGGTGGATCCCGTGGATCCTGAACTGCCAGTTTTTTTTCTGCGTATATTCTATGGAATGAAAAACGAAACGATGTATGAGGTATTCCGCAAGTGTAAATGAAAGGAACCCCAGCAGGCAGTAGCCCGCTTCTTTCTGAAATCTTATTTCAACGGTAAAAAAACCGTAGAAAAAAACAGCCAGCGAAAGAAGGATAAGCGTTGAGATAACCACTAACGCGTTTGTCCGCGTCAGTTTTTCCAGCAAGGGGTTTGAAAAAAGCTGTTTAGACTCGTTCATCGTCTAAAGGGTGGTGACAAAAAGCGTATTAATTTACGTCACCGGGGGTTTAATAATGTAATTTACGATTTACATCTTTTTCAGCAACACCTTCTTCTGTGAAAAATTAAACGCGGCATCCAGCATTTCCAGGAATTTGGGCCAATGTTCTTTTTTTATGGTGGACTGTTTGTAAACTTTTTTTACCAGCAGGCTGAGGATATTGTTCTGGACCGTTGCCTGTACGGCAAATGTGCCGGTCTCGTTGTCGATGCTCATGTTCAGGTTTTGCACACCTACCGCTTTATAACCTTCCGGTATGGTAAAATTGATGATATTCCGCAGGCTGCGGGGAAAACCCATAAAGGCATCCACCTCTCTTTTCCTTTCATCCGGCGTTACGAACAACTGCTCCCCGATCAGACCGGGCACGGAAACCAGCAGGTTCTCCCCGGCGATCATCACCCGATCCGATAATTCGAATGTATTGGTGTAATTCAGTTCCTGCTTGCGCCAGCTGCGGCCATCGGAATTCAAGGTGAACCCGGTATACGTCCGGATATTCTCATACTCATCTTCCAGCGCTACTTTCATGTACTCCAGTTTTCGGGTCTTGTCTTCTTTTTTTCTGTCCCGCAGTTTGTCCTCATAACTTTCGAGAACGGCTCCCTTCATGCTTGCCCTTACATCATCCTCGCCCCCATAACTGCGATGGTCATCATCCAGCGCCGTAGTATGGATCAATGCCTGCACGTTGTAGAATTTCTTGCTCATCCCGGTCACCGCCTTCTGATGGACCACCGAAATACTGCGGTTGGCCGTATCCACCGTTGCCGTGATCGTATTGGTGGTTACATTGTCGTCCGGCCGGCTGGCAGGCAGGGTGATGGGAGTGGCCGTCGGGTTTTTCCCCAGCGAAATGATAAAGGCCGTTGTTCCCAGGTATTCCTCCCGGAAATCATAGGGATTGGAAAAGATCGTGGAGTTGAAAATATATTTATCCTTTACCCGCAGCATCCATTCCGGCTCGGTACGGAAGATGATATTCTCGGGTTTGGTGATGTTGAGCGGTGTAGTTACGACCAGGTCATACGGGATCTTTTTCAGGTCCAGGCACTGGGTGAGACAGGAAACAAAAAGCTCGCTGGAAAAACCATTGGCCCGGTAATGCGACATGTGACGGAGGATATAGTAAGCCTTCTGTATGAAATCCTCGTCCCGGAGATCCGAATACCCGATCTGCTTCAGGTAAGACTTCGCCATCGCATAATACACGGAACCGTCCAGCCGGTTGTAGAGGTTGTTCATTTTTTTGGCCAGCTCTTCCGGGCTGATATTCTGTTTCAGCTCTCCGCGGTCACCGATAAAAAGATCGGAGCGGTTCTCGCTTCTTGAAAATACGATCTGGAATTTCACCATCGGCAACTCCAACAGGCTGTTCACCCATCTTGTATCACTCAGTTTTTCGCGGTTACGGTCCTCCCAGGTATAATCCGTATTGCTGTTCCCGGTTTCTTTGAAAAGCGGGGCTCCCATGGTGGATTTTGAATTCACGAAGGAGTTGTTGTCCGTGTCGATCTCAAATTTCTGGCTGAGCACGGGATATTCACGGGTACACACATAATAGATCGGGTCGAACTCGATATAATTCATCTTCTTCACCGTATTGTCATCGTAGAAGATGGTGCCGTAATCAATGATATCACCGGGATCGAGATCGGGTACCGCCACCTTGTAAAAAAGCACCCGGCTCTTGCTTTTGTCGTAATAGGTGCTGGCCTTGCCGATATAGGGCGTGAAAGTGGAGGGGATATCGTCGTTGTCCTCCACGTATACAGCATTGCGCAACGAAACATCCTGTATCGTACCGTTCGTTTTAATGACCTTTATTCCGGCACCATCATTCGAAGAGCCGATCCTGAAATAAACCGAAGAATAGTTGTTCACGGCATCCCGGTCGTTCAGTTTGATGCGGCGGCGGGTGATCTCGTAAACGGCCAGTTTATTGGCGTCTTTGTCAAACGAAAACCTTGTTTTCTGCGCCAGGATGACACCGCTTTCTTCTTTCCATTTTTCAGGGGCGGCATTGATCGTAAAATCAGCGTCGCCATCCTCCCATACGGGTTTCATGTTTTTGGCGATGCTTTCAAGTTTCGACGGCGAAAAAGTATCCTCATCGTCCTGCGCGGCGGACTTCACGGAGATATACAAAAGGCTCAGGATCAGAATTAGTTTCTGTATTTTTTTTTGTATCCCACAAAGACACAAAGACAACAAAGCGTTGCTGGTTATATAGAAAGGAATTTTTGCGGTTATGTTGTTATAATAGCTGACCATATATTTTCCGGTGTATTCCATCTTTTATCAGGTTTACATTAAAATTTACAAGTATCGCCAGTTTTATACCGGTAAGTTTCAGGTATGTCAAAACCGTTTTATGATGAACTTTGTCAAGATTCTCTACTGATTTTAACTCGATCAGTAATTTATTTTCCATGATGATATCTGCCCTGAATCCCACATCCAAAACTGCTTCTTCGTATTTAGCAATAATTCCCTGCTGCCTTGTATATGCAATGCCCCTTTTATCAATTTCGTGGGCAAATGCAGCCTCATATACGCTTTCCAGTAAACCGGGGCCGAGCGTTTTGTGAATTCTAAAGGCAATATCAACCGCTATAGTGGCCAATTCATTTTCGGTCATGGGACTTGTATTTCTTTGTGTCCTTTGTGTCTTTGTGGGAAACTTTCATGGTCTTTTAATTAAGATCAGGTTACTGTTAAAATCCTTCAGCTTATTTGTAAACTTCTTCCAGTTCTCAAAATCAGTTCTCCGTATCCTGCCGGTCGGGAAAGACAGGGTCTTTTTGAAAAGGATTGTATTATCCTTGTTGCTGTAGGCCGCGCTCACCGCATAGTCTTCGGTTTTCTCCTCAATGCCCGCCGGTAGTGAAGTCACTTTGTATCCCGGCGGAAGGAACAGTTCCGTTTCATCCTGCGATACATAACCGGAACTCAGCGCATAATCCTGCTGCCGGTCGCTGCCGGGGATGATGCCGCGCATGTCTTCGGGGAAGAAATCAATACCGACATAGATCTCCTTATCCTCCGTGATGATATAGTTACTGAGGTCGATATCCCCCTCGACCACTACCGGGATCTCGCGGTTGTCCAGGTCCGAGGTCTTTACATTGGTTACGGCCAGGTTTTTATTGCCAAATTCCAGGAAACGCCGGATCACGATCTTCTTGTCATCGTTAGCCAGTTCGTGGTAGTACTGGTGAAAACGGGTGCGCTGTTCACCGGTTAGCGTGGTCTTTACATGGCCCTTCAGCAGGTTATCCTTCAATTCAAAGGTTGTCTGTGTCAGCAATTTGCTTTTTTCAATATCCATAAGCGGCACTTTCTTCACTTCATATTTATCGCCTTTACCGATCAGCACCTCCTTGCCCTGGATCCGCCAGGCATAATCGCCAAAGGGGATGTATTTTTCCGTGCCGTCGAGATAATATTCCTTGCCGCCGATCACAACCGTGCTGATACAGTGATTGTCCACCGCAAGCGATGGCAAAGTATAATCATAGGGGATATGCCGGGTGCCGATCCATGTCATGTAGGCATCAAAACCCGCCAGTTTCAGCATTTCAGTGATCAGGTTGGCCATCCCTTTGCAATCCCCGTATTTGGACCGGAACACATCCTGTGCCGCAGCGGGAATAAAACCCGCCAGCCCGTCCTCAAAGGCGATATAGCGGATATTATCCTGTACCCAGTAGAAAATGGATTTCACTTTGTCGATATCGGTTGCCTTTCCCCGGGTCAGCTCGGTCACTTTCGTTCTCAACTCTTCGGGCCTGTTGTTGCTTTTCTTATAGAGATAGTTATACCAGTTGTAGAGATCGCCCACATCGGCAAAGCCTTTTTCTTTTTTACCGTCGGACTGAAATGATTTTGCCACCAGTACCAGGTGGGGAAACTGGTAGGCGATGCCAACGGACCGGTCTTCATTCTTAATGGCGGGTATATTTTGAAGCTTAAAACTGTAGACCGTCATGTTCTTTTCCGTGGTCTTTTGTTTAAGCACCTTATACCCCTCAAAATTGAATTCCCGTATATCGAGTTCAAGCCAGTCGGGCACTTTGATACGGATGATCTTTTCTTTGGCGGGATAGAAACTGTGGAAGTAAACGGAGGTGAGGTACTTGCTGTCGAAATATTTTTTCTCTGTTTCCACCCTTGTGGCATCTCCGTATCCGCTGAAGCGGATATTGAAATATTTCACCCGGCTGTCGTCGGAGAAAAAATCGCTGGAACTGGCCGATCGGTCGATGGCATAACCTACATTATAGTTTTTTTTCACCCCGAACATCCCCTTCATTTTCTCCAGTTGCCTGAAGGAGGTGATCTTGCAGAAAGAGTTATAGAAATCATAGTACTGGATCCCGGCGCTTTCCCGCAGGGAAAGGAAATTGATACCGGTGCTGCGGCTGGCGGTCACAACGGGCAGCCGGTCCTCGCTCCGGCCTCTTTCAAAGCTGAATTCTTCCTCCGCCAGGATGGCCACCACACGGTCCTCCGTAAAGACCTTTTTCAGGCGGTTGGCCTCGAAAATGTCTTCGTCGCTCTGGGCACTAAGAAGCGAGGGAAGCAAGAGCAGGAGCAGTGAAATACGGGGAAATAGCTTCATATCGGGGTTTTGCAGAAAAGCAATATAAAATTTGTTGCCGACATTGTCCCGATCCCAATCCCGGAAACCTGTCAAAAATCACTTAGCAACCAATCCTAACTTGTTATAAATTCGCAGCATAACTCAACTAAGAATGGCAAGAAAAAAGGAAGTTTTAAGCGATGTGGTGATCAAGTTTGCGGGAGACAGCGGGGATGGCATGCAATTGACCGGAAGCCAGTTTACCAATAATACAGCGATGATGGGGATCGACCTGGCCACTTTCCCGGATTTCCCGGCCGAGATCAGGGCGCCCCAAGGCACCCTTCCGGGGGTGAGTGGTTTCCAGCTCCGGTTTTCCAGCGACAGCATTTATACCCCCGGCGATGCCGTGGATGTGCTGGTGGCCATGAATGCGGCAGCACTGAAGACCAACCTGACGGCCCTCAAGAAAGGAGGAAAGATCATCGTGAATACGGATGGGTTTGATCCCAAGAACCTGCGGCTGGCCAATTACCCGGAAGGGGAAAACCCTCTGGAAAACGGCAGCCTGGATAATTATGAGGTGATCAAAATG
>JBGATE010000120.1:0-8738 GCA_044229375.1 Chitinophagaceae bacterium
GGCATTATTTGCACTTCGTACGCGCTCCTGCTGGCTGCTGTTTTGATACTCCCCGGGGATTCCTGCGGTCAGCCCCTGAACCGAAAAGAAAAATTCACGCAACAAGACAGCCTGCGCGGAAGCATTACACCCGAAAGGGCCTGGTGGAATGTGGTGCATTATAATATCCAGGTGGCACCGGATTTTGTCAGCAAGACGATCAAGGGCTGGAACCAGATAGGTTTTGATGTAAACAGCGACGGAATGTACAAGAAGATGCAGATCGATCTTCAGCAACCGATGGAGATCGACAGTATCGTCTTTAATAAGAAAAAGATCCGTGATTTTAAGAGGAATGGCAATGTCTATATCATTGATTTCGGCAGTTACCCTTTTGTATCCGCCAAAAAAGCGCTGGAAAAAAAGAACCCGGTGACCCTCCACACGATCACCATTTATTTCCATGGGAAACCCCGGGAAGCCACACGACCGCCATGGGATGGCGGATGGGTTTGGGCAAGGGATGCGAAGGGCAGGCCCTGGATGACGGTGGCCTGCCAGGGTCTCGGGGCCAGTGTATGGTATCCCTGTAAGGATCACCAGGGAGATGAGCCCGACCAGGGTGCATTGATACAGGTAAAAGTGCCGGATACACTCGTGGCCGTTTCCAACGGAAGACTTTATTCCAGGGATGACCAGCTGGACGGAACCATGCTCTACACCTGGCAGGTGAAAAACCCGATCAATAATTACAATATCGTTCCGTATATCGGGAAGTATGTCCATTTCTCCGATAATTATATCGGGGAAACGGAGAAGAACCTCTCCCTTGATTACTGGGTGCTGGATTATAACCTGGAGAAAGCAAAAAAACAGTTTGGCCGGGATGTGAAACCCATGCTGAAAGCATTTGAATACTGGTTCGGCCCCTACCCTTTTTATGAAGATGGTTTTAAGCTGGTGGAGTCCTCCCACCTGGGTATGGAACACCAGAGCGGCATTGCGTACGGTAACCACTACCAGAACGGATACCGCGGCAGTGATCTCTCGGGCAGCGGCTGGGGAATGAAATGGGATTATATCATCATTCATGAAAGCGGGCACGAGTGGTTCGCCAACAATATCACCACCAATGATGTGGCCGATATGTGGGTGCATGAAGGTTTCACCATGTATTCCGAACCCCTCTTCATTGAATATTACTGGGGCAAACAGGCCGCGGATGAATATGTGCTGGGTATCCGGAGGAACATTTCCAACGACCGGCCGCTGATCGGGCCTTACGGGGTGAACAAGGAAGGCAGCGGCGATATGTATAACAAGGGAGCCAATCTTCTCCACACGATCCGGCAACTGATCGGTGATGATTCTGTTTTCCGGTCAATACTCAGGGGACTGAATAAGGATTTCTATCACCGGACGGTCGATTCGAAAGATGTGGAAGATTATTTTTCTAAAAAATTAGGCAGGGATCTGTCAAAGATATTTGACCAGTATTTACGCACTACAAAGATCCCGCAACTTGAATATAAGATCCAGGGTGACCGCTTGCATTACCGGTGGACCAATTGCATTGACGGTTTTGACATGCCCGTTCGGCAGGAAGATTCCGGGGAATGGTTACAACCCACTACCGAATGGAAAAGTATTTCCATGACCGCCGGCATGCAGGAGAAAGGGCTGGTGGCCGACCGGAGATTTTACATTACGACCAGGAAAGCTGAATGAGGAATGTTAGATGCTGGATGCTGGATGCTAGATGCTGGATGCTGGATGCTGGATGCTAGATGGTAGATGGTATCTGAAGTTCCAGGTTTTCCGGTAAAAGAATAGACCCATTTCTCTTAAAATGTTACCGCTATTCCTTACCCCATACGCAGCCTCTCCGGCTAAGAAATCTATTATTGGCGGCTATTCACCATTCACTATTCACCTTTCACTATTCACCATTCACTATCTTTATCCCCATGAGCAGCATCCGCCGGCAAAGCATCATTTCTTCGATCGTCATTTATTTTGGCTTTGCTGTCGGCCTGCTCAATATCTATCTCTTCACCAAGCAGGGACTTTTCCTGGATCCGCAGTTCGGGTTGTATAACGCGTTCATAGCGATCGCGATGATGATGATGGCTTTTGCCAATATGGCCATGCCCTCATATATCTATAAATTCTATCCTTACTATAACGATCACTTACCGGTTAAAAAAAATGACCAGCTTACGATCGCGCTTATCACGGGCGTAACCGGGTTTGTGCTGGTATTGGTGGCAGGGATCGTTTTCAAGGGGCTGGTGGTCAAAAAATACATCACCAACGCCCCGGAGATCGTCACCCATTACAATTGGATCTTTGTGCTGGGTTTCGGGCTGATGGTCTACACCATCCTGGAAGCGTATGCCTGGCAGTTGCACAAATCGGTGTTCACCAATTTCCTCCGGGAAGTGTTGTGGCGGCTGTTCACCACGGCGCTGATCGTTCTTTTTTCACTGGGCATCATCCGCGACTTTGACAGTTTCATCCGGCTGTTCTCTTTCAGCTTCCCCTTTATCGCCGCGGTGCTGTTCATTTACCTTATCGTCACCAAAAAGATCCATTTCACATTCCAAATCAGCAAAGTCACCCGGCGGCTGTCGAAAAGTATCCTGCGACTCTGTTCCTTTGTTTATACCGGTTCGCTGATCCTTACCATTTCGCTGGTATTCGATTCCCTGGTCATCAGTTCCGTGCTGGATGACGCGCTGACCAAACTCGCCGTGTACTCGGTGGCGCAGAACATCGCGTCCATGATCCAGGTACCGCAGCGGGGTATCATTGCCGCGGCGATCGCCCATTTATCAAAAGCCTGGAAGGATAAGAACATGGAGATCCTGCAAAAGATCTACCAGCGTTCCTCCATCAACCAGTTGTTGTTTGCCTGCGGACTTTTCGCGCTGATCATCCTGAGTTTTTCTGACGCGGTAACAACTTTCAAATTAAAAGGCACTTACCTGGATGCCTATCATGTTGTCATTTTACTGGGAATTGCAAAACTGGTGGATATGGGCACGGGTGTGAACGCGCAGATCATCGCCACTTCCACCTGGTGGCGTTTTGAAATGATCAGCGGGGTGATCCTGCTGCTGGTAATGATGCCGCTCAGTTATATCCTGACCAAACAAATGGATATTGCAGGCGCCGGGCTGGCACATCTTATTTCCATTGTGGTCTACAATTCCGTTCGTATCCTGTTTCTCTGGAGAAAATTCAGGCTCCACCCTTTCAGCATACAATCCCTGTACACGATAATACTTGCCGGCGCCTGCTGGGCCATCTGTCACTTTGCGTTTATGGAGATACACGGATGGGCGGGGATGTTCCTGCGCAGTATTGCATTCATCGCCCTCTATGGCTTTGGGGCCATTTACCTGAAACTTTCACCCGACATTCAGCCGGTACTTCGATCCGTAAGGAATAGATTGGGGATCTGATATAACCAATCAGTTTTGTACAACCACCGGCTGCTTATCATCGATCCGGCCGGCGCCAACAAAGCGTTTAAGGTAATAATCCTCGAACAGGCTGTTCACCATCACACCTCTTGAAACGGAAGCATGGATGAAACGGTTATTGCCAAGATAGATACCGACATGCGAAACGCCCCTGCCGGTAGTGTTGAAGAAGACCAGGTCGCCTTCCTTCAATTCGGTTGTGGAGATCTTGCGGCTGATACGGTATTGCTCGCGGGACACCCTGGGCAGCATCATGCCATAAACGGCGGTATAAACGGCCACGGTAAAACCGGAGCAATCGATACCCGATTTCGTATTTCCCGCTCTCCTGTACCGGACCCCGTACCATTCGTCCACACTTTCCAAAAGCGACTTAGCGGGCAACGATTCAACTTCGGTATCCAGGAGAAGGGAGTATTTGAACTGAACCGGCGAAGCCAATTCCACTTCGGCGGTGCGGGAGGCAAGTATCTGGGATATTTCTGTCGCTTCCTGTTTTGCGGCAGGGCGGGCAATAACCTTTGCTCCCCCCGCGCCTGTAGGGGCGATATCCGGTTCGGGTCTCAGATCAGCATTATCATTTGCCGGGGGAACAGCGACTGCGATATTTTCGATGAATTTTGCTTTTGCTGCGGGCTCGGCAATACCGGTTACCTGCTTGCTGCTGGTAAAATTCAAAGGCTTAAAAGATGTTGAACAACTGCTGAGAAACAAAATGACACCCGCAGCAGATAAAATTTGCTTAACCATTACGTCTTTCTTTTTAGGATGATTTCATGGGGCTTTCGAACCCTTCTGCCGGCTAACCAGCAATAACCATGCGAAACAGCAGTTTGGGCGCTTCCCGGAGGGATGCGTGCAAAAATAGTGGTAACAATTTTAAAAAAGCCCGTTTTAAAAGACGAAATTCCCGTAGTAAAATAGCGACAGGATTAACTTACTGTAACTAAGTGATTTAGAGTTCCTAACATCCTGTGAATATTGACAACAATCATACGATTGACAGCTTTAATTAAATGGTTACTATTGACATATGTTTTTTTGTATGCAAGCCCTCCTGAAGTATACCGCCATTGTTTCGTTTGCTGCTGCCTGCCAGAGTTCTGGCAGCAACAATACCGGAACAGCCGACACCGTGCAGACCATTGTAAAAAAAGATACGATTGTCCTGCCCCCGGCACTCAAACCCTACCATCATATCGAATACCAGAAAAAAGAGATCGTGGCGGCGGCCCCCGGCACCAAATCGGTCCTTTTTAATGCCTCCGGAAAAAGGCTTTATGCCATGAACCTGGAAGGCATGAGCGTTTACGAGTTTGACCAGGCATCGCGGAAAATCACCCGGGAGTTTAAATTCCACCCTACCCGGGGAACAGGCTGGGACTATAACAAAAGCCGCCCGATCGCTTCCTACCAGGAAAAACCGGTTGAAGCCTGTTTAAGCCATGATGACAGGATCCTGTGGGTGTCACTGCACAATGCGGAGGGAATTGTCCCCATCTGGGTCGATGATTTCTCCAAAAATACCGGCGCTCCGGATCCGGCACAAAAAACAAAACCGGTCACCGTCATTTATCCCGGTTCCGAGAAAAAGGATTCATTCCGGGTGCCGCTGATCCTCACCGGCAAAACACCCAAGGTGATCGCCCGCACTGCCGACAGCCGTCACCTGCTGGTAAGCAACTGGCATTCCCGGAATACCAGTGTACTGGAAATGGATGAACATCTTTATCCTTACGGGAAAGTGATCAGCACCATCCCGGTATCCGCTATTCCGCGTGGTGTGGCGGTAGATGACAAAAACAAAAAGTCCTTTATTGCCATCATGGGTGGTGCCAGCCTCGTGGTAGTGAACAACGAAACCTGGAAAACAGACAGCATCCTCAGTGTGTGGAGCAGTCCCCGCCACGTGGTGATGGACAACAGCGGGCACCTGTTTGTTTCCTATAACAGTCTTGGCACGATCGCCTGCCTGGATGCCGCCAGCGGGAAGACGCTGTTCACCGCAAAAACACATTCACAGCCCCGTACCATTGTGCTTTCCAAAAATCATCAATTCATTTTCGTGACCTGTTATACCAGCGATATGGTGGATGTTTATAAAATCAATGCCGACAACTTTGAGAAAGTGGCATCTTTGCCCTGCGGCGGTCACCCGGTGGGCGTGGATATATTTGAGAATGATAAGATACTGGAAGCCTGGGTTTGCAGTTATAGTAACGGGGCGATCAATATTTATACCTTTTTGAAAAAAGAATGATTGTGGATCCGGAGTCGGGAGTTCAGAGTCGAGAGTTCAGAGTCGAGAGTTCAGAGTCGGAAATCTTAAAACTATGAGCAAACGACTGCCGACTGCGGACTGCCGACTGCCAGGTTGATAACGCCGATTATGTTTAAAATATTAAAGAATCTGTGAGCTATGAAATTTTCCCATCTCCACGTACACACCCAGTTCTCCCTGCTCGACGGGGCCGCTTCCATACAAAAACTCTACAAAAAGGCCATTGCCGATGAGATGCCGGCCCTGGCGATCAGCGATCATGGCAATATGTTCGGCGTATTTGAGTTTGTGGCGGAGGCGTATAAGAACAAGGATGAGAGCGGAAAGGTGAAAGTGAAACCCATTGTAGGCTGCGAATTTTACATCACGGCCGACCGGCATCAAAAGACATTTACCAAGGAACAAAAAGATCCGCGTCACCACCAGATCCTGCTGGCCAAAAATGAAGAGGGTTACCGTAACCTTGTAAAACTTACTTCACTGGGTTATATAGAAGGGATGTACAGCAAGTATCCGCGGATCGACAAGGAGCTGATCCTGCGTTATCACAAAGGGCTTATCGCCACCACCTGCTGTCTCGGCGCCCTGGTTCCCCAGGCCATTCTCAGAAAAGGTGAAGAGGAAGGAGAAAATGAATTCAAGTGGTGGCTGAATATCTTCCAGGAAGATTATTATGTGGAACTGCAGCGGCACGGGATGCCCGAGCAGGACAGGGTGAACGAGGTGCTGGTTAAACTGGCCCGGAAGTACAACGTGAAGATCATTGCCAGTAATGACTCGCATTATGTGGATGTGGAGGATTACAATGCCCACGATATCCTGCTTTGCATCAACACCGGTGAAAAATTCGCCACTGAAAAACAACTGGATTTCACGGATGACGATGTGCACTCCCGGAACAAACGTTTTGCCTTTCCCAACGACCAGTTCTATTTCAAGACCACGGGTGAGATGAACAGGGTATTTAGCGACCTGCCGGAAGCCATTGATAATACCAATGAGATTGTTGGCAAGATCGAGCTCCTCAACCTGACCCGTGATATCCTGCTCCCCAATTTCCCGATAGATAAAAAATTCCAGCTGCACGATAAGGAAGAGACCATCGGCAAGTACACCGTTTCCGCCGAATCCAAGAACCAGTGGGAATACCTGCGGCACATCACCTGGGAAGGAGCCAACCGGAGGTATGCTGACCTCACAGATGAGATCAAAGACCGGATCGAGTTTGAACTCTTCACCATTAAGATGATGGGATTTGCGGGATACTTCCTGATCGTGAGCGATTTTATCCGGGCAGGCAGGGAAAAAGGGGTATTCATCGGACCCGGCCGGGGTTCGGCCGCAGGCTCGGTAGTGGCCTATTGCATCGGTATCACCAATATCGATCCGATCAAATACAATTTACTGTTTGAAAGATTCCTCAATCCCGACCGCAAATCAATGCCCGATATCGATACGGACTTTGATGATGAAGGCCGGCAAAAGGTAATTGATTACGTAGTGGAGAAATACGGCAAGCAACAGGTGGCGCAGATCATTACGTATGGCACAATGGCCGCAAAAATGAGCATCAAGGATGTGGCGAGAGTGATGGACCTGCCCCTTCCCGAATCGAATGCCCTGGCCAAACTGGTACCCGACCGCCCGGGCATTGAACTGAGAAGAGTTTTGCACGCGCCGCTGAAAACAAAAGACGGTGAGAAATCACTGGAGGAAAAAGACGGCCTTCAAAACGATGACCTCGAGAATGTGAAAAAACTCCGGGAAGTGTATAAGTCGGAGAACACGCTTGCGGGAAGGGTGTTACATGAAGCGGAAAGACTGGAAGGATCTGTGCGTAATACGGGGATCCATGCCGCGGGAATCATCATCGCCCCGAAGGACCTGACGGAAATGATCCCGGTGGCCATTTCAAAAGATTCGCCCTTGTGGGTCACCCAGATCGAGGGGAATGATATTGAAAGCGCCGGTATCCTTAAAATGGACTTCCTGGGGTTGAAGACCCTGACCATCATTAAGAACGCGCTGGCGCTTATCAAACAAAATCACGGGGTTGAAATTGATATTGATAAGATACCGCTGGATGATAAGAAAACTTTTGAGCTTTACCAGCACGGTTCCACCATCGGCACCTTCCAGTTTGAAAGCAGCGGGATGCAGAAATACCTGAGGGAACTCAAACCTGATAAATTCGGCGACCTGATCGCCATGAATGCGTTGTACCGGCCCGGCCCCATTGCCTATATTCCCAATTACATTGACCGCAAGCACGGCAGGGAGGCCATCAGCTATGATCTGCCGGAGATGGAAGAATACCTGCAGGAAACCTATGGCATCACCGTTTACCAGGAGCAGGTAATGCTGCTGGCGCAAAAACTGGCCGGGTTCAGCAAGGGTGATGCGGATATTTTGCGGAAAGCAATGGGTAAAAAGCAAAAAGCAGTGCTGGATAAGATGAAAGCGCAATTCATCAGCGGGGCCAAAGAAAAATTGCTGCCCGAAGAAAGACTCGAGAAGATCTGGACCGACTGGGAGGCATTTGCGCAATACGCGTTCAACAAATCACACTCCACCTGTTATGCTTTTGTTGCGTACCAGACTGCTTATTTAAAGGCCCACTACCCCGCCGAATACATGTCAGCCGTATTGAACAATGCCGGCAGCATCGACAAGATCACTTTCTTCATGGAAGAATGTAAACGGATGGGTATAAAAGTGCTCGGGCCCGATATCAATGAATCGCTGAAAGGTTTCGCGGTGAATAAAAAGGGGGAGATCCGATTCGGACTGGGCGGTCTGAAAGGCGTAGGTGAGGCCGCTGTGGAAAGCATCATCAGCGAAAGACAAAAAAAAGGGTCATTCACCACTGTATTTGATTTTATCAAGCGGATCAACCAGCGCACGGTAAATAAGAAAACGCTGGAGAGCCTTGCTTTTGCCGGTGCCTTTGATTGTTTCGCCGAATTTCACCGTGCACAATATTTTTATAT
>JBGATE010000121.1:0-8718 GCA_044229375.1 Chitinophagaceae bacterium
ATCATATTTATTCAGGTAACCGCTGTAATTTTCGGTGATGATGCTGTCACGAAACTCCCTGCCTTTTTCCTCGTCATAGAAACGGCTGAAATTATCCGCAAGGAAATCGTTATCCAGGTACTGGATCGCGATATTCATCAGCCGTTCGCTGGATGGATCTGTCTGAACGGCCAGTTTCTCCGCGATTCTTTTTCTTTTTTCCCATTCGGCCTTCCGGTTCTCACTCAGCATGATGACGGCAATGGAAACGGAAAAGACGAATATCCAGGAAAGGATGCTGGCGATGTTGATGCGCAGCCGGTTAAAGATCACGCCCTGCCGGTTGATCAGCCAGGTATAGACCAGGAGCCAGATCAGCACCGGTAAATAAAACAGCACATCCGGGTTGCCCGAACGAAAACTGAGATATAACAAACCGGCAAAGCCGATCGCGAAGTAGATAAGGAATTTCTTCCCGGTAAACAGGGGAAAGATCAGTCGGAACAAGAGCTGTGAACAATAATAATAGGAAAGCGACAGGCAGGCCAGGACCACGAAACCAACTACGGTAAAAGAATTGAGCGTAAAGAAATTCGTAACATCAAAAGAAATTTTGGAATCGGCCACCATGCTCTTTATCACGGAAGCCAGTATAAAAGTGGAAAATATCAGCAGCGCCAGGGAAAGTATGACTGCCACCCACCTGAGGCGCATTGGAAACCCGCTGGCCAGGTTTTCACGGTCATGCAGTTTTGACCACGCAAAAAGGACGATCCAGCAGAAAAGAAAGGCGTTGATCAACAGGTCGCCGAGTGAGCGCTGGACTATGTTGGATCCATACAGGGCCGGGTTGAATAATTCAAATTGCCGCAGGTTCAATAGCTCGGGGAAAAAGTAGGTGCTGAGCCGGAGCAACACTAACAGCAGTGTCAGCCATCCGATGCCTTTCCAGGGTCCTTTTATTTTGGCCGTTGCATCTGCCAGTAGCTGGATGAAAAGGCAAAGCAACAACAACCCGCAAAACCGGAGCAGGATGGTCAGCCGGTCATTATAGGGTACCGCGCTGCTGGTTTTTTTATCCAGGTAAAAGAGAATTTTACCGGATGGAGTGCTGACCGGGAACTCGGTCGTCCTTTTGGCGATCTGCACCCGCTTGTCAGCTTCTTTGTTGTGCGCAAATTTCTCGGGCAGGTAATCGGTTTCAATAAAGAAATCGGATTTCACCAGTACCAGGGCGCAAGCAAGGGCATTATTCTCCGGCAGCGTCTTTTTGACAATATAATAATACCCGTTATCCAGGTGCATGAAATACTCCCCGTCTGCGGCAACCAGTATTTCGGGCGGCGGAGTCACCAGTTGTTCACTCCAGAAGATCATTTCTGATTCCTGCAAAGCATGTGTAGCGTAAAGAAAAATGCCATAGGGTTTTTCAGCGAGCCCGTCGAACTCCGTTTTGGTTTCCTCCCTTGCCATAAGGCGGTTTACAAGGAAAGTATCCTTCACAAAATCAGTGAAATCTTTTTCGTGACGGGCCAGGTATTTTTCCAGCCTGTTCACTTCCTGTACCACGGATGAACGGTTGCTGTAAGGCGTGTTGAAAAAGAACGACAGCGCAAACAGAACGACCGCCAGTAACAGCAGCAGGTATTTACCGGAAAATATGTTTCGCAGGTTGGGCTTCACTGATCGGGCCGCTGTTGTTTGATGGTGTTCCAGATGGCGTCCATTTCCCCGAGGGTCATGTCGTGCAGGTCCTTTCCGTTTTGGAGGGCCTGCTGTTCCATCCCGGTAAACCGGTGGATGAATTTTTTATTGGTTCGTTCCAGAGCATTTTCGGCATCCACCTGCAAAAACCGTGCGTAATTTATGAGCGAGAAAACCACATCCCCGAATTCATCCTCCGTTTTGGCCTGGCTCCCGCTTTCAATGGCCGCTTTCAGCTCGGCGATCTCCTCCTCCACTTTTTCCCAAACCTGCTCCTTGTTCTCCCATTCAAAGCCCGTTTGTTTTGCCTTTTCCTGCAGCCGCATGGCTTTTACCATGGCCGGGAGCGAACGGGGCACCCCGCTTAAAACCGACTTTTTTCCCTCTTTCAGTTTAAGTTTTTCCCAGTTGCTTTTCACCTCCTCGGCGTCCGTCACTTTCACATCCCCGTAAATATGGGGGTGACGGGCGATGAGTTTATCACAGATACCGTTGATCACTTCGTCCAGCGTGAACCGGCCCTCTTCCCTTCCGATCCTTGCATAAAAGACGATATGCAGGAGCAGGTCGCCCAGTTCTTCCCGGATACCGGGCCAGTCGGTGTCCGTTATCGCGTCGGCCAGCTCATACGTTTCTTCAATGGTAAGCTGGCGGAGCGAACCGATGGTTTGTTTCCGGTCCCATGGACATTGTTCCCGCAGTTCATCCATGATCTGCACTAACCGTAAAAAAGTATTGCCTGTATTGGTATTCATATTAAAAACCTGTTAAAAAGTGAAAGCCGAAAAGAAAGCAAAGATGGCAAACAGCAGCAACATCATAATAATCGAAAAAAGGGATACCAGGAAAAACTTAATAAGGGTCTTACCTCTTCGTTGTCCGTAAAAGTTACGCATTGCCTTATACAGATAGAACAATAGCAGCAGGAAAAGTAATACGATCACGGTGCCCAAAAATGCCCACCCGGTTAAACCCTGCAATTTATCAACGGAAAATACAAGCAGAAGCAGGAGGAATGAGAATACATACAGGTGTATGGTAAAAATGCCATGATCCGCATAAAAGAACTGTTTGCGCCGTATGTAGACCAGTTTTAACAGAAGTGCAAATAGCGGCAGCGATACAAAAAGCATATAAGGCAGGCGGTGAAAGATACTGTCGGCCAGTTTATTAAATGCCTCGTCCGGGTTATCGCGGTACTTATCATTGATCTCAAATTCCTTTTTCATGATCCGGCGCATCAGCCAGCCATCACGTTCAGATTTGGGCAACACCTGCTGTAAAGAATCGTATTCCGCTTTGTCGCGGTAATTTGTGCCGGAAAAACTGATGATCCGGTAACCGGAGTCTGTTAGGCTCAGCATATCTTTTTCGGTAACCAGTTGCGTCGAATCCTTTGCCACGATCAGTTTGCCCTTCAGTACACTGTTACCGGTATCCTTCCTGATTTTTGACTCCAGTTTTTTAATATAAGCGGCCTTCCTTTCAGGGGTCAGGGGGGCATTCATATTCGTATTGATAGCGCCGGTTGGCGCAAAAAAACCAAAGAAGAGCAAAAAGAACATGGCCGAAGTGAATACATACATCTTTACCGGGTGCAGGTAGCTGGCCCGCCGGCCTTTTGTATACTCTTTTGACAGGAACCCCGGCTTCCAAACCAGGTAACGGATGGTATTGAAAAAATTACCGTCAAAGTGGGTGATGTCGTACAGGAAGTGCTTGACCATGTGCCAGAATGTTTCATGCGGCACCACGTTTTCCTGGCCGCAATTGTGACAATAACGGCCCTGTACTACCGTGCCGCAGTTCAGGCAATCCTTTTCACTTCGCTGGGGAATATGGGACAAGGAGATTTTTTCTTAAAAATACTACTACAAGTCCACTTAAAAGTCAGGAACCTATAAAATCAGCAGGCAGTTTTGCAGTCGGCAGTCCGCAGTCGGGCAGTCGAGCAGTCGGGCAGTCTGCCGTCTACTTTCCGAAGACAATGGTCATTGAGGCCACCGGTTACCATCAAAATTACTGAACAATTCAGGTAACTTTGCACCGGAAACAATATCGGCATTATGAAAACCAGGTCACTTATCCTAGCCTTTCTTACACCGTTCCTGCTGCAGGCACAGTATTATTTCAATGATATCATCAGCACCCTGGAAACGAACCGCCAGATGAAAACCTACGCGGCCAATAAGGTAAAAATGGTGACGGCAACCGGTTTCGATGCCAATGGAGTCAAGGCAACTGATTTTTCCGAAGTACAGGAAGTGAGGGACAATGGAAGAACGCTCAAAGTCAGCAATCGTACCGGGGCTTCCTTCAGCGCCGTTTATAACCGGTTTGATGAGCAGCACCGGTTGTCAAGTGTTTCCGATACCACGGCGGCGGTGCAGAGCGTTACCACTTACCAGTATGATGCAGCCGGGAGGATCGCAAGGATCGAGAATACGGTCCGTGACAGCGCCAATGATTTCAACCAGTCGGAAGTTCACCAATGGACCTACCGTGCGGACGGCACACCCTCCGTCATGTGGCGAATCATCAACGGGAGCGACAGCCTGGAGATCCGCTTCTTTCCCGATGAGGAAGGCAACCCCGGCGACGAAAAGACCTTTCGCAGGGGAATAGAATCGGCAGCGGTGTATTACTATTACGACGAAAAGCGAAGAATGACCGATATGGTGCGTTACAATACAAAATTCAAAAGGCTGATGCCTGACCTGATGTTTGAATACGATGACAACGATCGCGTTATCCAGAAGATCACCACCACTTCCAGCCAGAGCCTGGGTTACCTGATCTGGCGTTACCTTTTCGATGAAAAAGGCCTGAAAACCAAGGAAGCCCTTTTTAATGACGACAAACAGCTTACCGGGAAGATCGAATATGCGTATCAGTTCTTTCCCTGATCCCGGACAATATCAGCCTTTTCATTGACCTCACTCATGGCCCTCCCTCCCGGATTATGCTACTTTCATACTTCAATAAAGGCCGATGAGCACCGCAAATTTCCTGTTACAGCATTGGGAGGAACAGTCCCGGGTTTACCTGGATAACCTGGCCCTCATCCGTAAGCGGCCGGCGAAAAAAACGGTACATGATATCCGGGTGGCCGTAAAGAAACTGAAAAGTTGCCTGCGCCTGGCGCATAAGGTCACCGGTGAAAAAGAAGAACAGAAACCGGAAAGCATCCAGCGTTTTTTCCGCATTACCGGGAGGTACCGGGATGTGGATATCAGCCTCTCCCTGCTGGGGAAGATCGGCAAAGCAGAAAATTGCAGTCTGCCCCCGCTGAACAGGTACCTGGCAACCATGCAACGCGCTACCCGGGATATGGTTCATGCTGCCGCAGGCGCGCCTTATGAATCTGAACTGGCATCGATCAATTTATGGATGACGGAGCAGTTATCGGCAGTCACCGGCGAAGAACTGGTGAACCAAACGGAAGAACTTTCTACAGGGATATTCCGCGATGTCCGGGATCTCTCCGAAAAATTCACGGATCATGCACATGCGATACGGAAAAAGCTGAAGCAGCTGTATTACTGGTTAAAGTTATGTCCCGTAAACCCCTTCTTTGATAAAATTCAGATGAAGCGATTGGAAGAAGCCCTCACTGCCCTTGGCAACTGGCATGATCAGTTTGTGTTGCAGGATAAGATCCGGAAATTCAGGAAAGAATACCTGGTCCGTCAAACCCCCGATCATGAACAGGCAAAAAAACTGGAAGCGATCACCGGGCGCAGGCAGGAAGAATACCTGGTGGTTGCGGAGGGGTTGATCGGCGGGCTGTTAAAACCCCTTTAAATAAAAAAACCCCGCTCAAAAAAAACTGAACGGGGCCTTCGTGCCCGAGACTGGATTAGCTGCGCTGATCCAGAGACTCTCACGAGGGGCTTACCCAATTCCCCTGTCCGGCTATCGCCGTACGGGGCTTTTTATTTGTCTGCTTATGCAAGCGAGCTTGCAACGCATCCAAATAAAAAGCCCCGGCACTATCGTGCCAGGGTCTTGTGCCCGAGACTGGATTCGAACCAGCACACCCTTTCGGGCGCCACCACCTCAAAGTGGTGCGTCTACCAATTTCGCCACCCGGGCATATTGGGAATTAGTTAAATGGTTAACTAGTTAATCGGGGAACCCTAAAGAACTAAAACTCCTACCCTATTCGGGCTGCAAATATAGTGATTAATGAAAATAAACTTAGCGGCTTTGGGAAATACTGTGCTGAAAAGCCTGAGTAACCAATGAACGAATCCACCCGTTAACCTTTCCCTATTTCTTAAGCACAACCCGAAAAGTAGTGCCTTTACCAAGTTCGGAGTGCCTGACGAATATTTCTCCCTTATGATACTGGGAAATGATCCTCCTGGACAGGCTAAGTCCGATCCCCCAGCCTCTTTTTTTGGTTGTGAAGCCTGGTTTGAAAACGTTGGCCATATTTTTCTTGCTGATACCCTTGCCGGTATCGGTCACATCAATATTTACCATTTTTGTATCACTGAAAATGTCAACTGTAATGGCCCCCTTCCCTTCCATTGCATCCAGCGCATTCTTCAATAAATTCTCGATCACCCAGTCAAACAAGGGCGGTGAGATCCTTGCGCTGATCTCTTTCTGGCCATGGGTATTGACAGTGAAAATGATCTTACCGGTGGCCCTTTTCCGCATATAGTCAACCATCGTATTAATGCGACTGATCAGGTCGGCCGCTTCCAGTTGCGGGGTGCTGCCGATCTTCCCAAATCGGTCCGATACCAGGCGTAGCCTGTCCACGTCTTTTTCCAGTTCCTGCACTATATTCTTATCCAGTGAAGTTTCCTTCAGCATCTCCACCCAGCCTTCCAGGGAGGAGACCGGCGTTCCCAGCTGGTGCGCCGTTTCTTTGGCCATGCCTGCCCACACCTGGTTTTGGAGCGACCGGTGACGGCTGCGAAGCGAAAGAATGGTGATAAAAATGAAAAGGGCGACGATGCAAAGCTGTATGATCGGGTAGTAGCGAACTTCGTCGAGCAGGCGGGAATTTCCGTAATAATAGCGGTTGCGTATGGAGGGATCCTTAGGGTCTACCCACTCGAAAGGATTATGCTGGGATTTAAGTTGCCTTAATTTTTTATCAAGATATTGCTTCTCTCCTGTCCTTGCCGAATCCAGGTTGATGAAATTGGAGATGCTGTCCTTTTCATTCGTTTCGATGATCGGTATGGTCTTATTCTCGGTAACGATCTGCGAGGCAAAACCTATATCGACCGAATCGGGCGCGCTGATGATGAATTTACCCGCCTTGAACCATTGTTCCACACGGAGTTTCTCCTCCTCCCTGATCTTGCGGGCGAGATAACGGGAATAGAAAATAGTGCCGCTTGCGATCAGGATGGCGATGAGCGCCAGTGCTGTTCTCCAGTTGAGGTACTGCCGAAACATGTTTCGAATTTAGCGAGGATAAACGGGCTTCCCGTATTTTTGAATAAATATTTTCCCCGCATTGAACACCTCAACCAAAGTCGCAGTAGTTATTCTCAACTGGAACGGAAAGAAATTCCTGGAGCAGTTTCTTCCCGCATTACTGCGCACTACTTATCCGCATTACAGGATCATCATCGCGGATAATGGCTCGTCGGATGACTCGGTTGCATTCCTGCAAACAAATTATCCTACGTTACAACTGATCCGGTTCACAGAGAATTACGGGTTTGCAAAAGGGTATAATGAAGCGCTGAAGCAGGTAGATGCCGAGTATTACGTACTGTTGAATTCTGATGTGGAGGTAGAACCGGGATGGCTGACACCCATGGTCGATCTGCTGGAAAAGGACAACAGCATAGCCGCCTGTCAGTCAAAATTGCTGGCCTGGCACGATAAACGGATGTTTGAGTATGCCGGAGGAGCCGGTGGCTGGCTGGATAAATACGGTTACCCATTTGCCAAAGGAAGGATCTTTGATAAAAGCGAAGAAGATAAAGGGCAGTATGACCAGGCGGAACCCATCTTCTGGGCCAGCGGCGCATCGTTGTTCATCCGCTCTTCCGTTTTTCATGCAATGCAGGGTTTTGATGCGTATTTTTTTGCCCACCAGGAAGAGATCGACCTTTGCTGGCGGATACAGCTTGCCGGTCATAAGATCTATTCCTGCCCGGCCTCCGTGGTGTACCATGTGGGAGGCGGCACGCTGCCAAAAGGGAACTCGCTGAAAACGTATCTCAATTTCAGGAACAACCGGATCATGCTTTCCAAGAACCTGCCCTTTTCCCGTAAATTATGGGTGGTGCCGGTCCGGAATTTCCTGGACGCTGTCTCGGCCTGGAAAGGTCTGCTTTCCGGCGATGGAGGTTATTTTATAGCCATTTTGAGGGCCCAGCTTGCCTTTATCAAATGGTGGCTTTTTTACAGGAGAAAAAGTGTTTTCCCGGCATCACGGAGAGGTAAATTGCTGGGTTACTACCCGAAAAATATTGCCTGGCAGCATTTCGTGAAAAAAAGAAATACTTTCTCGGAAATAGTGGGTAAAACAGCCTGATTTTTTTAAGTCGAAACCCTATTTTTGCATCACAAAAAATTTGTATGAGCAACCAACAGGAATACCACCAGGAACTGCAAAAAATACAGGATAAGGATTTTGCCCATAACTGGGTGTCCTCCTCGGGTTTTCTGTTTTACCTGCAGGTGGCCTGTATCGTAGCTTTTGTGTTTGGCGGCTGCTATATGCTCTATACCAAGAAATACAACCGTCTAGAAGCCCCGGTTCAGGAAAGCAGCCTCTACACTCCCAAGTACAAATAAGCGGTAAAAATTTTTTAAAACAGGGCGCAGACCTTATTTTTGCAGCCCCGCTTACGTTAACCCTTTGGCGGGTAGGGCATTAGTTCTTATTTCAAGCGGAAGTAGCTCATTTGGTAGAGCACGACCTTGCCAAGGTCGGGGTGGCCGGTTCGAGCCCGGTCTTCCGCTCTCATCTGCCATAGCCCTGGCGAAGGCAGCTCGAAATCCTTCCTCCTTTGGCGGAGGGATTTTTTTTTACCCGCCATAGCCTTGGCGAAG
>JBGATE010000122.1:0-8695 GCA_044229375.1 Chitinophagaceae bacterium
CATCATATCAATATGGAAGCGGTGATCGCCGATCCTTCGCTGAGTATCAGTGAGGGCGGTATCGCGCCGTTGGGAGAAGAAAGGGATGCCTGGGTATACCGGCAGGCCCAGGAAGCCGCGAAGAAATTCAAAATATCACTCAAAACACCTGTCAGTAAGCTCACGAAGAAGCAGCTTAACATCATGCTTTACGGCAACGAGGAAGGGCAACAGGATGACCTTGATTTTGAGAACATGAAATTTGATCCCTCGGCTCCATTCGAAGGGGTGGTGAATATGCTGCAGCGCTGGTTTGCCAATCCTTACAGCGAGGCGATACGGGAATGGACGGAGGATTATATGATCGTACGACCCTGTGATTCCTGTAATGGGGCAAGGCTGAAAAAGGAAAGTCTCTGGTTCAAAGTGAACGGTAGAAATATTGCCGAACTCAGTAATATGAATCTCGATAACCTGGCAGCCTGGTTCGATGGCATTGAACTGATGCTCGATAATAAACGGAAAACCATTGCAAAGGATGTATTGAAAGAGATCAGGGAACGGCTCCAGTTCCTGCTGGATGTGGGTCTGACCTATCTCACCTTATACCGGCCATCAAAATCATTGAGCGGGGGAGAATCACAGCGAATACGACTGGCCACCCAGATCGGCTCGCAGTTGCAGGGCATAACCTATATACTCGATGAACCTTCCATCGGTTTGCACCAGCGGGATAACCACCGGCTGATAGAAGCGCTGCAAAACCTGCGGGATATCGGTAACAGCGTACTGGTGGTGGAGCACGATAAGGATATCATGCTGGCGGCCGACTATCTCATTGATATCGGTCCCAGGGCGGGATTTCACGGCGGAAGGATCGTCGCCGAAGGAACACCGGCCGAGATACTAAAGCTGGATACACTGACGGCCGGTTACCTGAACGGGTATCACCGTATCGCAGTGCCAAAGGAGAGAAGAAAAGGCAATGGAAAGTTCCTCGAGCTGAAAGGCGCGAAAGGAAATAACCTCCGCAATGTGGATGTAAAATTTCCATTGGGTAAATTCATTTGCGTGACAGGGGTAAGCGGGAGCGGGAAATCAACACTCATCAATGAAACGCTTTACCCGATTCTTTCCCGGCATGCCTACGATTCCAAAGCGGTACCGCTGGAATATAAATCGATAAAGGGACTGGAGCATATCGATAAGGTGATCGAGATCGACCAGTCTCCGATCGGGCGAACGCCGAGGAGCAACCCGGCCACCTATTGCGGTTTCTTTACGGAGATCAGGACCCTGTTTGCTTCGGTTCCGGAAGCGAAGATCCGTGGTTACAATGCGGGCCGTTTTTCCTTCAATGTAAAAAGCGGCCGCTGCGAGGTCTGTGAAGGCGGCGGGATGCGGGTGATCGAGATGAATTTCCTGCCGGATGTATACGTGCATTGCGAGAAATGCAATGGGAAAAGATATAACCGGGAAACGCTCGAGATCCGTTACAAGGGAAAATCGATCGCCGATGTGCTGGAGATGACGGTGGAAGAAGCGGTGGAATTTTTTCAGCCGGTCCCTTACCTGTACCGGAAGATTAAGGTACTGGATGAAGTCGGCCTGGGATATATCACCCTGGGCCAGTCGGCTGTTACACTCAGCGGGGGCGAAGCGCAAAGGGTTAAACTTTCCACGGAATTGTCAAAAAAAGATACAGGTAAAACATTTTATATCCTGGATGAACCCACAACGGGTCTGCATTTTGAGGATATCCAGCATTTATTGGACGTGCTGAATAAACTGGTTGACCGGGGGAATACCGTGCTGGTGATCGAGCATAATATGGATGTGATCAAAATGGCGGATCATATTATTGATATCGGCCCTGAAGGCGGTGACGGAGGCGGAATGATCCTGTTCGAAGGGACGCCCGAAGAGTTGGTTAAAAATAAAATAAGTTATACCGCTCAGTTTCTGAAAGCTGAAATATGACAACTGGCATAGAGATGCGGGACGAGACTGAAGAATAAAAAAGCCCCGGGAAAACCGGGGCGTAAATATTTTCATGTGGGTGTATTTCAGGCACCACCTCCCATCTTATCATCCAGTGCTTTGGGAGGTTTGATCATTCCCAGTAGGAGGAGTAATCCTATAACTCCGGCCGCAAGACCTAAAAACAGACCCAGGCCCGGTGATAGTTTTATATATCCGCCATATTTGCCACCTCCGGCTGTGAGGATCCGTATCAGGTATATGACGGCTCCCCCGGCCATTGCTCCAAAACCGCCTAGTGCAAGCTTTTTCCCCATATCATCATAGGCTTTTGACTTGTCTCCCATAAAACAGGAAGCTGCAACAACACCAATGCCTAACAAAACGACCAGGCCCCAACTTCCAAACCCGTTTTTAGAGGCGAATCCCCCAACTGAAAACCAGGGAAGAAGGAGTGAAATAAATCCAACACCTGCAAGAATTAAAGAATACAATTTTGATTTGTGAAAGCCTAGCTTTTCCATAATAAGTTTGGTTGATTTTGGTTGGGCCTACTCGTATGGCTTTTCGGCATTCGCCCCTGTTTTGGGTTCAGGTCTCCCTGTTTTTGATTTGTGAACTAATATAGGACAGTTTTTTAAAACAAAACAAATGCGCCGGGAATATTTTTAAACCTGTTAATAACAATGATTTACGTCATATCGAAAGAAAGGAGGCAGGAGGCCTTAATGAACCCGTGGGTAAGGCAGGAAGTGATTGAAAAAATCGTTCGATGGCCAGGGACGCTGGGTTTTTTCACCGGATATTGATTTTAGCAATTTTCCTGCCTGCTCTTCCGAAGTTCCGGGGAACCGGAAGGAGGAAGGGCGATACGGGTTTCTTAGTTATGGCGATAATAAGAACTCGGGTTGGATCGTAATGCCCGAAAGCGGAGCAGAGAGTGTTTAATAAAATGGTAATACAAATGAGAGTACCAATAGAGAACGGATCAGGTTTTTTCAACCAGGTATCAGATTTTATTAAGCTCCCTGCCGCTTAGCGGGACTGCGTTGAGTATTATTTTCAGGTTAACGAATTTCAAATTTCCCGGCCGCGGTCTCCTCATCTCCCGAAAAGACCCGGTAAACATAGGTGCCGCGGGCAAGTCCGCTTATCTTTTTGTGTTCTTTGCTTTCCATTTTATAATTATGGAGAAGAGTGCCTTCAAGGTCAAAAATGAAAAAGTCGATCTCTTTTCCTCCATTATCCCTGGCGATCACATGCATTTCCCGTTTCAGCGCATCGGGGTAGATCTTTACGGCCGAATTATTCAATGACGCAAAAGCCTTGGTCTTCGTCTTCGCCTTTGTTTTTTTCGCCGGTTTTTCTTCCCCGTTGAGGACGGAAAGAAAATGGATGTGAAAGGGTTTTGCTGCAGCCATTACCGGCGATGCTGCCAGGAGGCTCCCGGAAATGCCGAGGGAAATGAGTCTTGATTTTCGAAGGGTAGATTTCAGGTTCATAGTGGTTCGGATTTGGTGTATAATCGGGTTTAATAATAAACAGGACATTTTAGCTGCCGTTTCGCCCGTTCGCTCGGGGTGTGGGACCCGTTCATCCTCCAGCCTAATCGAAGTATGCTGGAGAAATAGGCGTCATTTTCTTTAGGATCTCCCCGCTGGTAATTAATATACCTGCGGCTCACGGCAGGATTCAGCAGGTTTTCCCGGTAGGCCAGCTGGCGGGCATAGGCTGCCTGTTGGGAATTGAGATAAATGTCAAAATAACGGGGGTCAATATACTTGGTACTGACATCATCAATGTAGTCGGTAAAGGTTTTGCGATGCAGGATCTCAAACCCCACATACAGGTTTTCATTGAGATAGTATTTGAATCCCCCGCCCATCGGGATCATCATTTGCGTAAGAGGGTATTCACTGCGGTCAGGATACTCGGCCATTCCCTGGCCCTCCAGGCGCAAAGGTTTTAATTCTACCCAGGTCTTTGACCCGTTGGGTTCAATGAATTCACCCATGGGGTTAAAATGAAAAAGCCCGATACCGATGACGCCGTAGGGCCGGAACTTGTGTGTCAGGCCTTCGTATTGTTCAAAGAAAACGGTGGGGTAGACTTCCAGTCCAAAGTAGGCTTCCGTCAGCTTGGATTTGAATTTCAGGTTCCTGTACAAACGGGATCTCTCCCGGCCTCCCTTATCCGGTGCCTGCGCGTCATCTCCTTCCAGGTAACCAAGGTTGCCGGCAAAACGGAAACCCATCCATTCGGCAGGGTAAAAATTGAAATATATTCCTTTGTTGAGTTTGGTAAGCGGGAAGTCAACATCCTTTACAAAAGGCTTGCCGATGCCCTCGCTTCCGCCCAGGTCACCCAGGAAAAAGGAAGGACCGATCCCCAATCCGACCTCGAATTTGCCATCGGCAAAACTGATGGATTGGGAGTAGGTGTGAATGCTAAAGACGGCAAAGAGGCTAACAAGCACGGATAGCCGTACTGATTGTACACGTGTTCTCATTGGTATCAGATTTCTGGTTTTTCTACTATTGGATTTCACTACTAAAGTAGATAAAGAAAAAGCCAAATGAAAAGGGAAATCGCCTGTTTTTTTTATTGTACAGGCACTGAGGGATTTTCTACTTAGTGATTCTACGGGAAAAATTACGAAAGCAGCATTTCGACATGCTCGATACCGTCTTCCAGGTAAATATCACTGGTTTGACGGAACCCGAGAGAAGCATAAAAATCTTTTAAATAGATCTGCGCGCCGATCCTTACGGGCTGATCACCGTACAGTTCATGCGCAAGTTCAATGGAGCGGCGCATCAACTCCCGCCCCGTTCCGGTGCGCCGTACCTGTGAAGAAGTGACGACCCTTCCGATGGAAGGTTCCGGGTACGCGATTCCCGGGGGTATGATCCTTGTATAGGCCACCAGTTTGTTGTCCTTCCGGCCCATCAGGTGAACGGAAGGCTGGTCCTTATAATCCATATCGGGATAAACACAGTTCTGTTCTATCGCAAATACTTCGTTTCGCAACTGCAGGATATCATACAGTTCCGAAACGTTCAGTTCATTGAATTTTTTATGAATCCATTCCATGTAGTCGGGTGAAATATACAACAGGTTAAATTTAATGAATCGGAAACAATGCGGTCAAAAACATTAATTTTAAAAAAAGAATACAGTATGAGAAAAAAGGACCTCAGCGCTTTCCATCACCCGGTGAGTGACCTGTTTCGCCGGCCCGCTTCTGCCGCGGAATGGAAGGAGTACGCGTTAAGCAGGGAGCAGGTTGATTTTTTCCGGGAGAATGGTTTTCTAAGCGGTGTCCGGTTGCTTGACGAAAGGCAAATGGAGATCATCCGGGAAGAACTGGACGCCATCGCCGATCCGGCCCATCCCGGTCACCGGTTCTTTTATGAATTCCACTCCAATGAATCGGCAGATCCTTCCACGATACTTTTTCACGCGCTCGGCGCCTGGCGTATTACAAACGGCTTACATGATGTTTTATGGAACCCCCGGTTCTTAATGGCGGCAAGCCAGTTACTGGGAAATGTACCCGTGCGATTCTGGCACGACCAGCTTTTTTGCAAACCACCCAAACAGGGCGGCGTGGTAGCCTGGCACCAGGATTATTCCTACTGGACAAGAACAAAGCCGGTGGCTCATCTTACCTGCTGGTGCGGACTGGATGATTCTACAAAAGAGAACGGCTGCCTGCAATACATACCGGGAAGTCATCAATGGGGACTCCTGCCCAAACCCGTGATTGCCGGCGAACTGGAGGGGATAAAGGATTTCCTGACGGAGGAACAAAAAAAGAGATTCAACGAACCCTGTTTCGCGGAAGTAAAAGCAGGCGAAGCAATTTTTCATCATCCGCTGACACTTCATGGATCCGGGGCCAATACGTCGGCACGGCCAAGAAGGGCTTTCGTGATCAATGTAATTGCCGACGGCGTGCTTTCGGATTCCGATGAACCCTTGCTTGAAGGAGTGCCGGTGGTCCGCAAAGGAGAAAAAATACAGGGCCGGTTCTTCCCCCTGCTCTTTGATCCGGAATCAGCGCTTCAGTAATTGTATTTATCCTTCCAGAGCAGTTTCAGGAATTTCCGGAGTTCTTCCTCCCGCGCATTCTTCCCCGGGTCATAGAATTTTTTTCCCGCCAGTTCCTTTGGCAGGTACTCCTGGGGAGAGAAATTATTCTCGTAGTTGTGCGCGTATGCATAATTCTTTCCATAACCAAGATCCTTCATCAGCCGGGTTGGCGCATTGCGGATATGCAGGGGTACCGGCAGGTCGCCCTGTTTTTGTACCGCTTCCTGAGCGGCCCCGATCGCCATGGTGGAACTGTTGCTCTTGGGACTGGAAGCAAGATAGATGGCACACTGCGAAAGGATCAGCGACGATTCCGGGTAACCGATCTTGTTCACCGCGTCAAAAGCCGCATTGGCCATCACCAGCGCGGTGGGATTGGCATTACCGATATCTTCACTGGCAAGGATCAGCAGCCTTCGGGCAATGAATTTTACATCCTCACCACCTTCGATCATCCTCGCCAGCCAGTAAACAGCCGCATTCGGATCACTGCCCCGTATGGATTTGATAAAGGCGGAAATGATATCATAATGCTGCTCCCCGCCTTTGTCATACAGTGCGATCTTTTTCTGAGCCACCTCCATCACCTGGTTGTCTGTGATAATAACAGGATCGCTTGTAGCATCACATACGATCTCCAGGAGATTCAGCAACTTCCTCCCGTCGCCCCCTGAAATATTGAGCAGCGCGGCCGTTTCTTTCAGCTCGATCCGCCTTTTTTTCAGTGAACTGTCTCTTGCTATGGCGGCCTCCATCAGTTTTACCAGGTCTTTTTCATCCAGTGGTTTAAGGACGTATACCTGGCATCGGCTGAGCAGGGCTGAATTGACCTCGAAGGACGGATTTTCTGTTGTGGCGCCGATTAATGTAATGATCCCTTTTTCAACGGCGCCCAGTAAAGCGTCCTGCTGTCCCTTGTTGAAACGGTGTATCTCATCGATGAACAGCACGGCCCCGGGTCTTGTTTTCGCCTGTTCAATGACCTCTCTTACATCTTTTACCCCGGCACTGATCGCGCTGAGCTGGAAAAACGGAACCTTAAGCGTATGTGCGATGATATTGGCAATGGTCGTTTTGCCCGTACCGGGCGGTCCCCAGAAGATCATCGAAGGGATCTTTCCCTGTTCAATGGCGGTTCTCAGGATGCTGCCCTTCCCGACCAGGTGCTCCTGCCCGAGCAATTCGTCCAGCGAGGAAGGCCGGATCCGTTCTGCCAGTGGTATATACGTGTTCACGCGTTCAAAGTAACAAAAAAGCAATCCTTCACAACGGGAATGCGTTGCCTATTTTTCAGGAGGATCAGTTTACATTGGCATTGATAAAGGCCTGGATCTTTTCAAATGAATCTCCCAGGTTCGAACCCGACCAGCCATGACCTTCGGTCGGGTAAAAAAAGTACTGTTGTGTCACTCCCTCAGCCAGGAGCCGGTCCTTTAATAATACCGACTGAGAAAAAGCCACTATGATATCCAGTCCGCCATGGAATATAATGGTGGGCGGACTTTGGGCGCTGACAAAATTTAGCGGACTTGATTGCTGGTACATGACAGAATGGGTAGAGGGGTTGCCGCCAATAACCTGGAAAAGCAAAAGCGGTATGAGCGGGTTGGGAGGATTGTTGTACATGTTCACCAACTCAGTGGGCCCGAAAAAATCGACAACGGCCCTGATCTTTACCGGGGTGCTGTATTTATAAGCCTGCAGCAGGGCAAGATGCCCGCCTGCACTGCCTCCGAATAATACAAACTTGTCGGAGATCTTGTATTCATTCCTTTTATTATATATATACTCAAGCGCGGCTTTCACATCGTTTTCCTGAGCGGGGAAGAAATTGGCCGTTCCGGTTGCCAGCCTGTAATTGATATTAAAAATGGCATAACCCGGAAATCTCCTTTTCAGCGAATCCTTATAGGCATTGAATTCCGCTTTATCACCCGCCGCCCAGGCGCCCCCATGGATCATGATGAAAACTTTGGTGGATGTACTGGTTCTTCCGGCCGGAAGATAAATATCCATTTTCTGAAGGGAGTCGGTGCCGTATGCGACATCCTGCTGCGATTCTGCCGGGAGAGGGGCGGGCGTGTCCGTAGCATCTTTCTGGCAGGCAACAAGGACTAAACAACCGCAAACCAAGGTAAGCAGGGACTTCATGGGTCAAATTTAGATCAAAATACAAAAAATGGCAGAGGTTGGAGGAACCGCGGAGGCGGAAGGTTGCATGAACTGTTAAAACAAACCCACCACGGCTCAAATACCCGGCTCAGGGTATTCAAACCACTCCGGACCCATTGTATGTTTACAATGTCAATTGAATCAGGAATAAAAATAAACTGTGTTTGCAAATCAACCTTTTTTGAGAAAACCTTTTCTATATTTGGATTCTTCAACAAAGACTATATACACCTCAAACGATTAAAATTAAAAAACATGAAAAAGCAAATCCTGTTATTCGCCTTTTTGCTGGTTGCAGGCGCCGGCTTTACCAGTTATGCTCAACCCGCCAAACCCAAACTGAAGAAAGAGACCGTCAATTCCTCCCCGGTGACCACGGCTGACCCCAAAGTGGATGGCCTGCAGCGCCCCGTCAACGATAAGAACAGCCCCGCACCCCCCTCCACTTCAAGAGGTGATGTATATGGCG
>JBGATE010000123.1:0-8683 GCA_044229375.1 Chitinophagaceae bacterium
GACATCCTCCTCGACCAGAAAGAACTGAAACTCGAAGTGGACGAAGCCAAAGACGGCGCCGAAGGACTCCACCTGCTCGAGACCAATACCTACGATCTCGCCTTCTGCGATATCAAGATGCCCAAACTCGACGGGATCGAGTTCCTCCAGAAAGCGGGGGAATTCAACCCCGATGTCCCCATTATCATGATCTCCGGTCACGGTAATATAGAGACCGCCGTAGAAGCGGTCAAGAAGGGGGCCTTTGACTATATCTCCAAACCGCCGGACCTGAACCGCCTGCTGATCACCATCCGCAACGCGATGGACAAGGGCAGCCTGGTCACCGAAACAAAAGTGCTGAAAAGAAAAGTGAGCCGGGTGCAGGAAATGATCGGTGAATCGGCGCCTATCAAAAAGATCAAGGAAACGATCGAGAAAGTGGCCCCCACGGAGGCAAGGATCCTCATCACCGGTGAGAACGGGGTGGGAAAGGAACTGGTGGCCAGATGGGTGCATGAAAAAAGTAACCGCGCATCCGGGCCTATGGTGGAAGTGAACTGCGCCGCTATTCCCACGGAACTGATCGAAAGCGAACTTTTTGGTCACGAAAAAGGATCCTTTACCTCGGCCATCAAGCAACGGATCGGGAAATTTGAATCCGCCAGCGGTGGCACCCTCTTCCTCGACGAGATCGGGGATATGAGCGCCAGCGCCCAGGCCAAAGTGCTGCGGGCCCTGCAGGAAGGAAAGATCACCCGGGTGGGAGCGGATAAGGATATCAGCGTGGATGTACGGGTAATCGCCGCCACGAACAAGGACCTGCTGAAAGAAGTGGAGGCAAAGAATTTCCGTCTCGACCTTTATCACCGCCTGGGGGTGATCATTATTCATGTTCCCTCCCTCAACGAAAGAAGGGATGATATACCGATGCTGGTGGACCAGTTCCTGAAAGATATCTGCGGGGATTATGGAACGGCGGTAAAACAGATCGAACCCGAAGCGATCAAACTGCTCCAGCAATACAACTGGACGGGTAATATCCGGGAACTTCGCAACGTGGTGGAAAGACTTGTGATCCTTTCGGGCAAATCCATTACCGCGGAAGATGTGAGGAACTATGTAATGCCCAAATGATTTTTGGAAACGCCAGGAATGACAGTGCAGGTGAGGGATAAAAAGATATTTCGAGCGAAGCGAGAAATCTTATTATTTCTCTCTTACAAAATCATGTCATTCCGAGCATAGCGAGGAACCTCAATCAGGCATAGCGAGGAACCTCAAATTAGCGCAGCTAGGAACCACAATCAGTCAAAGTGAGGAACCACAATCAGGCGAAGCGAGGAACCTCAATCACCCGAAATAAAAAGTAACCTGTTTCAAGGTCAGTTTCCTCGCTTCGCTCGGAATGACAGTGCAGGTGGGGGATAAAAAAAGACTTCTCGCTTCGCTCGAAGTATAAAGGCAGGAGTTATCATCTTAGCGGTAATAAAACTCATTTGAGATAGATTCCAGAATTGCAGAATGGCACTTTAAATTATTCTTTGTGTCTCCATGTCCTGCTGTCTATTTGTTTCATTTTTTTTTGCAACACCAAGACACGAAGTAGCCTTAAAAACTTCATTATTTCGGGGATTTTTTGCAGTTAAAATTCCAAATTTCCTCTCAAGCCCTGTTTTTACAGGAAGCTGCTGAGCTTATTCCAAACTGACTTTAAGCCCGATTTCCTCCATTTACCGGTCATTTACCTCCATCGGCCGCCGTTTCACAAAACTTTTGAACTTAAAATTTTGAGTGGCAGATAATTATGATATTTTTGACCGTTTAAAAAAACAGGCATGCCCCTCAATCACATCTTTATCGTTTACCTGATCAGTACCCTGATCGTTTTCCTTCCCTCATTCGGCCTGGCAAAGCTTTTCCCCAAAGCGGGTATTGCTTCCTGGAAAGCCTATGTGCCGTACTATAACACCTGGGAAATGCAGAAAGCGACCAACCGTCCCGTACACTGGGTCTTCTGGCAATTCATTCCCGTGGTCGGATGGTTCATAAGTCCGGGCATATTCATTGAATTTGTAAAGGCATTCGGAAAATTCTCACTGGGTTCGCATACACTGGCGGCCCTGTTTGCTCCAATCTATTTTCCCTACCTGGGATATAAGGAAGATCCCAAATTCGTCGGCGCTGAGGGTGTGAAGAAACATAAGAAACAGGGATGGAGGGAATGGGTGGACGCGGCCATATTTGCGGTTGTGGCCGCTACGCTGATCCGTACTTTCATTTTCGAGGCTTATACCATTCCTTCTCCTTCGATGGAAAAAACATTACTGGTAAAGGATTTCCTGTTCGTCAGCAAGCTGAGTTACGGTCCCCGTATTCCCAATACACCGCTCTCCGTTCCCTTTGTGCATAATTACCTGCCCGGTGGCAGCAGCCGGAAATCTTATTCGGAGGCCATCAAAATACCTTATACAAGATGGTTTGCTTCAGCGGTGAAGCGCAATGATTGCGTGGTATTCAATTTCCCCGAAGGTGATACGGTGATCAACCTGCCCGATTACCAGTCCAAGCACCCGTACTACCAGCTCTGCCGTGAACTGGGTAACGGTGATATGGATAAGGGAAGGCAGATCATTCTCAACGACCCGGGCCAGTACCCGCTGGCCGTTCACCCGGCGGATAAATCCGACAACTATATCAAGCGCTGCGTGGCCATCGCTGGGGATACGCTGAAAATCGTGAACGGGGATGTTTATATCAATGGAAAGAAAACAGACATGCCGCCCTATGCCCAGATGGATTACGAGATCGAGACCACCCAGCCGCTGGACGGAGATTTTGCGAAAAGCGAATTTGGCGTGGATCTTTTTAACCCACAGGAAAGCATGGTGATGGGCGGTAACAAATACCGCATGACCCTGACCGCAAAATCTGCCTTGAAAATGAAACAGTCGGGGCTGGTGAAGACCATCCATTTTTTTGTGGACACTTCCACGGCCAATTACAATCCGGCATTTGCCAATTATGTTTGGTATAACAAGTGGAGCACCGATAATTATGGCAGCATCTGGATCCCTAAGAAAGGAGCCACACTGAAACTGGATGCGAATAAGTATTATATCTATGAACGGGCCATCCGCGTTTATGAAGGCAATGATTTCAAAATGAACGGGGACAAATTTGTCCTCAATGGGAAAGAGGTTACGGACTATACTTTTAAAATGAATTATTACTGGATGATGGGTGATAACCGTCACCAGTCGCAGGACTCCCGTTTCTGGGGATTCGTTCCGGAAGACAGGATCGTGGGCAAGGCCTGGATGATCTGGTTCAGCTGGGACGGAGGACCCCGGTGGAGCCGGTTCTTTAAGATGGTACGTTAGTTTTCACCGGTTGCTCCGGAAATGTTGATGTTCTGCTTTGAAATACCCGGACCACCCGGGACATAGAACACGTAGAATAGCTCATAGAATACAGCATTGTGGTATCTCTTAGGTGTACCCTGCTTTGCTCTATGTTCTATGTGATTCAAAAAAATAATTGAAATTTTTATTAAAGACACTATACCGGAATACGTGATTTCGCTTTGCAGCAACTTTTAGTTACTTTAATAGTATGAAGGAAAAGAAAATAGAGTTTGCCTACGAAGTGTATGAGGACAGCAGCGAGCTGAGCGAACAGGATGCCTGGTTGCTGAATGAGGCGAGATCCGTCACGGAACAGGCATATGCACCGTATTCCAATTTTCATGTGGGCGCCGTAGCCATGCTGGCCAACGGGGAAGTGGTGGCCGGCACCAACCAGGAAAATGCCTCTTACCCGGTGGGCACCTGCGCGGAAAGGGTTTTGCTGGGTACCGCTGCCACGCTTCATACCAATATCCCCATCCAGACCATGGCCATCAGCTATAACAGTGAAGAGGTAAAGAGCGATCATCCTATCTCACCCTGCGGTATGTGCCGCCAGGCACTTCTTGAATACGAAACCCGTTTAAAAGAACCCATACGATTGATACTGGGTGGCATGGAAGGAAGGGTATTTATCATTAAATCAGCGGGCTTATTGCTGCCGTTTGCGTTTACAAAGAGTGAGTTGAAGTGAGTCAGTCGGCAGTCCCCAGTCTCCAGTCTGAAGTCTGCAGTCGGCAGTCAGAGAACTAAAGCACATAGGTAGTTGAGCATTGAAAATTGCGTATTGAAAATTTTAGATACCAATTCCATCCAGCATTTATAAAATCAGACTCAATCAGTAGACTGCGGACTGCCGACTGCCGGCTGTCGACTGCCGACTGTCAACAGCCAAACAGGGGCATTAAAACAGCGTCTGCACCCCAAAAGCTACCTTCGCCTCCAGTTCCAGCAGCCACTTCTTCCTCCATAATCCTCCCGCATAACCCACCAGTTCCTTGTTGGAGCCGATCACGCGGTGGCAGGGCACAATGATGGCGATATTGTTCTTCCCGTTGGCGTTGGCCACGGCCCTTGTGGCTTTGGGGTCGCCGGTTCTCCTGGCCAGTTCGAGGTAACTGATGGTCCTTCCAAAGGGGATCTGCTGCAATTCATTCCATACACCCTGCTGAAAGGGAGTGCCGGGCTGGTTCAGCGGTAATTCAAATTGCCTTCGCTGTCCGTTAAAATACTGTATCAGTTGTTCAATACAGAGGATCAGCATCGGGGGCAGGTTCTTTTTCTTTCCCCCCGGTTTTTGCGACGTGTCGTGAAAGCTCACCTCGCTGATATAATCACTGGTTCCCGATATTTTCAGCAGACCGACGGGGGAGTGGTAGTATGTGCTGTAGTTTTCAGCCAATTTTCTGCCCGTTTTGACCGGCTCTTTCGGGCTGCAATAAAATTACGTCATTGTTGGCATCATAAATGCCCAGTACCAGGCATTCACTGATGAAATCGGCGATCTGTTTGGGCGGGAAGTTCAACACGGCGATCACCTGGCGGTTCAACAACTCCTCCTTATTATAATGCGCCGTTACCTGGGCCGATGATCTTTTCACCCCGATCTCAGAACCAAAATCAATAAGGAGTTTATAGGCCGGTTTGCGGGCTTTGGGAAAATCAGCGACTTCCGTGATCGTTCCGAGCCGGATATCTATTTTCTCAAAATCGTTCCAGGTGATGGTCATCTTGCAATTTTAATGTAAACTTGGTGAAAATTCCTCTTTTATGACACCGGTAAAAAAAGGCAGCACGATCTCAAGGAAAAAATTTGTTCAGCAGACCGTCATGGCCGGGGCCGCTTTTTTTATCGTGCCCCGGCATGTGCTGGGTCGTGGTTATGTTGCGCCCAGCGACAAATTACGGATCGCCGGTATCGGCGCCGGTGGTAAAGGCGAAAGCGACCTGGCGGCTTTCGCGAAAAGTGACAGGGTGGCGATCACCTCCCTCTGTGATGTGGACGACCGGCAGGCGGTGAAATCGCGGCAGAATTTCCCCAATGCAACGTATTACCGTGATTTCCGGGAAATGCTGGAAAAGGAAAAGAACAATATCGATGCCTGCTGTATCGCCACCCCCGACCACACGCATGCCGTGGCCACACTGGCCTCGATGCAACTGGGCAAGCATGTGTACACGCAAAAACCGCTTACACATAATATTTATGAGGCAAGGATACTGGCGGAAGCCGCTAAGAAATACAAAGTGGTGACACAAATGGGAAACCAGGGCGCTTCCGGCGACGGTGTCCGTAAGGCCAAGGAAATGATAGATGCGGGAATGATCGGAAGGGTATACGAAGCAAAAGCATGGACCAATCGTCCCGTATGGCCCCAGGGAGTGCCGACGCCCACCGGGAATCATGGTATTCCACCTGAACTCAGTTGGGATCTCTGGCTGGGTCCGGCTAAATATATTGACTACAACCCGGCCTATCATCCGTTCAACTGGAGGGGCTGGTGGGCCTTTGGTACGGGGGCGCTGGGTGATATGGCCTGTCATATCATGGATCCCATTTACCGGATCCTGCCGATCGATTACCCCGATTCGGCGGAATGCAGTGTGTCGAATATTTATAAGGAAATGTGGAATGACTGGCAGAACGAAGAATCCTGCCCGCCGGCATCTATCATTCACCTTACCTACCCGTCAAAAAAAGGAAAGGACAAGATCAAAGTATCCTGGCATGATGGCGGACTTTTGCCGGAACGTCCGGCTGAACTGCTTTCCGAAGAACCCTTTGGCAGTTGGGACGGCGGTGTGTTATTCATTGGAACAAAAGGCAAATTATTACTGGATTGTTATGGCGCGAATCCCCGCCTGCTGCCTACCAGCCTGATGAAGGAAAAACAAATGCCAAAGGAAAGGATCAAAAGGGTACCCGAAGGACATTACCTGCAATGGGTGAATGCCTGTATCGCGGGGCATGGCAATGCGGAAACAAGTTCCCCTTTCGAATACGCGGGTCCTTTTACCGAAAGCATCCTCATGGGCAACCTCGCGATCCGGAGCTGGATGATCAGGAACCCCACGGCAAAAGGCTGGGGCGACAAATACCCCGGTCGCAAGAAATTATTATGGGATGCAAAAAATATGAAGGTGACGAATTTTGACGAAGCGAACCGGTTTGTGAAGAGAGAGTACCGGGATGGGTGGAAGTTAGAGTTGTGAGTTTAGAGTTCAGAGTTTAGAGTTTTACGACCCTGTAATTGTATTGACTCTGCGCATTCAAACGACCCTACTCTGAACTATCTACTCTGAACTATCTACTCTGAGCAGACTAGTCCAGTAGTTGAATCAGCTCCAAAAGCTCCTTCTGCTTATAAGCATCCTTATCACCGGTAAAACATTTCCCGAACTCTTCCAGTAATTGCTGAATGACCTGTTTGTTCTTCTGCGGTTTGAAATAGGCGCCGACGGGAGGTACGGAGATGCGTTTGAAATAACTTTCCACATCATGATGGGTGAATACCTGGCCCGAAGTGGGGTCTATGAAGAATTCGATCTTATTGATGGGGTTGGGCAGGTTCTCTTCCGAATAACCCGGTTTGAAATAAGCGACGATGAATTGTTTGGGGATCTTGATGGCCTTCACCGGTATGTCCAGCAATTCGCATAAAAGCAGGTACAGGATTCCGTTGCTGACCTGGTTTCCCCTTTTCGCCTCCAGCGTTTTATGCAACAGGAATTCACCGGGTTCCTTATAGTTGGTCTCATTCCCCTTCAGGCCGTAATAACTGTAGAGTATGCTGGTAACGATATTGATCTGCTCCAGCGGGGTCAGGTAATTATTCAGTTCCAGCCAGATATTGCGGCGTATCTTTTCAATTTCCTGGAGTACCGCAGTGGTGGAAACTTCCGGGTACTGGAATTTGGAGACCAGCATGGCGCCCAGCATCAGGTCGTGGTGGCCGGATACGTTCCATTGCCGGAAATCCTCTGTGAGATCAGTGAAATGCAAACGGTGGATCAGTAATTCGATACGGGTTTGCACCGCTTCATTGGGAGTGGTTTCCCAAAGATGTTCCAGGTTGGGGATGATGTTCCTTCCGTAATCGACGATCTTACTGGATACGGCACCGAAGACCTCTTCATCGGGGTCGTCGATCAGGGTGAACAGGGCCGATATTTCGTTATTTGTTTCCAAGGACGATTCATGCACAAGTTCTTTAATGGGATTGAAATAAAATAGTTAAACTTTTCCACAGACGTTAAGAACAGTTCAGAGTTCGGAGTTCAGAGTTCGGAGTTCAGAGTTCGGAGTTCGGAGTTCAGAGTTCAGAGTTCGGAGTTCAGAGTTCGGAGTTCAGAGTTCGGAGTTCAGAGTTCGGAGTTCAGAGTTCAGAGTTCGGAGTTCAGAGTCGGGTCATTTAATTTCGAGTATAAGTTCGTTTCCCAGTAGTCATATTCAGAATTCACAACTTTCTTCCCACCACCATCCAGTCCCAGGGCTTCGGTTCCTTCAGCCATTGGGGAGGTTTGATGAATTCGGTGTTCCAGTTGTATTCGATCTTTTGAAATTCTTCCGGAATGAAACCCGCATCTTTCAGTAGCAACTGCAGTTCTTCTTTGAGATAATGTTTATGCGGCACATCGTCGATGTCGGCATTGCCCTGCCGGATATTATTCCATTTGCGGAGCGCTTCTTTCGGATTCCGGGTGGCGGGGAAAAGTTGTTTGTCGATCCTGTACTGCTGCTGTACCAGGCTGGTCAGCAGCCAGGATTCAAGGGAAGGGATCGTGATCACGATACGGCCGCCTTTTTTTACACAGGCTGAAAGCGATTGAAAAAAAAGGTTCCTGTCTTTGGCAGCAGGGGTGAGGATGGCATTGATGCAGATGCCAAAATCGCATTGGGGGACCTTCGTCTTCTTCCCGCTCATATCCGCCCGCAGGTATTGAACATTCTTGTACTGAGGATAGAGTTGTGTAGCGATGGCCAGATTTTTTGCGGAAATATCCACGGCCACTACTTTCTTAAAAGCGGGTGACAGCACGGGCAGCCATTTGCCGATGGCGCAGCCGATATCGATCACCGTCTTGTTTTTGGAGGAATATTTTTTAATAACATTGCGGATGAGCGCTTTCTTATCGTTGTGAAGCACATCAAAGATCTCATCGCCGTAAGAAGGGGCCATTTTTTCCCAGTAGGAACGTTTCATCAGTTTTTGGTTTTTAGCGGAACAGATTACTTCTTCTTCTTTGCCGCCTTTTTCTTCACCGCTGCTTTTTTAGCCGGAGCTTTTTTGGCAGAA
>JBGATE010000124.1:0-8347 GCA_044229375.1 Chitinophagaceae bacterium
CCGATCGGGTAACGCGGATCAATGGCAACGGTTGGCATAACGATTCTATTTTATGACTTGTATTAATTCCACTTCAAATACCAGTGTGGCCCCGCCGGGAATATCACTGCCTGCTCCCCTGTCGCCATACGCGAGATCGGAAGGGATCCACAAACGCCAGTGACTTCCTTCCTTCATCATCGGGAGGGCCACCTGCCATCCCTTGATCAGGGCGCGGAGCGGCGCTTTAAAGGGTTGTCCCCTTTTAAAAGAATTGTCAAACTCCTTCCCGTCCAGCAGGCTTCCTTTGTAATGCGCCAAAACGCTTTCCGACACCAGCGGCTGCGCCCCGGTGCCTTCTTTGATCACTTCATACTGTATCCCGCCGGGGAGCTCTTTCACGCCTTCCTTCCCGATATTCTCTGCCATGAATGCGGCACCGGCCGTTTTCTGGGCTTCAATTTTTCCTGACATAAATGCTTTTAATTTATTTTGAATACTCATACCAAAAATTTGGCAGCCGGATCGATCCTACTGCTTATTCCTCCCTTAAAGAATGCCCGGTCAGACTGATGAACACATCCTCGAGGTTGGCCATCTTCATCTCCTTTGGTCTTTCAAAGCCGGTTGCCACCAGGTCATCCACCAGTTTATCGGGTGTATCCATGGCGATGATCTTTCCCGAATCAATAATGGCCACCCTGTCGCAGAGATACTCTGCTTCATCCATATAATGGGTGGTGATGATAATGGTTGCGCCTTTTTCCCGGATCTTTTTGATCAGTTCCCAGAGACTTCTCCGGGCCTGTGGATCCAGACCGGTAGTCGGTTCATCGAGGAAGATAATGCGCGGCTGGTTGATCAGTGTGGTGGCAACGGAAAAACGTTGTTTTTGTCCGCCGCTGAGCTCCTTCACTTTCGATTTTGCCTTGTCCCGCAGGTTCACCATATCCAGCAGTTCGAATGGGTCCATTTCCTGGTTGTACAAACCGCAGAATAATTCGATCAGTTGCAGCAAATTCAAACCCGGGTAATAACCGCTGGTCTGCAACTGCACACCGATGATCTTCTTGATCTCGTTGGGTTGCTTATCGAGGCAGAGCCCGTCCACTTTTACCTCCCCGCTTGTTTTGGGACGAAGTGTTTCAATAATTTCAAGCGTGGTGGATTTCCCCGCACCATTCGGCCCGAGTAAGCCGAATATCTCTCCTTCCCTGACTTCAAAAGAAATCCCCTTAACAGCATGAAAGGAGCCGTAATTTTTAACGAGGTCCTTAACCGATATGATTGTATTAGACATCCTGATTTTTTGGGTTATAAATGTAATTCCATTTTCACATCCGCCGTCAAAAAAGGTGCTCCGGTAACCGTAACATGACGGAAACCGTAATTTTCATAAAGCTTCAGCGCCGTAGTAAGCTGGCTATTGGAAAAGAGGGTGATCTTCACCGCTCCCATTTCCCGGGCCTTCCCGATACATTCTTCCAGCAGTAGTTTACTGATCCCCCTGCCCCTGTACTGCGGGTCCACCGCCATCTTGATCAGTTCATATTCCAGGCCGCTTTCCTTCCATAACCCGGCCGTACCGACCACTTTGTCTTCATCCATGGCCAGGAAAATATAACCGCCCCGGGCAATCACCGTTCCCTCCGGGTCATCCAGTATCTCAAGGTCATGGCTTTCGGTCAACCCGTACTTATCCAGCCATTCCAGGTTCAGCCTTTTGAAATCGGGCTGGTATTTTGCCGCATAGTTGACAATATGTATCATCCGTTCAGGTATGTTTCCAGTTCATCCATCATCCGGCTGCTCCCGATGAACATCGGCGTACGCTGATGCAGCTCCGTTGGCTGTACATCGAGCACCCTGATCTTTCCGTTGGTGGCCCTGCCTCCCGCCACGGTTACAATAAAAGCAAAAGGATTGCACTCGTACATCAGGCGTAGCTTCCCTTTGGGCTTATCGGTGGTACCCGGGTACATGAATATTCCCCCTTTGATAAGGTTTCGATGAACATCGGAGACCATGCTCCCGATATAGCGCTGCGTATAAGGTCCGCCGTTGTTTTTATCCTTATGCTGGCAGGCCGTGATATAATCCCTTACTTTCTCTTCATACTGGAAAAAATTGCCATGGTTAACCGAGTACATTTTTCCGTTCTCGGGGCAGCGGATATCCGGATGACTCAGTGTCCACTCACCAATCGATGGATCGAGAGTGAAACCATTAACGCCCCTGCGCGTGGCATAGACCAGCATGGTTGAAGAACCGTACACTACATACCCCGCCGCCACCTGCTGATTGCCCGGCTGAAGAAAATCTTCCTTTGTCACCACCGTGCCAATGGGCGTCACCCGCCGGTATACGGAAAAGATGGTGCCGATGGAAACATTCACATCGATATTACTGCTGCCATCCAGCGGGTCGAACAGGCAAACGTATTTTGATTTCACGCTTTTGGAATCATTAAAAGCCACAAAATCATCCAGCTCCTCGCTGGCGATACCCGCGCAGGCGATCCCGTGCCGGAGCACGCCGGTAAACTGGTCATTGGCAAAAACATCCAGTTTCTTTACTTCCTCGCCCTGGACATTGATCGTACCCGCATCGCCGAGAATGTCTACCAGGCCGGCCTTGTTCACTTCCACATTCACACGCTTGGCAGCCAAACCAAGATTACGGAGCAGGTGCGACAATTCGCCGGTAGCATGGGGTACGTCGCGAAGCTGTTGAATGGTAAATTCGTCCAGTGTCTGGACTTTCCTGTTGACGTTCATATTGGCAGTATTATGCGGGACAAATGTACGGGATTGTAGCGACGGGGCATGCCCCGTCGCTACAACGGAATCATCAAAATAATCAAGCAAATATTCCCGACATTTGCGGCCTTATTTCTCCATTATTACAGAATCCATGAAGGTCTTCAAATTCGGTGGCGCATCGGTGAGTACGGTGGAAAGGATCCGGAAGATTCCCCCTATCCTGCAGTTTTTCCCTGATGAGAAGATCATGGTGATCGTTTCCGCCATGGGCAAGACCACGAATGCGCTGGAAAAAGTGGTGGACGCTTTTTTTGCCGGTAAAAAAGAGGAGGCCCTGCAACTGTTCGCGCAGGTAAAACAACAGCATCTTACCACCGCCAAATACCTGCTGGTAACGCAATACCTGGCCTGCGAGGCAAGGCTGAAGGATTTCTTCACCGAAGCGGAATGGCTGCTGTATGATAAACCGGTCAGGGATTATGACTACTACTACGACCAGGTTGTGAGTACCGGCGAACTGTTCTCCACTGCTATTGTCAGCGCATTTCTTGAAGAAGCGGGCGTACCCAATAAGTGGATGGACGTGAGAGACATTTTCCGGACCGATGATGATTTCCGGGATGCGGTCATTGACTGGGAGACTACCCGTTCCCATACGGAAGAAATGCTGTTGCCACTTTTTGAGAACAACCGGATCGTGCTGACGCAGGGTTTTATTGGCGCTACCGCCGAGAACGAGAGCACCACACTCGGGCGGGAAGGCAGCGACTATTCGGCCGCCGTATTCGCCAGCCTGCTGGATGCTGAAAACCTGACTATCTGGAAAGATGTGGAAAGTGTGATGAATGCCGATCCGAAGCAATTTCCGGATGCCGTTCCGATACCCGAATTGAATTATAACGAAGTGATTGAAATGGCCTATTACGGGGCGCAGATCATTCACCCCAAAACCATTAAGCCGCTACAGAACAAGGGTATCCCGCTGTTTGTCAAAAATTTTATAGACCCTTCGCTGCCCGGCACGATCATACACGACCGTCCTGTGCATCATCTTCCCCCGATCATTGTACTCAAAGAAAAACAGGCGATGCTGGAAATGTGTTCAAGGGATTTCTCCTTTGTGGGAGAACAGCATGTAGGCCACCTGTACCACCTGTTTGAAAAAATGCATATCAAACCCAACCTGACCCAGAACGGCGCCATTAGTTTTGTATGTGTGCTGGACGACCGGTCCGATAAGATCGAAAAACTGGCGCTGGAAGCCTCGGATTTTCTGGATGTGCAGGTGGTAAAGGGATTATCCCTGCTCACGATCCGGCACTATACAAAAGAGCTGTTTGAAAAAATGACGGCGGGGAAAAAAGTGTTGCTACGCCAGCAAACGCCGGAAACGATCCAATTGCTGTTACAGTAAGATCAGGGTTGTTGTTCGGCTTCGATCGTGACCGTCTGCACCATTTTTTTGGCCACGGCCTTATCGTGCAGGGTGGCGGGTTTCCAGGTGCCCATATTTTCCATCCGGCTGATCAGTTCATCATGGAGGTCATCGCCATCCTTCACTCCCTTCAGTATCTTAAAATTCACCGGCACCCCGTCTGCATCCACGATAAATTCAACCTGCACATAGGCTTTCTTAACTTTTTCGGGCAAATAGGAAGACATTTCAGTACCCAGTTTTTCCAGGTATCTCATAAAGGCATCGCCGCCTCCGGGAAACTGTGGCCATTGGTGCACCGCATCGGCCAGCGATGATATGTTGCGGGTACGATGCTGTCCCGCCGGGCGCTTCACCGGTTGTTCGGTCGGGCTGTTTTTGCTTTTTTTAGGTGGCACATCGTTGATGATGTACTCACCCTTATCTCCGATCATTACCACGGGAAGCTGTTTGTATTTCTCAAAATAATCAAACGCGTCCTCCATGGAATTGGCAAATTTCTTAAGTGCCGGGTCGTCCCGGGTCAGGTTCTCCAGGAATTTCACGCTTTTTTCCACCGTGAACCGAACCGGGAAAATATGAACGGGAATATAATCCTGTCCCTGGTCCTTGGCATGCGCTGCAATGATATACAGTTCATCGATCTGTTCATCACGGATGGGAATGCACCCGACCGTTACACAGCTCCCGTGGATATAAATATCGCCGCCGGGTCTTTCAGAATCGCTCAGTATTTTATCTGACGCATTGGGATAATTGATCCCCAGGGAGAGATAATAATTGCTCTTGGGATTGAAGACGTTTACATAATAGAATCCTTCCGGCACCTGGTAATCCCCTTCCATTCGTTTGGGACCCAGTGTGCCGGCCAGGGCGCAAACTCTGTAGGTCTTGAAAAGCTTAAAAGGTTCCTGGATCTCATTCTTCGCCCACACTTCAAGCTGGCTGTCGTATTTGAAGGAACGGATATAAATGTATTTGGCGGGCCATTTCAGTTTTTTGGCCTCGAACTGTTTTTGCAACGTGTCCTCTTTTCGTTGCAACGCCTCACCGGGTCGCTGAAAACTCTTCTGGTAATCGATAAAGGAAAAAGAATTGCTTCCGCCGCTGGAGAAGGAGGGCTGGGCCGAAGCCGCTCCGGCGAATGCCACACTAAAAAAGGATACCAGGAATTTCTTCATCTCGGCTTTTATTTAGGATGAACGGCGGGTGCGGATTTTTAGTACGTTTAACCAGCTAAACTATTGATAAAGATAGTCAAAATAGTGATACCCTAATTAACTGGCAATTAACTAGTTAATTGGTTAATTGGTTGATTAGTTAACTGGGTCCTCCGTTCGAAATGTCTTTTTACATCGCAGAACACACTATTAAAAGTTCATTTATTTATCCAGGAGGAGCAGGTGAAATTTTTCGGGTACCCCTACACTTTAAAGCCTAATTAACCAATCAACTAATCAACTAATTAACCAATTAACTAATCAACCAAACATCTATAGATTTCCCCGTGCCTCCTGTTCCTTCTCCAGCGCCTCGAAAAGAGCCTTGAAATTACCTTTACCGAAACTCCTGGCGCCCTTGCGCTGTATGATCTCAAAGAACAGCGTGGGCCTGTCCTCCACCGGTTTGCTGAACAATTGCAGCAGGTAGCCTTCATCATCCCTGTCTACCAGGATACCCAGTTCTTTTAAGGGCTCAATATCCTCATCGATCTTTCCGACCCTGTCCAGCAGGTCATCGTAATAGGTTTTGGGTACCTGCAGAAATTCTACACCCCTGTCGCGGAGCCGGGTAACCGTTTCCACAATGTTATTCGTTGCCATAGCCACATGCTGGCAGCCCTCTCCGTCATAGAAATCGAGATATTCCTCCACCTGGCTTTTCTTCTTCCCCTCTGCGGGTTCATTGATCGGGAATTTCACATAACCATTACCGTTACTCATCACCTTGCTCATCAATGCTGAATATTCTGTCGAGATATCCTTGTCATCAAAACTCAGGATATTGCGGAAACCCATCACCTCTTCATAAAATTTCACCCAGGGGTTCATCTGGTTCCAGCCCACATTACCCACGCAGTGGTCCACATAGAGCAGCCCGGTTGGCGGAGGGTTGTAATGGGACTTCCACTCCCTGAATCCGGGCATGAACGGGCCCCTGTAATTTTGTCTTTCCACAAAAAGGTGTACGGTATCGCCGTAGGTGTGAATACCGCTGAGCACCACTTCTCCCTGGTCATCTTTGAGCACCGTGGGTTCCATACAGGGCTTCCCTCCCCTTTTAGTGGTTTCTTCAAAAGCACCGCGGGCATCCTTCACCCCGAGGGCCAGCACTTTTACCCCGTCGCCGTGTTTATAGATATGCTCGGCGATCTCATTGCCGCTGCGAAGCGGTGTGGTGAGCACAAAAGTGAGTTTGTTCTGCCGGATCACGTAGCTCACTTTATCCTTTACACCGGTCTCGGGACCTGCATAGGCCAACGACTGGAAGCCAAAAGCGGTTTTATAGAAATGCGCCGCCTGTTTGGCATTGCCCACATAGAACTCCACATAATCGGTGCCCAGTAAAGGGAGAAAATCAGTTTGTATTGCCTGTTTATTGTTCGTTGCTGTAACGGTTCCCATGATCTTGAAATTTGAAATGAATAAAAAACCCTTGCGAAAAAAATTGACCTTCGGCTTATTGGTAATGGCCCATTGCCAGTGCTTCCATCAGCAGGCTGAACCGGCTGCGCCGGTCATTGAAAACCTTATGCGGGTAGTCGGGGATCATTGCCCAAAGATAAAAATTCCGGAACAATAGCGGGGCGGAGATTTCCCAATTGCCAGGCATATTTCAGGCGAAGGGCAGAGAGAACATCTGCCCTGAGAACCCTGCTCACGACCAACGACTCACAACGCTGAACGCTTATCTTTGCACCCATGTCAAAATCATCAAAACTGCCCAGGATTGGCATACTCGGCGGCGGTCAGCTGGGCAGGATGCTCCTGCAGGCAGCGGCCAATTACCCGGTTGAAACATTTGTGCTGGAGAACGATGATGAATGCCCCGCGGCGCATTTATGTCACCATTTCACCCGGGGAGATATCAGGGATTTTGACGCGGTTTACAATTTTGGCAAGGGGCTTGACGCCTTAACCATCGAGATCGAAAACGTGAACGTGGAAGCCCTTGAAAAACTGGAATTGGAAGGGACCAGGGTTTACCCTAAACCCTCCGTATTAAGGATCATTAAGAACAAGATCCTGCAAAAAGAATTTTACCGCGACAACCAGATACCCACAGCCGATTTTATCGTTACGGGCAATCTTTCGGAACTGAAAGCAAAGGTGGATTACCTGCCTGCCGCACTAAAGATCGGAGAAGGTGGTTACGACGGCAGAGGCGTTCAGTTGCTGAAAACAAAGGAGGATTTCGAAAAAGGGTTTGACAGTCCTTCCGTGCTTGAAAAAATGGTGGCCGTCAAAAAAGAGATCGCGCAGATGGTAGCCGTGAACGACAAGGGGGAAACCGTCCTGTACCCGCCGGTGGAAATGCTCTTCGATCCCGTATTGAACCTGCTGGACTACCAGCTATGCCCCGCCGAACTGGAAGAAAAGACCCTATGGAAAGTGGAAGCGATCGCCTTGTCCGTGGCTAAGAACTTTCATTCAGCGGGGATCTTTGCCGTGGAAATGTTCGTGGATAAGAATGATGATGTACTCGTAAATGAAACTGCGCCACGGGTGCACAATAGCGGCCATCATACCATTGAGGCGCATTACAGCTCACAATTTGATATGCTCTGGCGGATCCTGCTCGGATACCCCCTGGGCAATACGGATGCCATCCTTCCTTCCATCATGGTCAATATCATCGGCGCGGAAGGTTTCAGCGGTGATGTCCGTTATGAAGGCCTGGAAGAAGTGCTGAGAACAGAGAATGTATTTGTGCATATTTATGGCAAAAAACAAACAAAACCCGGGCGCAAGATGGGCCATGTGACCATTCTGAGCCGGGAAAAACAGGAATTACTGCACCAGTCGAACAAAGTGAAACGAACCTTGTTAGCCAAATCATAAGCGCCATTTATCCACTGGCAAAACCGTTGATACCTCTTTGACTATCAGCGCAAGTATCCCTGGTTTCCGGCGTCTAAAAGCTTATGATTATCCATTATCTTTATAGGCTC
>JBGATE010000124.1:8357-8602 GCA_044229375.1 Chitinophagaceae bacterium
ACACAAGAATTATGAGAACATCATTACTGTTATTATCCGTATTATTTTTCGCATTGTCCTCCTGCGGTGGCAAGAAGAAAAAAGTGGCCGCTCCGCAACAGGGCGGCGCCGCGAAGGCACCGCCGATGCGGGTAGACGCTTATATCGTAAAAACGGAGTCCTTCCAGGAAAATGTGGAGGTCCCGGGAACAGTAGTTGCCAATGAAGTGGCGGAGATCCACCCCGAGGTTTCCGGCAGGATCGTG
>JBGATE010000125.1:0-8536 GCA_044229375.1 Chitinophagaceae bacterium
AACCCTCACATCGGCGTGCAGGTCGGGGTAGGATACATAGATCCTGTGCCGGTTCCCGATTATCTTTTCATTGGTAAAAGTGAGTATATCGCCTTCTTTTATTTCCAGTGAATCGCCCTCCAGTTCACCCACCCTTAACTTGGGACCCTGCAGGTCGGCCAGGATCGCGATATTATAGGGTTCGGTCTTGTTGATCTGTCTTGCGTATTCTATGATCCTCGCCTTATCCCCGTAATTACCGTGTGAAAAGTTCAGCCGGAATACATTTACACCGGCCTTTACCAGTTCAAGCAACTGTTCATAAGAATCACAGGCCGGACCTACGGTGGCCACGATCTTTGTTCTTTTATATACGTGCTGGCGGCCCGCTTCCTTGTCGAACTCCTTATGCAGGTATTTTTCTATATTCTTACTCATGGAGGCTTTTGCTTTTTTACCCGAATGTTCAATTTACAACAGTACTTCCTCAGGAGGCTAATATTTTCACGATCTTCAGCCATTCGTCGCTGATCTTGCCTTTATTTTTTACAGCGTCCCGCAGGGGTATATAATGCATTTTATTATTGGTGATACCTATAAATACATTGTGCCGGCCTTCCATCAGGGACTCCACCGCGTGAAAGCCCATGCGGCTGGCGATCAGCCGGTCGAGACAACTCGGTGAACCTCCTCTTTGAATATGTCCCAGTATGCAAACACGGATCTCCGCGTTGGGCAGTTTTTCTTTCAGTATCGATTCCACTTTATTCGCTCCCCCGAAATCATCACCTTCGGCCACCACGATCAGGTTCACCAGTTTTTTACGGCGTTCCTTTTCCAGCAGCGACGTGATGATATCATCCATATTGGTCTTGCGTTCCGGGATGAGTATGTTCTCGGCGCCGGTGGCGATGCCGCTGTGCAGCGCGATATAACCGGCATCCCTGCCCATCACTTCAATGATGAAGATGCGGTCGTGCGCATCCATGGTATCCCTGATCTTGTCGATGGCTTCCACCGCGGTGTTCACCGCCGTGTCGAATCCGATGGTGAAATCGGTGCCGTTGATATCCTTGTCGATGGTGCCCGCCAGCCCGATGCAGGGTATATCAAATTCCTGGCTGAACTGTACCGCACCCCGGAAAGAGCCATCACCCCCGATGATCACGAGCCCGTCGATGCCCCTTCTCTTCAGGTTCTCGTAGGCTTTTTTCCTCCCTTCGTACTCATAAAATTCCTTGCTGCGGGCCGTTTTGAGGATCGTGCCGCCCCGCTGGATGATATTGGCCACCGAACGGGAATCCATCCGGTAAATATCATCCTCGATCATTCCCTGGTAACCCCTCATAATGCCATACATCTCAAGCCCGTGATAAAGACCTGTCCGTACCACGGCCCGGATGGCCGCATTCATTCCCGGTGAATCACCTCCCGATGTAAGAACCCCGATCTTCGTTACTTTGTTTCCCATGGTGAAGTTTAAGCCAGCAAAAGTAAGTATTTGTTTTTATGTGTCCGGGATACATACTAACACCTGTTTGCAGTCCGGACGCCTTTTATTCGGATTTCCTTAACAGGAATACCCAATCACACGGATAGTAATCCTGTTCCGGCGGGATTAAGTTGCGGTATAAATTTCCGGTATGCGTAAATTACTCCTGTTCCTCCCTGTTTTTGCCTCCATTTGGGCATCCGCGCAAACGGATACCAGCCGCCGGCTGAGGGGATTCCCGATCACCGACTATATGGTGGACCTGAACGACTCGGTGAAACTGGTACAGGTGGAACTTCCCGATGATCTTTCAATCAGTGAGAAACAACTGGGCTTGATAAAGGGTGTGTACGACGGAAAACTAAAGGATACCGGGATGAAAGGATATGGGCGCTGCCAGCTGATCAAAGGTAATTTTTATTACTTCGCCATCGGGAATAACAAAAGCGGCCAGCCGCTGAAGGCCGGTGATCTTCTTTATACAATGATGGAGAAAACGGATATCTATTACGGAATGATACCGCAACTCGCATCGCATTTTATCCGTCTCGGGGATGTGTATGACAAGCATTTTTATGACCGCTTTGCCGTTTTTCAGTCCTGGACCGCCGCGGATGAAAAGTCGTTGCTGGATTCAATGGTGGCGGATATCCGTTTCACCGGGGAATACTTTTATGAAAACGAACCTTCATTGAACAAGCCCATCGCATCCGGCAACTACGAGGGACGCCCGCTGCTGAATGTTATGCGGGAATGCAGGGTGGAAGATCTCCGGGATTTCCTGGATTATGTGCTGGTGAAGCCAAAACTCTATGCAGGGCATGAGTGGAAATTGTCCGAGATATTCGCCACCTGGCTTTCCAGCGGCGCCCCATCGGTAATAAGGGATTGAAATCGTCTTGTATTCATTCCATCAGCCTTTTGTAAAAGGAAGATAGTAGTTACTCCGGTATCCCATAACTTTAGGACTACAAAAAATTCCATTTATGAAACGGTTTGCTATTATTCTTTTATTTCTTTTACCAGTATGGGGTTTTGCACAGTTTACGTATCCCGAAACCAAAAAAGGGGAGACCATCGATGATTACCATGGCACCAAAGTGCCGGATCCTTACCGCTGGCTGGAAGATGACCGCAGTGAAGAAACCAAACAATGGGTGACCGAACAAAACAAGGTCACATTCGGTTACCTGGACAAGATAAGTTACAGGGCCGACTGGCTGAAACGGCTGGAAGAGATCAATAACTATCCCAAGTATTCATCTCCTTCAAAAAAGAATGAATACTATTATTTTTCCAAGAATGACGGTTTGCAGAATCAAAGTGTCGTTTACCGCCAGAAAGGACTTACGGGCAAACCCGAACAGGTCCTGGATCCCAATAAATTTTCGGCAGACGGAACAACCGGGCTGGGCGCATTTTCACTATCAAAGGACGGCCGTTTCGCGGTAGTAGGAAAGACGACGGGCGGAAGCGACTGGAGAACCTTTTTTGTAATGGACATGCAGACCCTGCAATACCTTCCGGATTCGCTGGCCTGGGTAAAAGTATCCGGTGCCGCCTGGCAGGGCGATGGTTTCTTTTACAGCCGTTATCCCGCGCCGGAAAAAGGAAAAGAACTTTCCACCAAAAATGAGAACCACCAGGTATATTATCATAAAAAAGGTACCTCGCAGGACCAGGATCGCCTGGTGTACGAGGACCCCGCCAATCCGCAGCGCTTTCACACGGTGTTCACCGATGAAACGGAACGCTATGTATTCCTCGTGATCAGTGATCGCGGAAAAGCGAAAGACGGCAATGCGCTCTGGTTTTACGACAGTCAGTCGGATGACAGGAATTTCAAGCCGATCATCGCGGAAGCAGGTGATTACAATTACAACTTTGTCACTGAATCTTCCGGCCGTTTCCTTGTGCTGACGAATGACGGAGCCCGGAACCGGCAGCTTATTTCTATCGATCCGAAGTCCCCCGGCAAGGAAAACTGGAAGACCCTCATCGCGGAGAAACCGGAGAATATTTCCGGCGTATCGGCAGCCGGCGGAAAACTATTTGTCACCTACCTGAAAGATGTCACCAGCCGCGTATATGTATATGACCTTAACGGTAAAATGGAAAGGGAAGTGAAACTTCCCGCACTCGGTTCCGCCGGCGGATTTGGCGGACTGAAGGAGGATAAAGAGGTTTTTTATACGTTCACCTCCATCACTTTCCCGCCCACGATCTACCGTTATGATATCGCGACCGGCAAAAGCACCCTGTTCCGGAAACCGGAAGTGAAATTCAATCCCGAGGACTTCATCACCGAACAGGTTTTTTACCCTGGCAAAGACGGAACAAAAGTGCCCATGTTCATCACGTATAAAAAAGGAACCAAACTGAACGGCAAAAACCCGACGGTGCTGAACGGCTATGGCGGTTTCAATATCAGTTCAACCCCTTCCTTTTCTCCCTCCCGGATCACCTGGCTGGAACAGGGGGGTATATTCTGTATCGCCAATCTTCGCGGCGGCAGCGAGTACGGGGAGAAATGGCATGAAGCGGGGATGCGGCTGAAAAAGCAAACCGTATTTGATGATTTCATCGCGGCAGGCGAGTACCTGATCGAAAAAAATTATACTTCGAAGGATTACCTGGCCATCCAGGGCGGCTCTAACGGCGGCTTGCTCGTAGGCGCGGTGATCAACCAGCGCCCGGAACTATTCAAAGTCGCCATCCCGCAGGTAGGGGTGATGGACATGCTTAGGTTTCACAAGTTCACCATCGGCTGGAACTGGATCGCCGAATACGGCAGCAGTGATAATCCCGAAGATTTCAAAAACCTGCTGTCTTATTCCCCGATCCATAATATCAAACCCGGCATCAATTACCCGGCTACCATCATCACCACGGCCGATCATGATGACAGGGTGGTGCCCGCGCACTCTTTTAAGTATGCGGCAACCCTCCAGGAACATTACAAGGGGAACAACCCGATGCTGATCCGCATTGATGTGAATTCGGGTCACGGTGCAAGCAACCTTAAAAAAGCACTGGAGACAACTGCAGACATCTACGCATTCACTTTTTACAATATGGGGATCACCCCGAAATTTGAATTTTCAAAACCGGCCGAGAAAAAAGGGTTTTAATCTCCCGGCATGATTTTTTTGAAAGGGCCGCTATCCTCGCGGCCCTTTTTCATTTTGGATAGTATTACATTTGGAACATGAGTATACTGATCACCGGCGCCAATGGTTTCCTGGGACATTATGTAACGGGTCTCCTGCTGAAAAAGGGTTACGATGTGATCGCCACCGGGACGGGAGGATGCCGTCTTCCTTTCAGTGATGAACCGGGGTTCCTCTATGAAGCCATGGATTTCACCAATCCGGCAACGGTGAAAAACGTATTTGAAAAATATACACCCTCCGTAGTGCTGCATGCCGGCGCCCGCAGCAAACCCGATGACTGTGAGCTGAACCAGCCCCGTGCTTATGAATGCAATGTGCAGGGGACAAGAAACTTACTGGATGCCGCGACAGGGAGCGCGGCTTTTTTTCTTTTCGTTTCCACCGATTTTATTTTTGACGGGGAGAAGGGAATGTACGCGGAAGATGACCCGCCCAACCCGGTGAATTATTACGGTACCACAAAACTCCTGGCAGAACAGGAAGTAAAGGGATACCGGTATGACTGGGCCATTGCCAGGACCGTCCTGGTGTATGGGAAACCGCTAACAGGCCGTAATAATATATTGACCCTTGTTAAGGAAAAACTGGAAAAAGGGGAGGAGTACCGCGTGGTGAACGACCAGGTTCGCACACCTACCTATGTGGAGGACCTGGCAGCGGGAATTGCCGCCATCATTGAAAAAAGAGCAACCGGTATTTTTCACTTATCCGGCACCGATATACTCACGCCCTATGAAATGGCCTGCAGGGCTGCCCAATTTCTCGGGCTGGATCCCTCCTTGCTGAAAAAAGTGACCGCGGCTGATTTTAAAGAGCCGGCGCGAAGGCCGCTTCGAACAGGGTTTGTCATTGACAAGGCAAGACGGATGCTGGGTTATGATCCTGTTTCCTTTGAAGCGGGCTTGCAAATGACCTTTTCCTGATCAGAAATAAAACGTGACCGCTCCTTTAATAAAGACCGGTGTGCCGGGTGTATAGTGGATCTCGGAAACGGGGTCCGTTTCAAAGCTTAACCTCGACTCCGTGTCGAACTGCGCCTCCCTCCATTTGCTGTTCAATAAATTTTCTCCGGTCAGGCTTAGATCAAATTTCTTAACCCGGTAGCTCAACACCATGTCCAGCAGGAAATAACCTTCCGCAGTCACGGAATTTATTTCATTGGCTGGTCTTTCACCGATCAGCCTGTATCGGATCGAACCGCTGAAACCGTTTTTGATCCTTGCCGTCATTCCCCCGATACTGGTGAAGGAAGGAGCGAGAGGTACGCGATCGGCGCCCTTTGGTTCACCGATCAGGCGTCCGCGGGTCAGGTTGATGTCCACATCAGCGTAAAGCCATTTGTTCACCTGGTAACGTGCCGATACATCCACACCCATTCTCCTGGTTCTTCCACCGGCCTCTACAATGCCGGCATCACCGACATAAACAAATTCCTGTTGTGAATAAAAATGCCAGAGGGCCGCTTTCAGGATGAGATGCTTATGGGGTTTCATAATCACTCCCAGGTCAGTGCCGAAGAGCCTGGGCAAAACTTTGTCGGCGCTATTATCGAGTATTACACGGGTGTCGTTGGAGTGGAAGCCAAAACCGTTGCTCAGGTAAAACTTTACTGTTGCATTGGGTGTAAAATACAGGCTAAGTTTCGGGCTGAGTATGCCCTTGTTTTGTTTGTCAAAATCACCGGCACCGGCCAATGCATCCCGGTATCTGAAAATGAAATGATCATACCGCACTGCGGCATTCAGGCTGAACTGCTTACCCAACTCCATGTCGTGCTGTACATAGAGAAATGCATTTGTTTCTTTTATATCGCCTTTTTGAATACTGTTGAATATGATGGTCCTGTTCGCTTTTGCCAGTTCAATATCAGTTATATCATCCTGCCGGAATCCTGCGCCAAAAGCCGTACCGGTCTTATTATTTCCAAGGAGATAGGATTTGGATGCGGTGGTCGTATATCCCCAGGTATTTCTTTTCTCCCGTTGGTTGATCATATCACCGTTTACCGGGTCATCCAGGAAAAATGTAAAATTGGAATAGAGATTGAATTTATAACGGCTGAAAAAGACCTGGTCCGTCGTGTTCCAGTGATTTTTCCATTGTTTGCTGAACTTCGCCTGAAAATTGCTGCGACTGGTATTTCCTCCCTCTGTATCATCGATCGCACCAAACCGGCCAATGAGTCCTGAACGTACCGCCCTGTCGGGTACCTGTCCTGAAGCATACCATTTGCTGTCAAAACCGGATGCACTTATACTGAGTTTTGACTGGTTGCCAAACCAGGCTGTGTACTTGCCAAGGAGATTGAATCGGTGAAAATCCTGCGGACTTTCAAAATAGCCGTTCGTTTTGGAATATTCGGATGCAATGTAGATTTGCTGCCTGCTATTTTCCGTTTTTTTGTTGAATATTTTCTGCATCCCGTTAACCCTCCAGGTTCCGAACATACCCGCCTCCAGTTTTAGCTGGTTATCTTCAATGAAATCCCTTGTTTGGAAATCCACATAAGCGGCCGTGGCAAGATTGCCTTTAGTTCCGTTGTAGGGGCCTTTTTCAAAGTTCACTTTCTCCACAGTTTCCGGGATCAGGAAATGCAGGTCGGCATAACCCTGCCCGTGTGCATGACTCACCATATTTACAGGAACGCCGTCCACGCTAATGGCGATATCTGTTCCGTGGTCAATATCAAAACCCCGCAGGAAAATCTGCTCCGCCTTACCTCCACCCGCATGCTGTGCGATAAAAAGCCCGGGAATGATACGCAAAACATCCTGCGAATTATTGACCGGTCTTAATTTGATATCCACTGCCCCGATCATATTCAACCCGTTGTATCGCTTGCTGTTGATCCTGACCTCTGAAAGGTCAAGGTTCGCTTTTTTCAGGCTTACCCGTACGGTGGAAAGCAGGTTGGCTTTAACTTCCACCGTGATGATCTCCGTTTTATAACCGATATGGGAAACGATCATTTCATACTGCCCGGCGGTGATCTGCGGAAACTGGAAGCGGCCAAACTGGTCGGAGTTGTCGCCTGCACCTGTTCCAATATTGATACTTGCACCGCTTAACGGTGTTCGGGTATCCGCATCCGAGATAAACCCCTCCACCGTCCCTTTTTGGGAGAGAGAGGGTTTCGTGAACATTAAAAGGAAAATCAGAAATAGTAAATTTGAACGCATAACTTGGTTTTACAGTTTCTATCTGGGAGTGAAAGAAACGATAGTTCCGGATTTCCAGCAAAATTAGGTATAGCTGGTCGAATTAAACCATTAGCGGTTGTGAAATCCGCTGACCCGTGCTTCCTCATTCACTAATGCAGCTAAATTACTGTGGTTGGGAGCGATGGATGATTAGGAGAACGAAGGGTATCTTGTTCCGCTCAAAAGACCAGGAAGCAGCCTGCATTGCTGAATGCATCAGTGATCCTTTCCGTAACTCATTTCGCCGGCGCGGATGGCGATCGCCAGCTCGTTTTCACGGGGCGGCACGGGACAGTTGTATTTATTGCTGATATAGGCGCAATAGGGATTGTAGGCTTTGTTGAAATCGAGCCGGAAATTTCCTGCTTCGAGTTCGGGAATACGAAGATCGATATAACGCCCGTTTGCATAGCTTTCTACACCGGAGGTTTTATCAGTAAACGGGATAAAAAGGTAATCAGCGAAAACTGAATCATTCATCAGGTCCCTTGACTGGTAAATATGCAGTTTGCAGGAGGTGTCATTAACCTTGAAATGAAGAATACCGTAAACCCTGTATGTTTTTTTCTTTGTCCCCGATGTCTCCATCAGGAACCAGGGAGCTTCTTCGATCTTTTCCAGCCTGGCCGGTACACAATATCTTTTATCGACCGGGAAGAAGCGCAGCAGGGACCTGTCATTATCCCGGATCA
>JBGATE010000126.1:0-8330 GCA_044229375.1 Chitinophagaceae bacterium
CCCTTTCAGACAGCCACTTTAAAACCTGTTATATCTTCATGGTCATCTGACTTCTCCTTCCTCACACTCCTCCTGGCAATAGCTGAATTTCATCGCCCATGATCCACCGTCGTTGATCTGGTCGCCCTGGCCCCAGCCGGTCTGGGAATAATATTGCTGACCCGTGCTGTTAAAGGCAACTATTTCTGCATGCGCCGCAATACAGACACAACCGGCCGGCAGGCTGCTTCTTGGAATGGTGTAGGTATATACACTCACACCTGTGGTACCATGTGTGGCTGTCTGGGGAAATAGACCGATACGTGGATTACCTGCCCCGTTTACCGGTATTCCGCTGCAGGCGCCCACATACAAATGGGTTTTCTTCAGTTTGTAAGCCCCAATGGTCTGGTAGGATACATACACATTGGTCGCATCATTCCATACAACCACGCTGCCGACGTTGTCGTTCTGTCCGGCCATGATTGCCGTCTCCGTCGGAGTGAGACAATCGGGCACCGTGTACCCGGATGGGATGACGTAATAAGGATTTTCCTGCGAAACGGGTGCGGGGAGACTATCCTTGCTTTTCTGGCAGGAGAAAAAGACAAGCGATAGGGTAAAAAAGGTAATTAACTTTTTCATGATACGGATTTTTAGGGTTATCGAATATTAATGTGAAATAAATATTTTTTTATTGAATCTTCCGTTCAAAACAACTTTAATTAATAATGAAAGAGAAAATACATGCGTCATTTCGTTATTTTTCGCCGGCCAATACCTGTCTTAATTTTTATTTACGGCATACCGTTACGTTATTTTATTACCGTGAATTTTCGTGTCACCCTTTTCTCTCCTGCCTGCAGGATAAAATTGTAATTCCCCGCCGGCCAGTTCGACAGGATGTTCAGCACTATGTTATTCATGCCTTCCAACAAAATTTGATTCCGGCTATACATCATTTTTCCTGCCATATCAGTGATCTGTACCTGCGCATTCCCGGTTGCGCTTCCCGACTGGATGAACACAGAAAGGTTTTCCCTGGCCGGGTTGGGGGCTATCAGCACATCCGGCTGACCGGTATTCCCGAGATACACCGCCTTAATGGCTGAGTACTTGTCTTCGGAAGGGTTGAGGTTACTAATCTTTAAGCGGTAAAATGACCGTCCCCTGCACGGCTGTATATCATCAAAAACATAAGGGTTGATCTCCCCCTGGCCATTATTACCCAGCGCGGCGACAAAACCGATATTGCTCCAGTTCATTCCGTTGGTACTTCTTTCAATGCCAAAACCAGCCACATTCTGTTCATTGGTTGTTTTCCAGTTCAGTCTTACTGCAGCATCATTGACGGTTGTTGCAGTAAATGAAAGCAGTTGCGCCGATAAAGGGAAATTGTCCACCGGTACCCGGTAATCCTCCACTTCCCCATTACGGTAATAACCGGTCGGATTGGCGGTCGTCATTCCGTTTGCAGCAGAAGTAAGACGAATACGTAAGAACGTAAACGAACCATTGGTTAATGGTGTCGGCGCCGAGGGCCAGAAAAGGAAAAAACCCTGAACGGAAGAAGAGGAACTGACCGTGATGGGTGTGATCGCCTCTATCGCATCATATACTCCGTTCGCATTAAAATCCAGCCAGGCGATCAGCCGGGCATTCGAGCCTGTATTGTTGTAAACCCTTACATAAGCAAGGTAATTTCCGGTGGCCGGGTTAAAGATGGGTGTATAATTGAGTCCGTCATTATCATCCGCGCCGTCGCCGGTGGCATCAGCCGAAGTGAATTTATTAAATTCCTCATCCCAGCCGGTAGCGAAATTCAGCCCAATGAATAAGGCCGTATCTTTTTCGTGCAACGCCGGGCTGAGCGGATCCGGGTCATAAGATGCGGGCGCATCCCCGAAATCGCTTTTCGGTCTGAACCCGGTTGCATCACCGCAGAACCCGGTCCAGTCCAGTACCGTTGGCCCGGTGATCCGGGTCCGGGGTCCGATGGTTCCGTTCATATTATACACCGCGATAGAATCATACACCCAATACCGTGTATTATTCCAGGTAATCCCCGCCTGCCGGGGAGTCAGTCCACCGGTATAATAATTCTGTACGATATTTTGTGTCTGCAGGTCAAAGTGTGTGAATCTTCTTGCCGCAGCATTGGGAGAACCCGCGAAGTCAACCAGTAATCCGTCCGCAATGGTGAAATCGTTCCAGTCATGCAGGGATGTTCCGGCACCGTTATCGGAAGGAGTAGCATAAACCTGGCAGGCCTTAATGGCATTTCCGCCGGGTACATCAAATTCGATCCGCCAGATAATTGTTTCACGGCCCCCGTTATTGCCGGGTGTGAGGTTTCCTTCCACCCCGAAATAAAGGTCATTATCGTAGAAAGCGCAGCCAGCCGATTCCACACCGCGGCTGAAGGTAGGTATCCCGAGCACATTCACATTCGGCACGATCACCCCCATGGATTGCGTGTCAAAATTGTACCGCTTGATCGCCTTATTCGTAGCGGGAGTCGCCGTAAAATCGATCACATAATACAGGTCATGTTGCAGGTGATCATACCCGATACCATTGATATAACGCGGAGAAGAGACATCCTGGAATATCATCCGGGCCTGTCCGGTTGCTGTATTGATCAGGGATACCGTATTGGTGTCTGAGGTACCGATGATATAAGTAGGCTGACCGGTAAAAGGCCGCGAGGCGATAAAATAGTTATTGGGAAACGTACCGACCACACATGCTGTAAAATCTGAAAGCCAGAAATCACCGGCTGTGCCGCTAATGGCAACTGTAACGGTCTTTACCGGTCCCAGAATGGCCACATTGATCGTGGCTACAACCGAATTATTGGCTGCGGCGAGGGCAGGTGCCTGTCCCTGTGCATTGGTGGTACCCGAACCGGTAATGACGACATTCCCGGTAGCCGGCCGCGTCATGACTATATTAAGCGGGGTAAGGATTGTATTCACCGCGGTTACGTTAACCCGCTGGCTATTGTCGATATCATACAGGGAGAACTGGAAATTATTGACCTCATCATCAAAGGTAAAAGTGATGTTTCCGTTGCCACTGTACTGCACATCGGCGCCTGTGCCAAAAGATCCTGCCTCACCGGTATGTGTTGTATTTTCTCCCGTGGTAGTGATGGTTGCGGGGTAAACCACCACCACCCGGTTCACACCGATGGCAAATGCCTGTGTGCGGCTCATTGCCGCGGTAACATAGCCTGCGTAATTACCGGTTGTAACGAGATAATCCATGTTATCCCAGTTCAGGTTGGCCGTATTACTGCCGGCGATGCATTGAGGATAAGCGCTGGTGGTTCCTCCAATGAAAAAAACCAGGAGCAGGATATTTTTGGTGACCCGTAAACAGATTTCAAGTAGCACTTTTTTCATAGGCACACGGATTGGGCAATAGAAAGGTACACCCGTCCGCAAGGGCCTGCAAGGTAGATTCAACAGGGAAATAAAGGATCAACGATCACCCTATTTACCTGCATGAATAGCGGAAAACTGAAGCAGGTATTTTATCCGAATTAATGGTATAATCTTATCCGCCGGGGAGAAACCAGGTTCGTATTTGTACGGAGGATCGCATAAGAAAACCCCTTGATGTGCAAGGGGTTTTGTGAAAATATTTTTCAGCGTCGAGTTGTATAGACGTCAAGATTAGATCCTTGCTCCTATTGCTTCACCAGCTTAAAGGTTTGTGTGAACTCACCGCTTTCCGCTTTCAGGAAATAAAGCCCGCGGGGGAAGTTTTCAAAACCAAAGACCGAATAAACTCCGGAACCAGCTGTGGCATTATATTCCTGTTTACGCAATAATGCACCGCCTGCATTATAGATGCCCATTGAGATTTTCTGGTTGGCCGCTATGGTATATTGCAGTACGATCATGTCACGGAACGGATTATTCATGACGGAGATCGTTGTTTTGCCCGCGGTACGTATGTAGATCACGGAAGAATAGGTGAAACTGCCGTCATTGTCAACTGTTTTCAACCGGTAATAATATTCCGAAGCACCGATGCCTACCGGGTCATGATGTGAGTACATGATCATAATCGTGCTGTTGGCCGCCTGTTTCGTTGCCACTTTCCGGTAGCTTAGTCCATCATCAGATCTTTCAAGCTCATACCGTGACAACTGCTGCTCCTCCGTAACCACCCATTTTAATTCATTATAGCTCCCCTTGTTCGCACCGGAGAAATCAACCAGTTTGGACGGCAGGGAACCGCCGGCGTAGAGGTCACTCCTGAAGACACCCTTGCCATGCGTGGCGGCGATCAGCTTGTTATCGGCCGAGATCTGCAGGTCCATGACCAGGGTGGCATCCCAGAAACCGCCGTTAAAATCAACCCAGGTTTGTCCCCTGTCGGGACTTACATACACGCCGAAATCACATCCCGCGTAAATTATTTTAGGGTTCAGCGGATCAAATACAATTGTATTGAATGGCACATCGGGTAAACCGGCACCCCGGGCTGTCCAGTTTGTTCCGCCATCTCCGGTTACATATATATGAGAAGTGCCAAACCCCCCCAGTGCGATAAACACACTGTCATCATTGGAAGGGCTGATGGCAAAATCCATCACAAACCTGTCAGGCAATGAACCTTTGATGCTGGAATAGGGGGTGATACCCGGGGTAGTTGACTTTAATAAATTGGGTTGCCCGTTCACCCATAAATGATCATTCGTGGTATTCTGGGAAATATTAGATGTTGAAACATATACCTTATTCCTGTTGAGCGGTGAAACGGCAAGGGTTATCGCTGTTTTTCTATACTGCTCGATATAATTTGTTGAACTGCTGTTGGGATTTGTCCAGGACACGCCTCCATCCGTTGAACGGTGGATGTTATCGGAGGCGGCATACATATAGTTCCCGTCGCTTTTACTGATTGCAACGGGTGCCATGAACGCCGTTCTGTCATCTGCCGAAAATGCCCAGGATGAAAGCACGGAACCGTATGTTCCTGCCGCACCGGTTGAGGAACGTCTTACACCTCTCGCATCATTCGAGGCGAGAACGGTGGTTCCATCGGGTGCAATGGCACTCGGACCGCCATCTCCCCCGAATTCAGGGGACCATGAAGTACCGTTAAAGGAAACCACCCCGTTATCCTGCAAGCCACCGACCATGACATTCGGATTGGTGGGGTGAACTCCGAGAGAAGCATAAAACTGCGTGGCCCGGAGACCGGTATTGATGTTACTCCAGGTTGATCCGCCATTGGAACTTTTATACAGGCCTCCGTCGCAGGCTACATAAATGACATTGCTGTTATTCGGATCATATTCCACATCATGGTGATCGGAATGGATGGGTGAACTTCCGGTAGATATTGTCGTACGCGTACCGCCCGTTGTTATATCCGTGGAATTATACCGGTAAAAATCCACCCCTCCCATCATAATGATATCCGTGTTGGAAGGATTAATGGCCAGGTCATGCGAAAACCAGTATTGGAAGCCACAATGCCCTGAACTGTTTTTAGCACTCCAGTTAGCACCGAAATCCGTTGAGAGATATAATTCATTGCCACCCGCTGCACCTCCGATTGAAGCGTATAATCTCGACGAACCCACATTATCCAGGCGCACAAACCCTGTAAATGAAGACGGCAAACCCGAGCTGATCTGTGTCCATGCAGGTGAAGCATTAGAGCCATTCGTGGTCCGGTAAATCCCTTTATCCAGGTTAACCATATTTCCTACTCCCACAACGATCTGGTCGGTGTTGGCGGGATTGATAGCTATATCCGAGACATATATTTTCGACAGGATCTGGTTCCAGGATGTACCGCTATTGGTAGTTCTGTACAAACCATCCGTTGCGCAGGCATAAACAATGTTGCTGTTTGTTGGATCAAACTCAAGCATTTGTATGCCGAACATCTGATCCGTGGTTTTTGTCATTACCTGGGTCCAGCTGGCACCGCCATCCGTACTCTTCAAAATGCCTATCCCGTAGGTGCCCCTCGTTTTCCAGACACTGAACCCGGTGTTAGAAGTATCCACCCTGTATACTTCACCGGTTCCGGCATAGATCACGTTCGAATTACCGGGATCTACAAGTATGGAAGAAACACCCAGAACGGGGAAATTGGTGGCAACGGAGGTCCAGCTTGATCCCGCATTGACAGATTTCCAGATACCGCCACTGGCAGAGCCGGCCCAGAGATTGTTGGAGTTCCCGGGATCGATCGCGATGCAAAGAATCCTTCCCCCGATACTGGAAACATCCCCGAGGGAAGTCCATGTTGCAGCTTCCACTCTGGACTGAACACCAGCAGTCCTTTTTTTTATCTCCAGGTATTGCTCCCATGCCGCCTGGTATTTATCGCTGAGATTATTGGGATTGGGATAAGCTTTCGAATGAAACCACATGGAGAGTTGTTTATCGGCGCCGGTCTCTTTCACAAATGGCTTTTCAGTGCGGCTTTCAACCGATGAAATTTGTTCGGTGTTATGCAGGGTGTAAAGCCCTGCTAAAAAGACGGGAATGACCGTCAGGAATAGAAGTGTTCGTTTTTTCATAGTGAACTGGATTTGTGGATACCGGGTACTTGTTTTCGCTGCGCTACCTGTCAGCGATCAAATTTCATTCCATAGCAGTTTATTCTATCGTGATTCATTTTCGCAACGAAAAAAAACATTCTGCTTTAAGGGTTCTTACCCGGATGGGGTACATTCACTGCCAATTTGTTGTTTTAAAATTAGCCTAAAGCTGTTCCCGGGTCAAAGTGTTTTCACCCCGATCTTTTACAGGCGGTATTGCACAATTCTGCAAAAGGAGATGACTATGTTTTCGGAATGAACGGGTCGTAAATACGCCTGGAATAATACGGAGTAAAGCAGGCATTGACACTAACGACAGGCCGTTTACTGTCACATTTTGATCACTTACTTTACCGCAACGGAAAAATAACCGGATACATAACAGAAAACCGGTTTTAGGGACCTGTAAGAAGAAGCCCTGTAGTGCATAAAAAAACCTCCCGGTACCAGGAGGTTTTTTTGATGTTTTATGACTCAATTTGTCAATAAGCCGGTCTACAACTTATGCAGTTTTACCTGCTGGTCCATCCCTTCACCTTTTACGCTCAGGTAATAGGAACCTGCCGGTAATTTATGCATATCGATAGTAAAGTTATTACCGGGGCCTTTACTCAGTAACGATGAACCCCGGAGCAAAATACGCCCGGTATTATCCAGTAAGCTCCATTGAATATTCAGATCTGCAGGAGCATACACATTCACCGACACTTTTGAGGAAACCGGGTTCGGTGACACCATTATTTTTCCGGTAATATCTGCCAGCGAGAGCCTTACGATGTTTGAATATTTGTAAGCCTGGTCAATATCCACCATCTTTAACCTGTAGTACAATACAAGGGATTGCTGTGCTCCTGCTTCCTCATCAAGCAGTGAATAATCCAGCGTCCCGGTATTGCTGGCAGTACCCAACGCGGTCACCGTTCCGATCGCGCTGTAATTAACGCCATCGATGCTTCTTTCCACCACGAAATGAGAGGTGTTGATTTCATTTTCTGTTTTCCATTTCAGCAATGCTTTGCTGTTATTTTGCAGCGTACCGGTGAAAGAAAGCAGATCCAGCGGAAGGCTTATATTGCCGGAGGCAAAGTAAAAGGAAGAAAATCCTGTAATATCCGCCTGCAAAACATATCCGTTGGCCCCGTGTACCAGGTCGGCTCCTGAATTAGAAGGTATTATAAGCGTGGTGGCGCCTGTAACGGCCGCACTGCAGGGGTCACTGTTCTTCAGGATCTTCAGGTCACTAATACCGGTGATGGCACTCATCGGGTCCGCATCCAGGGCATCGAATTCCGTCTTTGAAATATAGAGCCTGATCTTTACCGGAGCAACCACTGTTCCCGAAACATTGATGGTCATGTTCCTGTCAAGGTACCGCACACCGTTTTTGATCCGGATCGGACCGGAATTCTTATAAAAGGAAGAAGTAACTGTTCCCAGGTTCCCGTTGCTGTTACCCGCATAAATTTCGGCCAGGATATTGCCATCAGGTCCCGTTATCGGCACCCACAAATTCTTATTGGTATCATCGATCACCACGGTGGTTCCGCTGTTGCAGGTATTCACAGGTCCGTCTGTTACATCAATGGCGGCGGGTATCGAACTTTTACCCGTTGCATCGGCATATCCAAGGAAAGTATATTTCTGTAAACAGCCCTGGCAGGCGGGTACAAAAGGAAATGCGGCACTGGGACCTGATGTAGTGGTGGACCTGTCCATGATCACATAAATATCCTTTCCGTTTGGCGCAAAGGCCAGGTCACGGAAACAGTTAACG